>JAAYDZ010000021.1 GCA_012728975.1 Bacteroidales bacterium
AATATAGCCACCCGTCTAGTAGGGGCTGCTCCCGGTATCGCCTATACAACCGACATCTATGGTAACCCAAGATTTTCAATCCGTGGAACCTCTACATTCTCCAGCAATGCTACTCCTTTGGTTGTTGTGGATGGCTTTGCTGTCTCCTCCTCCTTATCGGATCTAAATCCGAACGATGTAGAAAGTGTAACCATCCTAAAAGATGCCGCAGCAGCTTCCATTTGGGGTGCCCGGTCGGCTAACGGTGTAATCGTTATTACCACAAAGAATGCTCAAAAAGCACCGGAAGGAAGGGCAAGTGTGACCGTTGATTACTCGGGATTTTATAAGATATCCCCGAAACTAAATCTAGATTATACGCTATCACGAGCATCCTCTAATGATGTAATTGATTATGAAGTAAACAACTTCAATCGTTGGGACGCACCACTATGGTACCCTGCAGAATCATCTTATTCAGGAGGAAAGAGCGTGGTTTACGACCTATTGAATGAGGCACGTTTGGGCCATATATCTCAATCGGAGGCATTATCTATTATTGATACTTACCGTAAATTGGATAATAGCTCTCAACTTCGGAAATATTTCCTTCAGAATGCTTCCACATTCCAACAGAACGTTAATATCTCAATTGCGACAGCTCGCAGTCAGACCAATCTCTCACTGCTATATGAAGATCAAGACAAGATTTACAAGCGGAACATGGACAAAAAGTACATGGTCAGCTTCCGCAACAGAACCACTCTTTTCAAATGGCTGGACTTACACGTAAATGGTACTTACAACCACACAAACTCAAATAACAGCAATTCGGGACTTCCGGGACTCTCTCCTTATGAAATGTTGGTAGACAGTAACGGTGACTATATTAGATATAGTGGTGGCATTTCCCTTAATTACCTTAAGCGCCATGTGCCTACAGAAAACTTCCCTTATTCAGATTGGACAATGAATCCGGTTGAAGATATGTATGGCCGTGAACTGACTTCTTCTAACACATTGGCACGCCTACAGACAGGTCTGACATTCAAGATTATTGAAGGCCTTTCACTTGATGCTAAGGCTCAGTATGAAATGATACAGGGCAGGACGCATAACTATTATACGGAACAGACATACCTGGTCCGCAGTACGGTAAACACAGCTTCCAGCTGGGACAAAACATCAAATAAAGTCACTTTTAATCTGCCTACCGGCGGATTCCTTGACCAAAGCACATACCTTATGAATGTGCTGACACTCCGTGGCCAAATCAACTTCAACCGCTCCTTTGCCGATAAGCATGACGTTGCCGCCGTTGCAGGTTTTGAGACCATTGACAATGTTTATCAGAGCTTTGGACATCCCCGTACTTATGGGTATGATGACAAATCTCTTTCTGTAGGAACCTTCCCCAACGGCGTGGGTGGAAGCGGAACTCGCAGGATAGATAACTGGCAAGGTTCATCGCAGACGTTCGCCTATACTAACTCTTTCTCTTATACGACAGATCGCTATTTCTCTGCGTTTGCCAATGCCTCTTATACATACAACGGAAAATATACGCTTTCAGGCAGTTTCCGTACAGATGCATCCAACCTCATCACTGACGATCCAAAATATCGATATGCTCCATTTTGGTCTGTCGGCGGTAGCTGGCAACTTGGAAAAGAGGACTTTATGCAAGATATAACATGGCTGGATCTACTAACACTCCGCGCCACGTTCGGTTACAACGGTAATGTTGATAAGAGTACGACTTTTAAGCCTTTGATTAATCCGAGTGCAAACCCTAGTGTCCTGACTAATGAGTATACGGCAACAATGGCCAGTTATGGCAACCCGACTCTGCGTTGGGAGCGTACCAGGACTTTCGATATCGGAGTAGACTTCTCTGCCCTCAACAACCGTCTAAACGGAAAAATTGATATCTACCAGAAACATTCACTAGACTTGATCGCCTCCGTGTCTCTACCGGCAGTGCAAGGAACCTCTTCGATGAAGATGAATAGTGGTGAAATTGACAACTTTGGCATCGAATTCGAGATCGGCTCTACGATCCCTGTAAACAGAGATATCGTATGGGAAGGCTCCTTGATGTTCGCATGGAACCGCAATAGGATCACTTCACTGGATTATTATCCCTCTTACGCATATCAGCTTGTGTATAGTGGTGGCTCTTATGCGTGGATGGAAGGTTATGATATGAATACCATGTGGAGTTACAAGTATGGCGGTATCGTGAACCGGGGAACTGAATCGGTACCTGACTGGCAGCCTACGCTTATAGGCAAGGATGGGGTTCAACAGACCTTTGCTTCCTGGCCATCGGGTGATGCGATGAACATCTCTTACGATATGGGTACAACTGTAGCACCGGTCAATATTGCATTTTCCACTTCGTTGAAAATCTATGACTTTGACGTATCGTTGATTCTCACCGGTAAGTTTGGTCATGTGTTCCGACGCGAGTCATTCAACTATCCCGGACTCAGCGGCCGTTCAATACCCAATGCAAAATATAGTGAAATCATAGATTGCAACCCTGATGAGCGGATCCATCTTCCGTTGAAAGATAATGAGACCCGCCTCTATTTCTGGGATCGTTTCTGGGGCTATATGTCTTACCTGACAGAAAGTGCTTCATTTATAAGGGTTCAGGAAATCGATGTTGCCTACAACCTGCCTAAATCCGCAACTTCATGGCTGGGCATAAATAGCCTAAAAGTATTCTTCCAAGCCAATAATCCGCTGAACATTTATTTCAATAAATGGCACGAAGATCCGGAATTCCCGCGTGGAAGCGCACCACTACAGTCTGCCTATATGTTCGGCATAAAATGTAACTTCTAAAATGAATACGACTATGAAACTGAATAAATATAAAGTATTGTTTATCTGCCTCGCCGTCCTCTTCTTGAACGGTTGCAACCTAATTGACGGTTTTTTAGAGGTAGATCCATCCAAGAGTACGCGGAAAACCATCCAAACTGCAGAGCAGCTCGATATGGTTCTCGCCCGTTATACCGGTTTCTATCAGGAAAACCCGGACATTATGTTGGCTAGTGATGATTATGCCATACGAACAGATATCAATAGTGCTATGAACAGCGGTTATAGCATATATCAACTGGTATATGGTCTGTGGAACGAAAAGAACAATGTGGATACCCGTTACCATACCTGGGGAAAAGAGTATGGGAAGGCCTACTACGCCAACCTGGTAATCAACAATATCGACAACGTGGAAGGAGAGGAATCCTTCAAAGCCAACCTGAAAGCGGAAGCCCATTTCTTACGAGCTTACTGTTATTTTCAGATTGCTTTGGCACACTCACTTTATTATACGGGATCGAATGGTGACGAACTGGGCATTACGCTTAAGCAGAGCACCTCTTTTGAAGAATCTGTGGCACGCGCAACACTTAAGGAGACCTGGGATTTCATTGAAGCTGACCTTCAAGAAGGATTAAAATTAACTAAACCCTTTAAGAATAAAGATGGCCGCAATCAGAATTGGAGAGCCACTACAGCTTCGGTCAAGGCATTTGCTGCCCGCTATTATCTTTATCGTGCTGATTATGATAAGGCACGTAAGTATGCTGAAGAAGTACTTAGGGAATATAGTGTCTTAAAGAACTATAATAATCCTACAGAGATGTACAGACACAGTTATGTTGACAAGTACACCATCAATCAAGGTACACCTCAGCAGGAGGTCATTACGGTTTATTATCCATATACCTATCCTCAGCTGTACGGTGAAGCCACCTATGTGCTTTTCGCCGAATGGAGTGAGATGCTTTACATGCGTGCCTGCTACTATGGCTCATGGTGGTACATTCCCAGCAAGGATCTTCTAGATACATATCGCACCGATGTGCCTGGAGAAGACCCGAATAATGACCTACGATATTATTACTACGTGCTACCTGATTTCGGACTTCGCTATTGCGAAAAGACTACTAGGGGACGTCAGCCAGGCTACTGCCAATTCTTCTTTGACACAGTCATATCGGGTCCTACAACAGCTGAAATGAATCTGATTATAGCAGAATGTGCTGCCCGAAACGGCAATATAGCAGATGCTATGAAGTATGTGAACAATGTGCGTCGCAATCGTATCGTATCAGCAGTATATGTAGACCTTACAGCCTCTTCACAGGCTGATGCACTCAAGAAAGTACTGCAAGAGCGTCGCCGGGAGATGGCCTTCACTATGCGCTGGTATGACCTGAAACGCCTCAACGCAAATGACCCCGCCAATCAAGTGACAGTAACACGTACCTTCTATCCCTATAACGAAACCACAATCCAGACTGGCGAAACTCCTAAATCCTATGTACTCGAACCCAATTCCCGTCATTATGCATTACCGATCAGCGAAGACGAGATCAACAAGTCGAAGGGTGAGATTCAGCAGAACACATACTAAACATCAATATACTGTACGACAATAGAAACGAACAAATGAAAAAGGGCCGGAAAAAAACCGGCCCTTCTTCATTATTTTTTATTGATTATCTTGTCGACTTCCAAATAAAATTCTTCGCTCTCTCCGCTGTCACGGTAAACTATTATGCCGTTTGGATCAACCAATATTTTTGTGGGGAAGCCCTGAACATTAAACTTGGCAACATAATCGTTGTCACCTTGCAGTTGTAAGAGATTAGTCCACCCCATCTGATGTTTTTCCATACAGGCGATGACTTTCTCCTTATCCTTGTCGTTCGCAATACCGATAATGGTGAGTTTGTCGGCATTTGCTTTCCGGAATTCTCGCATCGCTAGCATTCCGGAAAGGCAGGCACTGCACCACGTTCCCCAGAAATCTATGATTACATATTTGCCTCGAAGCTCCTGGAGGTTGAAGGGATTTCCGTGGACATCTACTCCCTCAACAACCGGACATGAAGCACCGACAGCGGCTAATTTTGCACCCTCTACCCTATCTCTTACATTAAGGTAGAAATAATTGTCGTGGTACCTGGGATCTACTCTTGCCAAAAGCGGATCGAGCTCTGCAGGCTCAATCTGAGAGCGGACGAGCATATCTTCCATCAACCACAGTGCTGCGATGGATGAGGGATTATTTTCGATTAACTCCCTGCGTAGCCGGTCACTCTGAATTTCCAGTGAATCTGATTCATTAATAAGTTTATTTAGTTCTGTTTCAGTGAGGGATGTATCAATGGCCATCTGAACGGCGATGTCTCCGATTCGGCTCTGTATAGGCATATATTTGCTTGTAAACTCGGAAAATAATCTGTTTTCCTTATCTCCGGTTGGGTAAAAGTCCACAAAATTTTTACCGTTCAAGTCTGTGCTGCCTTTCAAGTTAGTCCCCGGTCCTACAATGCACCATAGCGAAGAGGCCTTGTTAGGAAAATATCCCCGATCCACATACTTGTAGAATTGGCGATCTTGGGACAAGCTTATGCGTAGTACAACATCTTGCAATGTTGTACCCGAAACGATGATTTTCCCATCTGTCACAGGAATGAGAGGTTTGGCCGGATCTGACAGATCTAGTTGGACAGAGTCACGCAGGCCGAAAACAGTAATGGATGCCTGGTCTGAAACGATTCCTTTGAGATCAAATTCAACCCGAAAATCGCGTGTCTGCTCCTTACAGGAAAAGATAAATAATGCTGTAATTGAGATCAAGGTGGTAATGAGGAGGTGTTTTTTCAT
Source organism: Bacteroidales bacterium (assembly GCA_012728975.1). Classification (GTDB taxonomy): domain Bacteria; phylum Bacteroidota; class Bacteroidia; order Bacteroidales; family UBA932; genus Cacconaster. Next base: position 5,674 of record JAAYDZ010000021.1, read on the forward strand.
GGTAAGAATGGTTTTATATCATATACACCATATACACTTTGAACACAATAATCCCTTGAAATTAAAAAAGCACTGATCGTAAAATCAGCGCTTCCTTTCTCTTTGTAGCGGAGGGAGGACTCGAACCTCCGACCTCCGGGTTATGAGCCCGACGAGCTACCAACTGCTCTACTCCGCGGTGTAATGGGCAACAAAGATAAGCATTTTTATTAAATTATGCAAATCTTATAAAAAACATAGGGAGTAGCTCTTAATTGAACTACCCCCTAATAGTGTAAATTAATAGAGAAAGTAACCTAATATTGTATTACTCACTCTGATGTGCATTATTGAATAACATCAAGGCCATCGTCACCAGTACCATTGTACTTTACTATTTTGGGAGCGCCGGGACCAGCTGCAAGGGTGAAGGTGTTGTTTTCAAAAAGATAAGTTCCTTCAAATGGAATGTTCAAGGCATGTCCGCCAAGCACAATACCATACCCACCTCCACTACCACCGCCTTGAATGAACTTATAACTCTGTGTCGTATTATCAGAGGAGAGTTCAGCTCCCTTCACAGTGATGTTAGTCAACCTTACTTCAATAGCGGAACCAGCCATACTATGGATTTTGCCTCCTTCAATATTCAATATATTCCTTGCTCCTCCTGTCTTATTATTTAGTAATATTCCAGGTACAGCAGTCATTATCTCTGTATTAACCAGTTTAATGGTTGAGCCCGTAGAGAAATGATCCTGATAAATACCGATTGCAGCATTCTCTATTTTAGAGTTTTCCATCTCCAGAGTATTTTTGGTGGTCATAGCAACACCAAGGCCGACTGAGTTAGCATCTATGCTGGAGTTTTTGATCCTTATTATATTATTTTTATAAGTGTCGTCATTCTGGACACCACAAAGAATAGCAGGATTATTACCCGTTCTTTTATATTTAACATTGTCAAGGATTAGCGTAGAGTTGGAGGATTTGATATGAATATACTCTGTAAGTTCCAAATCACCATTGGTAAATGAGTTATTTGAGTCATCAGCCGTAATGTTAATTATTTTGGCGGTCAGTTTGTGACTATTCAAGTCTATACTTTGATTCCTTGCAGTGGTTATGTCCGTACCGGTCAAATCAATGTCCGCACCAAGAATGATGGAGCTCGCACCTGCAGCCATATTAGCCGTAAACTCTGCAGCAGATGTAACCGGTTGAGTCAGTTTAACACTGTAAACCTTCGGAGTTGCCGCGCCGTCACTAACATAGGAATGGTAACCGTCAATCACGAAATTCGTTCCGGGCCCCTCTGCAGGGCAATCGCCGGGGTTGAAGCCGACAAAACTACCACCTGAAATCAGGGCTTTTGCTGTTCCGTTTAAGTAATTGGTATTGTCACAGTCAATCACATAACCGTAAGGATCAGTAGGATGTTGCTGTTGAACACTGAATTTTCCACCCTTAATCTCAGCAGTTCCTTCGTGAACATATATTGAAGTACGATTTCCATTATATGAACCACTTTCAATAATCAAATGTCCACCTTCACGTACATCTACTGCATAGCAATCATTCGGATCCGGCGTGATACTTCCTGTGCCTGCTGGCGATCCATCTTTGATAGTCATTTTTCCTCTTACGGTAAAATGTGACCAATTGCCCTGATCAGCGTTCCAAATATGGGTAGTCATTGTATTGTGCAGTGTTTTACCATTCAAATCAAGTGTAAATTCTTTTCCGGCAGGAACCTCGATTTGATCAGTCTGAACCTCATCCTCATCAGCCAAGGTATAGCTTCCTCCATTATAAGCCGCGGCTGCAAGCTTACTGTAAAAGTACTTCACAACACGTGAAGCCACATATTGGTTGCCTTTTTTATCAGTGAGAGTTACTCTCAACAGTGCCTCAAAACCACCTGTCTCGATCATTTGTTTGATGGTGATTGTAGTACTGTTGCACACCCCGTTATTGAAGACAGGTTCTGCAATTTCCAAACAGGGATTTGCATTTGGGACAATAGCTGTTTCCATTCCCCAGGCGCCGCCTTCTTGAATAAATTCGGCAACCAGAGAATTGTAGTTCCCGGAAGTCAAACCGGTAAAATTGATCGTTAATACGTCACCGAAGTTCATTCCAACGGGAAGGGCACCATCAGCAAATTCTATTGTGATACTAGGGGCTCGCGGAACTGTAAGAACAATATAATTGCCTAAGTTGTCCTTTGCCATAAGCGTAAAATAGACAAAATCGGCATTATAGGTAACACTTTTGAACAAAGCAGCACCCTTTGCTCCTGTTGCCCCTGTTGCTCCCATATCACCTGTGAAGCCTCTGTCACCCTTAAAGCCTTTGTCGCCTTTATCCCCTTTATCACCCGGTTCGCCCTTTTCACCTTGAGGACCTTGCACCCCGATGGCGTTGATGAAGTCTCCATTAGCATCTTTCATCTCTGTCCACGTCTTGCCATTGTCGATGGAAACTTCCCATATTTTGGTAATGTGGTTGATCCTTAATTGCGGAGTAATAGCATTAATGCCATCTTTACCATCCTCTCCGGGTTCGCCTTGGGGTCCGGTAACAGGTATTTTTTCACCTTGATTATCTGTCATAAATTCTCCATCCACTGTCCAATAATAAATCCCATCTTCACCTGGAGCGACACCGATAATAGGTGTTAAGCCGTCAACACCATCAATTCCATCCTCACCGTCTATTCCATCCTTTCCATCAGCTCCATCCTTTCCATCAATTCCATCATTTCCGTCAATTCCATCATTTCCATGTTTAATAGTAATGGACTCTCCGGTCTGAAAAGTGATTTTATACCCTATCTCCTTACCTGCTTCGTCTTTAAGAGATTCGATTGTCGTAATGAAGTTCTTGGTCTCAAGAGAGGTTACGACAGCTTTCAGCGATTCGATGTTAACGTTTATTGAAGTTTTCAACTCTTCAAGCGTCGTCAAACGATTTTCCAGGCTTGTAATATTGCCTCGCAACTCCGTATCGTCATACTTACAGGAAGACGATTTGATCGCAAAGAAACAAAGGCATAAAAACAAGACCTTCAGCCCAAGAATAATTCTTTTATTATATATTTTCATAGTTGAAACAGATTTTTTACAGTTTCTAAATTATTTAACTAAATGCATTAATAGAAGGATTGTCTCATAACTGAGTAATTCCCTCTAATTGTACATTATAGTATAACATCAAGACCATTGTTACCAGTGCCATTGTACTTTACTATTTTGCTGGCACCGGGAAGGGTAAAGCTATTATTTTCGAAAGTATAAGTTCCTTCATATGCAGTGCCGACAGCATATCCTGCAAGCACAATACCGTATCCGACTCCATTCGAACCTCCCGGATTGACTGAATAACTCTGTGTGGCAGCAGTGGAAGTCAAAGCGGAATTTTTCACGGTAATATTTGTCTTTTTCACTTCAATAGGAGATTCATCGGTACTGCTAATAGTTCCGTTGTCAACAAACAAGATGTTTGTTGCTCCTGTAGCCTGATTGGAAAGGTAGATTCCGGAATATTTGCCTGCAATCTGTGTGTTCACCACTTTTACATTCGAGCCGGTGTAGTTACCACTCTGCGTAATACCAAAATAGCCATGATTAATTGTAGAGCCTTCAACTTCCAGGACATTTTTGTTAAATAAAATAATACCGGTTGCAAGCGAAGTTATTGTAGAGTTTACGATCTTTATGGTATTATTTTTATAGTTAGGATCATTGTTTTCACCGCAACGGATAGCAACGTCAGTAGTACTGGTGAGATCAACTCCATCAAAGGTTACGGAAGAGTTGGAGCACTTCATGCTAATATCTTTGTTGAGATCCAAATCACCATTTTTGAACGTAATGTCAGAACCGTCATTCGGAATTGTAATTCCTTCAGCTGTCAATTTCCTTTGATTCAGATCGAGTGTGAATTTCTTTCCGGCAGGGATATCCAGAGCCAGATAGTCATACAACGTAAGATCTTCAGTCAATTTATAAGTTCCTCCATTATAGGCCACTGCTTCAACAGCTTCGGCGAACATCTTAACAACACGAAAAGCGGTATATTGTTTACCTTTCTCATCGATAAGAGTTACTCTCAACATTGCCTCTTCTCCTGAGACCTCTACCAACACCTCGTCGAAGGAAATCGTAGTACTTTCGCATTTGCCATTGGTGAATACCGGTTTTGCAATTGATAAAAATGGATTTGCACGTGTAACAATGTCAGTCAGACATATACCGCTCTCATTTTTAAGTTCCGCAACCAAAGAATTGAAGGTTTGGGGAGTCAAACCGGTAAAATTGAGTGTCAATACGCTACCTGGTCCTATTCCAACGAGACCGTTACCATCTGCGAATGCAATGGTAATAGTGGGAGCACGCGGCACAACGAGAACTATAGGATTGCCCTGAGCATCTTTTGCCACAAGAGTAAAATAAACATAATCAGCATCGTAGGAAACGCTCTCGAACATAGAATCACCTCTCGGACCTGTAGCACCGGTGGCACCTGTAGGGCCTGTAGCACCTTTATCGCCCTTGTCGCCCTTGTCGCCTTTGTCGCCTTTATCTCCTTTATCTCCCTTTTCACCTTGAGGCCCCTGTTCTCCGGTAGCATCGATAAAATCACCATTATCATCTTTCATTTCCGTCCAGGTCTGACCATTGTCTATGGAAATTTCCCATATACCGGTCTGGTTGATTCTCAGTTGAGGAGCAATTGCATTTACACCATCTTTACCATCCTTACCCGGGTCTCCTTTCGGACCGGTAACAGGCATTTTTTTACCAGTGTTGTCTGTCAGGAATTCACCGTTTACTGTCCAGTAATAAAGGCCATCATCATCTTGGGCAACACCGATAACGGGTGTTACACCGTCAACACCATCAGAGCCATCTTTACCGTCAGCTCCATCTTTGCCATCAGCTCCATCCTTGCCATCACTACCATCTGCTCCGTCAATCCCGTCAATTCCATGTTTGATGGTAATACTCTCCCCATTCTGGAAAGTAATTTTGTAACCTATCTCCTTACCATCCGCGTCTTTGACAGGATCAACTTTCACAATAAAGTTTTTAGTTTCAAGGGAAGTTACAACAGTTTTCAACGATTCGATACTCGTGTTGACTGTAGTTTTCCACTCTTCCAGTGTAGTCACTCGATTTTCGATGACCTGAATGTTGCGTCTCAATTCTGCATCATCATACTTGCAAGACGATGATTTGATTGCAAAAAAACAGAGAGATAAGAAGAGAATTCTTATCGCAATCTTAAAGCTTGTTTGATACTTTTTCATAGTAGAATGCTTCATTAATGATTATAAATATATGTCGATTGTTTACAATAAATACTCAACCACAGTCACTGACCTGTTAGGTTGTTTAAACATTTATCAAAGTTACCAAGTTGTCACGAAAGAAAAAAGAAGAGAGGTGGTCTATTTTGTGAAAAAAACAAAATAGACCACCTGAGCAGGTCATTTTTTCTGAAAAGGGGAAAATTTCAGAGAAGATTCTCGTCAGAAAGATCAAAAATAGTTGGACGAAACCTCCAATTCCAATTATTTAAATTTCCCCAAAAGTTGTGAGATTTTGACAAGTTGCTGCTCACCGCTGGCTAGATTTTTCAGGGTAACTGAATTTTCAGCAACCTCATTGGCACCTACAATTGCAAGATAAGGGATTCCCTTCTTGTCAGCATACTCAAATTGTTTGCGAAGCCTGGTATTGTCAGGATATATCTCACAAGCTATTCCCGCACTGCGGAGTGATGCAGCTATAGGCACGCAAAAAGCTGCCTCCTTTTCTCCCATATTGGAGAAGAGCACTACCGAGGCCGAAGCTACTTCTGCGGGAAATAGATCAAGTCCATTAAGCACATCGTAAATGCGGTCAGCACCGAAGGAGATACCCACTCCCGACATATTGGGAAGCCCGAAAATGCCGGTAAGGTCATCATAGCGACCACCACCGCAGATGCTGCCGATGGCAAAATCAAGTGCCTTGACCTCGAAAATAGCTCCGGTATAATAGTTAAGTCCGCGTGCAAGCGAAAGATCCAACTCCACTCTCGTACCGATACCTGCACCCTCAATTAAACTGAACAGGGTGCGAATCTCCTTCACTCCCTGCATACCAACCTCCGAGGAGGCAAGTATCTGCGCAATGCGTTCGATCTTTTCACTATTGGTACCCTCCAGCAGCAGCACGGGCTTTATCATAGCAATTGCCTCACGATCAAGTCCGCGCTCGAGAAGTTCGGCCTCTACAGCCTCAAGACCGATCTTGTCAATCTTATCAATGGCAACAGTTATGTCTATTAGTTTGTCCGGATGCCCGCAAATCTGCGCAAGACCGGATAGGATCTTGCGGTTGTTGATCTTAATACAAACATTGACTTTCAGGCGATCGAAAACCATCTCTACTATCTGCACCAGCTCCAGTTCATTGAGCAGCGAATCGCTGCCAATAACATCCACGTCACACTGGTAGAACTCGCGGTAACGTCCCTTTTGTGGCCTGTCTGCTCTCCATACCGGTTGGATCTGATACCTCTTGAAAGGGAATGTCAGCTCATTCTGATGCTGTACCACATACCTTGCAAAAGGCACTGTCAGATCGTAGCGGAGCCCTTTTTCGCACACTTTCAGTGCGATTGCATTGCTACTTAAATCCTCGCTTAAGTCAATTCCTGCAAATGCGTCACCTGAGTTGAGCACCTTGAAGAGCAGTTTGTCTCCCTCCTCACCATATTTGCCGAGGAGCGTAGAGAGATTTTCCATCGCAGGTGTCTCGATACACTGGTATCCGTAATGTTTGAAAACATCTTTAATGGTATCGAAAATATAATCTCTTCCGACCATTTCGGAGGGACCGAAGTCGCGCATTCCTTTGGGTATTGAGGGTTTCTTTGCCATATCGGGGTTATTTTTTCAAATATTCATCTATTGCAGCTGCTGCCTTGCGACCCGCTCCCATAGCCAGAATTACCGTTGCCGCACCTGTAACGGCATCGCCTCCGGCAAATACACCGGGACGCGATGTTGCACCGAGGTCATCTGCAATGATACATCCATATCGGTTGGTATCAAGACCTACAGTAGTATTTGCAATCAAGGGATTGGGGGATGTACCGAGCGCCATAATCACGACATCGGCTTCAATATCGAATTCGGATCCTGCGACGGGCACAGGGCGTCTTCTGCCACTATCATCTGGCTCTCCCAGCTCCATTTTTATACATTTGAGACCGGTAACCCAACCATTATCATTACCAAGTATTTCAACCGGATTGGTAAGCATCCTGAAGTCGATGCCCTCTTCTTTGGCGTGATGCACCTCCTCCACACGTGCGGGGAGTTCCTTTTCTGTGCGGCGATAGACGATTGTGGTCACAGCACCCAATCTGAGTGCGGTGCGTGCGGCATCCATAGCTACATTACCACCACCCACAACAGCTACTTTAGTGCCTGTATAGATAGGTGTGTCAGTCTCGCCGGAATAGGCACCCATCAGATTGCTGCGTGTGAGAAATTCATTTGCAGAGAAAACTCCGTTTAAATTCTCTCCGGGAATACCCATAAATTTTGGAAGACCTGCACCGGAACCGATAAAGACAGCTTTAAAATTCTCTTTGTCGAAAAGCTCATCTACGGTAATCGTACGCCCAACAACCACATTGGTCTCTATTTTTACGCCCAGTGCGCAAACATTATCTATTTCAGCCTCAACGACCTCCTCTTTAGGGAGCCTGAACTCAGGAATTCCATACTGAAGCACACCGCCTGCCTTATGCAAAACCTCGAAAATAGTCACCTCATAACCTAGTTTTGCAAGATCGCTCGCACAGGCCAAGCCGGCAGGGCCACTACCCACAATCGCCACCTTAGTACCATTAGAAGGTGCTGTTTCGACACACTTTACACCATTTTTGCGACTCCAGTCTGCCACAAAGCGCTCAAGTTTCCCAATTGCAACCGGTTCACCCTTGATACCGAGGATGCAGACACCTTCACATTGGCTCTCCTGAGGACATACGCGCCCGCAAACTGCCGGAAGAGAGTTATCTTCTGCTATTATATGGGCTGCTTCAGCAATATTGCCAAGTTTGATCTGCTCGATAAACTGTGGAATCTTAATGGAAACAGGGCACTGAGTAACACACTTGGGGTTTTTACAGTTTATACAGCGTGATGCCTCTGCCTGAGCCTCTTCAGCATTATATCCATAGCATACCTCATCAAAGTTGGTTGCCCTTACTTTAGGGTCTTGTTCCCTTACGGGTACTCTTGCCATTTTCGCTTTCATACTCTCTTCTATTATTCGTGCAACCCAAGTTTACATTTATGATCGGCCTCAATCTCAAACTCTCTATACATTGACTGACGGCGCATCGCCTCGTCAAAATCCACCTGATAGGCATCAAATTCGGGACCTTCCACACAGGCAAATCGTGTTTTACCTCCTACAGTCACACGACAGGCCCCGCACATTCCGGTACCATCAACCATAATGGTATTGAGACTTACGGTAAGCGGCACATTATATTTTTTCATTGTCAAAGTGGTGAATTTCATCATCACCATAGGACCTATGGCCACTGCTTGGTCATAAGTATTACCATCCAACATAATTTTGTCAATCATATCGGTCACAAAGCCTTTTACGCCCTTTGAACCGTCATCGGTACAGATGTACAAATTGTCACATACCTCTCTCATCTCTTTTTCAAAAATTAGCAGATCGCTGTTTCGTGCACCCATTATAACATCAACGTAGGCGCCTTTGGAATGGAGATATTTGACCTGCGGATAAACCGGAGCCGTGCCGAGACCACCCGCTACAAAAAGGAACTTTTTGCCGGCAAACTCCTCATCTTTCCAATTGACAAACTCTGAAGGTATACCCAGAGGGCCGACCAGGTCGGTAAAGCAGTCACCCTCTTCAAGATGACATATCAGACGACTTGAAGCACCCACAATCTGGGTAACAATGGTAACGGTACCATTCTTCCTATTATAATCACAAATGGTTAGAGGAATTCTTTCACCCTGCTCACGGGCCCTGACGATGAGAAATTGTCCGGGCTGCGCTGCTGCGGCCAGTCTTGGAGCCTCAACATCCATCAGACAGATTATCGGAGTCAAAAACTCCTTTTTGACAATTTTGTACATATATAGATTTAGTTGTTAAATGTTCCGAATGTATATCCTTTCTTTTTCAAATATCTGATAATCTCTCCCAAACGCTCGTAGAGAGGATCCGGGCGCTTTTCACTGATACCGGGATGAATCAGGACAATTGCTCCTCCCATCCCATTCTCCTTTTCAAATGCATAAAGTCCATCTATCAGCTGCTGAGAAGATTTATAGTTTTTCATTTCTGGAGTGGTGTAGTCGGCGGGGGTACCTGTCCCAGGAGTATAATTGAAAGTTTTGAGTCCGTAAGCATTCAGTAGAGCCACATTTTCTCTGTTGTAGTGCTCGTATGCAGGGATATACCACAATGCATCCTTAGGCTCGATACCGAAAGATGCAAGTGCATCAAAATTGCGACGGATGTCAGTAACAATGCTATCCGTAGTCATCAGAGTGGGCCTGTCAGCACCCCAATCTGCCATGAGTACGTGGTTGTCAGAATGGCCGCCCAAATAGTGACCTTCTGCGATAATTCGCTGAATAATTTCCTTGTGTTCGGGTTTGCGAAGGCAATTGCCGGTAAGGAAGAAGCCCGCTTTGATTTTGTTCTTTTTGAGAGTATTGAGTACAGATTCAGCCCCGTTAAACTCGGTGTCTGCGGTAAAGACCAGATAGATCTCTTTGTTCTCAGGATTAAACCTTACCACTGCTCCATACTTGTCTTTGAGTGTTGCAGGAGCGCATTTGAGAGCGTTTCCGCGACCTTCAAGCGATGCAAAATAATAGGTCAGACCCGCGGTACCATCCATAGTGGGTTCATTAGAGGCATAATCACCGATATCATCGTGATAGACCGCGATTCCATTATTGAAAACAGCGAACTCGTCTGGTTTGGTGAGTGAAAATCCTGCTCTTTCCTCAAAGAGAATGTTATAAATGGGGCCATCAATCAGACCTCCATAGGTATTGTCGCCATTTACCAGCAAATAGGATGAATGAGGATCTGAGGGAAAGTCATAGCCCTCTACCGGCGCCTCGGGATATCCGCAAATCATAGTTGTACCCCACGGATTACAGCCAAGAAGCCAATCTCTGAGTGCCGTCTCCATCTCCCTGAACTGGGTGTCACCTGTGGCCTCTTCGTAGAGACGCGCCTGAGTAACGGCAGCAGAAGTTAGGTTGTTTGAGCACCAGAGGTATGGCACTCCATGCATAAATGGCTCGTCACCCGCCCTATTGCGGAGATACTGCAGTCCTTGCCTCATATATTCGGCAAATTCGCTGCTAACCTCTTTGTCATCGCTAGAGGCAAGAAGGTAGTGACCCAAATTGATAAAGGGATACCACTGATAGTGGTGATATTCTTTACCGGGACCACGTCCACGTCCCATCCAGGGAGAAACCGGCTCCAACTCACCCCAATAAGCCGCCTGTTTTTTCCAATACTCTTCTCCGTTGAGAGAGTATAGTGTAGCCGCCGCCAGTTGAATATCATCCACCCAGGTGTCTTCTTCGTAGAAATAGGGGGAAATCACACACGCAGTCTGTGTATTGCCTGGGAATTCAAGAGCAAAATCATACGCATCCTGCACTTTTCCTTCAATTTTGGCTGCAAATTCAGGATAGTAATCCCTGATTACATCAGCTCCAAGACTGAATGTAGAGGCGAATTTACCCGCAGCGGAAGAAACCCCCGTAGTCCTGTTGACCTTTTTATGAGCAATCTGAGGTTTTCCTGTCACGAAATATACGGGTCTGCCCTTACCAGGGCCGTAGCCGTAGTCAACCGTATCACGATGAGGAAGACGGAAACCGGCATGATCGCGGTCATCAGCAATCTGATAATACATCTCTCTGGGAGCGGGATTCATCTTGTCAAGCCAGTCCAGCCCCCATTTCACCTCATCTAGAATGTCTGGAATACCGTTGGAACCTTTACGTCCCCTTGCATCGTAGAGATCTTTAAAAACGCTCTTATCCTTCGCATATTTGTATGCAAAAGCCATCTGATAGATGGTAGTGGCAGAGGTGGTCGTATATTGTAGGTAATCTGTGGCATCATGCCAACCACCTGTAACATCTATTTTCTGGCCGCTCTTTGTGGGATGATATATAATATAACCGTCATGCTGGTGGCATAGAGTATCGTTGTAAGGATTGTCTCCGCAACGTTGCTGCCGCATATAGATCAGCAAGTAATCGGCGACACCGTCATAAACATCAGCTCCAATGCGAAATACGGGCGACTTGGTTCCGTTACTCATAATATAATAAGAGCCCTCAGAGGTGACCGGTGAGAAATCAAGTCTGAAGGCACTTTTCAAAGCCCATTTAGAAGCATTGGCCTTGAGGCCGCTACTCTTGAAAATAATTTCATCCGTGATAGCATCACGAACATCAAACTCGGATGAAGCCTCATCCGTGGAAATGAGTACAGCGACCTTTATATCATCGGGAAGATAACCAACCTGATTTACGCGTACCCAGGATTGCGCTCCGGCAGTATAGGCCAGAAACAATACAATCGCTGATAAATAGAGTTTTTTCATAAAAAAGCAGTATCTGTCAGTGTATATTATATAACCAACAAAGATACTGCTTTTTTCTTTAATCTTACAATCTGATTTTATCCACCGCAGACCTCAAAGAATCCACAAACCAAGTGCGTTTAACCATACCCTCCATTGAGAAAAAACAGACCCCTTCCGAACCGCCTTTTTCGGTGTAACCGATAAACTCCTCTATCTTATCGGCAGGTACATGGCCAACAAAGAGACCCGAGCAGAGTACGGCATCGTTATCAGCATTACGGAGGGCTTTGACTCCCTCTCTGGTAGCAGTCTCAACCCACTTGTCTTCCGCATTATAAAACTTGTGGTATATCATAGGGAAGATATAATCCAGATTGCGGAAATTGGCCCAATCCTGGCGCACCAACTTCCTGGACTCGGAAGGAGAAGCGAATACTGCCGCCGAAGCCACTTTACCACAAGCCTTTATCTCTGCTGCAATCTCCGAAGCCATCTCCGACATGCGGTCGTAACGGAACTGCATCCAGGCCTCATCAGAAGTGGGATCCTCGATATCCAGCGGATCAATGCCTGTCTGTGCTTTAAAAGCAGCCCTGCATTCATCACAGTAGCAGAAATCCCACTGAGGATAGACCTTGTCCTGCACCACTCCTCTAGACTCGTGCAACCCATACGGAAGTATTGCATCAGGATATCTGATAAAATCCATGTGAATACCGGCCAAACCCTCTACTGTAGCTATCTCCCTTACTCTCTCTTTGAGATATTCCGTTACTTCGGGACGGGTGGGGCAAAGAAACCTATAGTGCTCCCTGTTGTAGACATTGATCTCCGCACAGGACTCTCCCTTCGCATTGACCTGGTACCACTCAGGATGAGCCTTTCTGAGGCTTAACTCTACTCTGTTTGTGGTCCACATCCAGGCGTGAAGCTCAATGTTATATTTCTTAGCATATATCATAGCATTCTCCAGAATGACAATGGCAGCATCATCACGGAAGGAGGCGCTATCCCCAATGATCTCCGGCTTGGCGCCGTGGCACTCAAGGAGAATCGCATTTATTCCTGCGCGTGAAGCTTCGCTGAAATAATGATCCAACTGCTCTCCGCTCATTGTGGTACTGCCAGAAAGCCATGCCCATACCTTAAAATCCTCTTTTTTCATATTATTGCATGATGCAAAAACTGACAATAATGTCATAAGGACAACCACCTTAATTCCTGAAATCTTCATGTCAGAAAATTATTTTTTCGCTTCTTCAATCACTTTCTCTTCGGCTGTGTAACCTAGCTTTACAATGGCTGCAGCAAGTTTCTCCTTGTCAGTTTTTGTAGCGTCATACTTGATGTAGATAGTCTGGTCATCAAGATTGACCTTGAGGTCCTTCACACCTTTTTCATAGGGGATATTGCCCTCGACTTTCTTAACACAACCTGCGCAGTCGATGCTGCTTACGAAGGTCACTTCAGCAATATTAGCCTGTTTCTTTTTGCTATTCTGGGCATCAGCGTTGAATGCAAAGAGTGCCATTATTGCAATTGCGAGGATGATTTTTACAAATTGTTTCATAGTAACTGATATTTGATTGTTGAAATATTAATCTGCGAAATTAAAACTTATTTCCATATTGTGAGACGAAGACCTGCATAAATTTTAATGCCTGAGAGCGGACCCCAGATAGCGCTGGCGTTGAATTCTTCTGAAAATGGCTTGTCAGCATTGAGAATGGCATTGCGCTGGCGGTAATTGCCGAGGTTTTCTCCACCTATATATACATCTATGCCTCTGAATTTGCGGGTAATTTGAGCGAAGAACATCGGATATATAGGTGAGAAATATTCTCCGTCTTTCTCTATTACCTTATCCTGACCTGCCATGAAATTTGGCAGTTTTGTCTTACCATTGAGTTGTGCTGTGAAGTCGAATGTCCATTTATTCATCGCAGTAGCGTACTGAGCGTTGAAAACTGCCTTAAAGCGACTGGTAAGAGGTCTTTCAACGAGACCTTGGCCTCTCAGGGTTACCTTAGCATCAGTATATCTAAATGTAGTGACGATATTGAATCTCTCGATCGGATCTATTGAAAAGTCCACCTGATAGGTATTGGTATAGGACTTCCCGTCCAGATTGTAAAGAACGGCCTGCACTATATCGAGCTCCTGATCTACTATTACCTGTTTTAGAAAATCATTTCTGAAATAGTCGAAACTTATATAGGTATTGTTTTCATATCCAAAAGGGAGATAGAAAGTGATATTGCCTCCATATGTCCAGGCATCCTCAAGCAGATTGCGTTGGTCACCACGTATCTCCTCAACATTAATGATCCTGCCGGTAGAGAAGATTCCAATATTGTCTGCTAAGATATTTGCAGTCCTGAATCCCCTTCCACCAAGAAGTCTGAAGATGATATCATCTGTAAAGGAATATTTGAGCGTTACTCTGGGAGCAAAAAGGAAACCGTGAATATTATTGTAGTCGCCTCTGAGGCTACCCACAAATGTCACCTTATCGTCAAGAGTGTAGTTGTATTCACCGTAAACACCCACCGATCTCTCCCTGCGATGAAGGGGTATTTTGTAAGTGATGGGGTCCGGTGAGGGGACGGGAGTAAATATGTATGTCCTATGATCCTCCACATCTTCCCGGAAATCGTCATCCTGTCCGGAGAGTCCGAATGAGATACGGTGATGGTCATTGAGCTGATTTTGATAGATAAGGTTGAGGAATATGGATTTCTGAGTGCCGTCGTAGGTCTTCAATCCATAGCTGGAGCCAAGCGTGTGGTAATTGTAATCAGCGACAATTGCAATATTGTGACTGTTCTCTTCATTGAGAGGAATACCCAATTTAAGATAGCCGTTGAGACCTTTGTTCTTAATGCGTGAACCCCAAAATTCGCTTGTCAAAGGGTCATGATCCCTCTCAAATCCCATTTGCCCTCCAAGTCGGTCATCAGCTAATGCTCTGATACCGAAACGCATCTGGAAACCGCTGGGATCGTAGTAGAGCCATCTGTTTGAGAGATTGAATTGGGTGGCCTGGGGTTCATCCCTGAAGCCGTCATCATTGTGGTCTATGCTCTTAAGCACTGAAGAAGCATGAGCGAGGATTACTGTACTCCACTTCTCGTTGAGCTGGAGAGAAGAGGCTACATTGGCTTCGGCCATAGCGTGACTGCTGCCGAAGAGCTGAAGAAAGAAGGGAACCTCATCCGTAGGTTTACGGTGTTCCATATTAATCTGTCCTGTAATGGCCTCGAGTCCATTGATTACCGAAGAGGGACCTTTGGCAATCTGGATGCTCTCAAGCCACTGGCCGGGAACATAGGTTAGACCGAAGGGCGATGCGAGTCCCCTCATCACCGGTCTGTTCTCGTCCAATAGCTGTGTGTAGGTACCCGCAAGTCCGAGGAGTTTGATCTGGCGTGCTCCGGTAATAGCATCCGAGTAGCCTACCGTAACGCTGGCGGAATTTTCGAAGCTCTCAGCAAGGTTGCAGCAAGCCATTTTGCAGAGACCTGCGGCTGTAATTACCTCAGTTCTTACCGGTTTTATGCGTGAGAGAGTGTTGGTCAGCTGTCTTGAGGTCACTACAGCTTCATCTACTTCATTTTCTCCCATCAGATAAAATTCTCCTGAAGGAACTCCAGGATCCACAATCAGGGTATCTTTTGTGTAACCCACATAAGTAGCTACCATTGTGGTCCTCTCCTCGAGGTTAATAGTAAAATGACCGTTTTCGTCAGTCTCTATAAGTTTTGCTTTCTCTATAATATAAATCTGTGCGAAGGGAAGCGGTTCGGTTTTACCGTCACTTCTCCTGTAAATTACGGAACCCTTGAAATCCTGCGCAAGAATTGTCGTGCAGAAAAGGATGAAAATTGCTGATAATAGTGCTTTTTTCATTGTATGTTATTGTTTTTATTCTTTTGGATTGGAATTGGTTGTGAATTTTAATTGCATGCATGGAATAGACGGGAGGCGCGTGGTCACAAATATGACCGCACGACAACACCGGAGAGCTGCAAATCACAACCTCCAGACAGAAAGGGCTGATAGTAGAAGTCCGGCCTTTGGCGGAGTAAAATCCCTTGAGGGGAAAGTGGCTTCATTGGAATAAAGAGCCGTCATATCATCACAAAGCAGGGGAACAACGACTATTTGTGCAAACAATCCCGTATCTTCATCCTGTACACGATCCTGCTCGGAAGAAACTACAAAAACATCCGTGCTGCAACATTCTCCGCTGCAGTCTGTATAATGGAAGGGATGGGAGTCACAACGACTGTCTGAACAACCGTGATGATCGTGGGAATGCTCGTGAATAGACTCGCAAGAGACATCGCCCATCATAAGGAACATATTCGCTGTCCCCTCAATGCGACATTTATGCACTCCAAAGCCCACGAATCCTATTAAATAGAAGATCGTAAAAAGTGCACAAAATAGATGTTTTACGAGTGTTTTCATCAAGGCAAAAGTAAAAATAATATGTATCTTTGCAAAATATTTAGTGTTAAATCAAAGGTTTACAGATATGAAAGATTTTCTTAAAGTACTACTGGCCTCATTCGTGGGTACTATTCTGGCTTTTTTAATATTCGGATTCATAGGGATCGGGATACTTATCGGCATCGCATCATTCAGTTCTTCAGATGAGCCGATTATAGCAAAAGAGAGCATATTGCTTCTCGATTTCAAGACCCCTATTACCGAACAGAAGGGCGAACAGTTCTCCGTTAACCCGATGACCGGCAATGTCGATATGACGGGTAGCATGCCGCTTTATTCCTTTGTCAAAGCAATCGACGCTGCTGCTGAAGATCCGGGCATAAAGTTCATCTATATGACTCCCGAGAGTCTAAAAATGGGCATTGCCCAGATGGAGGAGATTAGGGATGCTCTAAAACGGTTCCGGGCCTCAGGTAAGGCGATAATATCCTACTCCACACAGTTTGGAAACGGTAGCTATTACCTGGCTTCTGTCTCAGACAAAGTAATACTCAATCCCTACGGTGATGTGTTCATCCTCGGATTAAGTTCTAATATGATATTTTTCAAAGATCTGCTCGACCGCATCGGGGTGGAAATGCAACTTATCAGACACGGAAAGTACAAAGCCGCGGCTGAGCAATTTGTCCAGAATGACATCAGCGCTGAAAATCTTGAACAAAACAAAACAATGCTCAATTCCATCTGGAATGGCTGGTGCGATGAGATTGCAGAGTCCAGGGATTTCAATGCCGGACAATTCAACTTCTGGATTGACAATCTTGAGCTCCAGAATGCCTCAAGTGCACTTGAAAGGGGTCTTGTGGATGAATTGTGGTATAGCGACCAGGTGAGAGAGTATCTTTGTTCTCTCTTTGGTGTCACTGAATCAAAGGATCTCAAATTTACACCAATCACTAAATATGCCGCCGCTCGCGTAAAAACCGATCTCCGCGCCAAAGAAAAAATTGCGGTAGTCTATGCTAACGGAGAAATAATGGTGGAAGGAAATGACAGGGTAATTTCCGGTATAAAACTCTCCCAAACACTTGAAAAAGTAAGAAAGGACTCAACCATTAAAGCTGTAGTACTCAGAGTAAATTCTCCCGGAGGCAGCGTATCGGGCTCAGAAATGATCCATCGTGAAATTTCTCTGCTGAAAGAGGTAAAGCCTGTGATTGCCAGCTACGGTAATTATGCAGCATCCGGCGGATATTGGATTTCAGCCAAAGCTGACAAAATCTTCACAAATAAATCGACACTTACCGGCTCAATCGGAGTATTCTCACTTGTACCCAACCTCAGCAAGACAATGGAAAAACATCTCCACCTCCATTCGGTCTCTATCACCACCAATAAACACAGTGATGCTTTGAGCGGTATGCGCGCCCTGGACAATGCTGAAATAGCTTATATGCAAAGGGCAGTGGATAAAATCTATAACGATTTTACAGCGATCGTATCAGAAGGCAGGAATATGACAACCGAACAGGTTGATATGATAGGGCAGGGCAGAGTGTGGGCCGGCAGTGACGCACTGAACATCGGGCTCGCAGACATGGAGGGTGGCCTGGTTGATGCTATCTCCTACGCAGCTGAAATGGCGGGTCTCTCACAATACCGTCTTGTGGAGTATCCTCAAGTAAAAACCACGCTGGAGAAACTCATGGAATCTCTTTCAAAGACAGGTGCGGACATCAGTACACTGGCCGATCCATTCGCATACATAGAACGGAGTTATGCTCGTCTGAAAGAAGAGACCGGAATAGTTAACTATGCCCGTCTCCCTATAGTATACGATATCAGATAAGGAAAAAATAAACAGGATTACACTTTTGTGATCGAGACAATCTGCTTGGTGGCCGCTGTGACTTTCCAGCGGTCATCAATTCTTTTACCCACAATACAGACAATCTGCTCCTCTCCTTTTTTGTCTAGCGTAGTGACAACAATCTGACGTTTCTTTTCCTCCACATCGAGCTTGAGATCGATAAAGAAGTCGCTAAGCTTTTTAAAACCTTTCATACCAAAAGGCCTGAAACGATCTGCAGGCTTCCATCGACGGCATTTGAGAGGAAATTTAAGGCGTCTGCCATCCACATAGAGAGTCCCTTCCGGGGCATTTTTGGGATCAAATCCTGCCGGTTTAGTAAAGACCTTTATAGAGACTTTAAGGTCATCATAATCCTGATCTCCAGGATAGACTTTGAGATACTGCCTATCTTTAATAAGAATATGTGTTGGGGAGAAAAATGTTTTACCGCTCTGGCCCTTGAGTGCCTCAGCTATCTGCGATATCTGAGCATCATTGAACCCATAGTCGTCCAATATGATAAAGAGCCACCAGTTGATACTCTTCTCAGTCTTTAGTGCCTTGATGTCAATCTGCAGTACTCCATCTTCCACCCGATAGAGAGTCCCTTTCCTGGAGTTGTATAGCTCCTCGAGGAGATCCGAGATCTCGGAGAAGCGAGCCATCGATGTGCTGATTGTCTGGAGGAAGGAGGGATTGATTATCTCAAAATGAGGAAATACTTCGTTGCGTATTCGGTTGCGGTGATAATGCGATTCCTTATTTGTGGAATCCTCACGGAATGGAACGTTGTGCGAAGCCACATAGTCGCTGATATCATTTCTGGTAACGGAAAGCAGCGGACGGATGATGGGTCCGTTGGAACGTCGGATACCGGAAAGTCCGCGAAGCCCCGTTCCTCTGAGAAGATTGATCATCAGGGTCTCCACACTGTCATTCAGGTTGTGTGAAATGGCCAGGAAATCCATTGAATACTCCTCCATCAGGGAGAAAAACCAACCGTATCTAAGGTCACGCGCTGCCATCTGCGTAGAGACAGATTGCTCCCGTGCAAACTCGAGGGCATTAACCTTTGTTGTATAAAATGGGATTCCGTGTTTTTCAGACCATTCACGCACCATCTCTTCATCTTGGTCGCTCTCAGCCCCTCTGAGGGAGAAATTGACGTGCGCAATACTGTATGTACAGGGTACGGTTGTATTGAGAAACAAGTCAGCCATGCACATAGAATCCATTCCTCCGCTGACACCAACTAGGATTGATGGATTGTCGACACCGGTGGTAAGAGAACGCAATTCTATGTCAAAATGCTCCTGCACAATCCATTGTATTATTTATTTCCGAAAGTATAAGATAATCCTATGCTAAAAAGTTCCTTGAACTGCACTCCTGATACTTTGATGGGCTTTCCGTTATCATCAAGAATCAAATTGCCTTGTTTGTCTTTTTTGTCAAGAAACTTTATGGTGTCATCATAGATCAGGTTAGTCCTGAGAGTTACCGAGAAAAACTTGGTAATTTTAGCATCCGCATTTACATCCCAAAAAACCTTAACATTTTGAGGCTTATTCAGATAATCAGAGAATAACGTAAGCGCAGTAGCCACTTTGAAGTTTTCTACCTCTATCTTACCATCAACCTTGAGCTGGGCACCAAGTTCAAATCTGCAGAACTGATCTTCAGCATTACCATATTTTGTGCGGAGTTCAGGATTCTTTACCATCACCGTCTTTCCTGTGAGAGGTGAGAAATTTATGGACAAATTATCGAAGGGCTTATAATCAATACCGAAACCGAGAGATAAATATGCCGGAGTGAAAAAATCCGATACAAGATTGCCTTTCTCGTGACCCTGGGCAAACTGGGTTCTCAAGTTAAATAGAGCAGAAATGTATAGGGTTTCAACTGCTTTATAACCAACTTTGCTGTCCAATAAAAGGCGGTCATCACTCTTCTTGTAGCCATCTTCGAAAGATTGTATAAAACCGTAACCGACCTGGAGTTGGTTGTCCCATATAAATTTGTCACGCTTATAATTGGCATTTGCGCCGGCGAAGGTATTGAGTGAAATGGAACCATAGCCTCCGGTTGCCCAGTTGGTAAGGGACAACTGTGAAAAACCGATCTGTGTGGTGAGGCTTTTGGTCCAGTATTGGGGCTTGGGAACTACAACCGTATCTGCCAAAGCAGCGGTTGTGTCAGTCGGGACTGCCTCCTGCGCAAAAATTGAAGTGCCCACAAACAAAAAAAGAAAAAATGCGATATATCGTTTCATATAATGTTTAATTGTGACAATGTACCAAAATTAATATGCTCTTGCAAAAAGAACTCTTTCAGAAGAAGGTTTGCCGGAATAGATGCATTTGCCCTCTTCTTTGCAAACGAATGAGTCCAAAGGAATGCAACGTACGGTTGCTTTGGTCTCCTCTTTGATAAGGGCCTCTGTCTCGGCAGTTCCATCCCAATGGCAGAGGAGGAATCCTCCCTCTTCAATCTTCTCCTTGAATTCTTCCCAAGTATCTACCTTAAATGTATTCTCTTCGCGGAATTTAAGTGCTCTGGCGTAAATATTCTTCTGAATATCATCCATCAATGAGGTGATTCTCTCAACGAGTCCCTCTTGAGAAACCGACTTTTTGGCAAGGGTATCACGACGAGCCAACTCCACAACTCCGGCTGCCAGATCTCTGGGACCAATTACTATGCGTACAGGCACTCCTTTGAGCTCCCACTCGGCAAACTTAAAGCCGGGGCGCAGATTGTCCCTGTCATCCACCTTAACTGATAATCCTGCTGCCTCTAATTCTTTTTTGAGCTCATACATCCTATTCAGAAGCTGACTATGCTCATCTTCTGTCTTGAATATCGGTACCATCACAACATGATACGGCGCAAGCTTGGGGGGAAGTATCAGACCATGATTGTCGCTATGAGTCATAATCAACGCTCCCATCAGACGAGTTGAAACTCCCCAGGAGGTGGCCCATACATAATCAAGACCGCCCTCTTTATTGGCAAACTGTACATCGAAAGCCTTGGCGAAATTCTGTCCGAGGAAGTGAGATGTGCCTGCCTGCAGAGCTTTACCATCCTGCATAAGAGCTTCAATACAGAGAGTGTCCACAGCACCTGCAAAACGCTCCGACTCACTTTTTCGGCCTACCACGACTGGCATAGCCATATATTCACGGGCAAACTGCGCATATATATCCACCATCAGTCTAGTCTCATCTATTGCCTCCTGCTCCGTGGCATGGGCAGTGTGACCCTCCTGCCATAGAAATTCGGCAGTACGAAGAAACAGGCGGGTACGCATCTCCCAGCGAACCACGTTTGCCCACTGATTGCAGAGGATGGGGAGATCCCTCCAGGATTGGATCCAGTTTTTATATGTATTCCAAATAATTGTTTCAGATGTGGGACGAACCACAAGCTCCTCCTCAAGTTTTGCTGAGGGATCGACCACAAGACCGGAGCCATCGGGATCGGCCATCAGACGATGGTGAGTCACAACAGCGCACTCTTTTGCAAACCCCGCTACATGCTCCGCTTCCCTGCTGAGAAATGATTTTGGTATGAAGAGAGGGAAATAAGCATTGACATGACCTGTCTCTTTGAACATTTTGTCAAGCTGATTTTGCATCTTTTCCCAGATGGCATATCCGTAAGGTTTGATCACCATACACCCTCTAACTGCCGACTGTTCAGCCAGATCCGCCTTTAAAACCAGATTGTTGTACCATTGGGAGTAATTTTCTTCCCTATTTGTTACTTCTTTTGCCATTTTTTTGTTGTATTTGGTATAAAAATTGATATATTTGTAATGAAATGCGACTGCAAAAGTACAAAATTATCTAACACAGGAGGTAAAAATGAAAAACAAAGTTTTCTATCTGTTACTTATAGCCGTTACAATGGTGATAAGCTCTTGTGGTACCACAAGTTATTATTCTTCCGCATCATTTGATGACGGCATATACTACAGGCCCACGCGCGAATCAAGGGCTGCAATGGTTGCATCAAACAAAGAGTTGCACGAATCTACAAAGAAACCGCAATCATATATTTTGGAGGACGAGGAAGGTAACTACTACCTTGTGGATGAGAAAACATCTTATGCAGAAAGATTGAGGAAATTTGACAGTCCTACCTACACCTTCTATGTTGATTACGGTGTTTGGAACTCCCCTTGGTACAATCCCTGGTGGGGTTCATTCAGATATCCCTATTACGGTTACCCCTATTATTCATGGTACTCAGGGTGGTATAGCCCCTGGCACACCGGTTGGTATGATCCATGGTACACCGGCTGGAATTATGGCTGGTACGATCCCTGGTACTACGGATACGGCGGATGGTACTACAACTATTGGAATCCCTGGTATTATCACGGATATTATCCAGGACCTGGACATCCTAACAACTACTATCAAGACGTTGCTTACGGCAAACGTTCTGCCGCTGACGGCCAGAGTTTCCGCAACACTCCACGCACAGCAGCATCCGGTAGTTCCATATACACCAGGAGGAGCGAAGGCAGAAGCACTGACAGTTACAATTCGGGCGGAGTATATACGGGCTCACGCAGTAGTTCTGAGTCAAGAAGCGGCACCATCTACCAACGCAGTTCCGGTAGCACCACACGTAGTTCTGGCAGCATAAGTACCGGCACCACACGTTCTTCACGCAACTCCGAAAGTTACAGCACAGGCAGTAGCAGAAGTTCTTCAGGCAGCTACAGTTCAGGCGGCAGCAGAAGTTCTTCAGGCAGCTACAGTTCAGGTAGCAGCAGGAGCTCTTCAGGCAGCTATAGCGGTGGCGGAGGATATAGTGGCGGTGGCGGATATAGTGGTAGTAGCGGAAGTAGCGGTGGAGGTACCGGCGGCAGGAGATAATTCAAAAATCAAAATGTGAACAGACAATGAAAAAGATTACAACCATATTGTTTTCTATCCTGCTGACAACAGGACTTAGTGCTCAGACCGCAGGAGAGGCTCTGACATTCTCCCAGCAACACAATGAGGGTACGGCACGTACGCTTGCCATGGGCAACGCTTTCACAGCTCTTGGGGGTGATTTGGGTGCAATCGTCATTAACCCGGCCTCCAGTGCTATATATAGATTTTCTCAAATCTCTTTAACGCCTTCTTTTATTACAAGCAGTGGCGAAGCCAACTACTTGAATAGTGTTTCCAAAGACTCCTTCACAAGGATGGCCATGTCAAACCTAGGGTTCGTCATGGCATTTGATACAGGCAATTACTCGGGAATTCTCAACTACAACTTCGGAATTACACTCAACCGCACCAATAGTTTTAACTCAATAATGGCCGCTAACGGTACTACTGACGAGTCAACACTTCTGGGTTCCATTGCTTCCGGTCTCTCCGGAGTTCATGTAAATGCGCTGGAGAGTACGGAGTCATATAATGCATTCTACAACAACAACCTCTCATGGCCTGAAGTTCTGGCATGGGAGACATACCTATTGGCCAATACTCCCGATTCAGATTACGACTATATCGGTTCTACTGAAAACATCTATGATGGCAGCATTATTGAAGTGGGTGGCGAACTTCAGCAGAGCTATTACCGCAAAATACATGGTGGTACAAATGCATTTTCCTTTAACTTCGGAGCCAATGTTTCGGATTTCTTCTATTTCGGAGCGAACCTCAACCTCGTAAGTCTAACATACGAGCTGAATGAGAGATATGGTGAAAAAGCTATCAATTCGAGGGATTTTCAGGATGGATTCGAATCCATGACCTCGACCTATTGGCAACGTTCAAACGGCTCGGGTGTTAACTTTCAGGTTGGAGCTATCATTACTCCCCTACCCGGTCTACGTCTTGGTGCCACATTTACCTCACCCACATGGTATGATATGACAGACAACTGGCAGAGAAATATGACCTCATCCTTCGTAAATGGCAATTATTACGATGTAGATTCCCCAGTAGGATCATATAATTATCAGATAAAAACTCCCATGAGATGGAGCGTAGGGGCTGCCTTCACTTTTGGCGATAGGGCTCTTATAAGCGCCGACTACGAGAGTGTAAACTACTCAAGAATAGCTATGGCTGACAACAGTGGCAATAAAGATGTTTTCTCTGAAGAGAACAACGAGATTACGAGATACTTCAAAAGGAGTGATATACTTAGACTTGGAACAGAAGTGTGGCCTCTGAGATTTATGGCTGTCAGGCTTGGGTACAACTATTATAGTTCACCCGATCCCGAGTTTTATGATGCTCAGCAATATATTTCCGGAGGTATCGGATTTAAATTCGGTCAAGGAAGGACCACTCTTGATATAGCATATCGGAGATGCCTCAACAATTACGAAAACTTTACCCTCTACAATGACTATAGCGGAATTGAAGCCCCTGAAGGCACATACACCTTTAGCAGAGGTAAACTCCTGTTTACATTCGGATTTAAATTCTAAAGAATATAGGAGATGGCGTTGGGGCCCTCATTCGACAGAAGGTCGATAATAGAGAGGTTCCCGATGAAACCAAATCTATCGGAGAAGACCTGAGTCCAGGTCTTCTCCTTTTTATATCTGACAAGCAGATTTTCTCCGCGGTACTTTGGCTGTATAATATTACGGAAATCCCCTTCAGGATACTCTTTATGATACTCCGAGGTGAACTCAATCGCTGCCTTGATACCGGTCAATTCGAGACACTTATCCAGCAAAAGAAGATTGAGATCGAAAAGAAAAGTTTTTTTCCGGTCAAGGATCGGAAAAAGATCATCCATATAATACTCGAAAAAGGGAGATGAGTTGTAAGCCGATAAGATAGCCCTCTTATGCTGCTGAAGCCAGGGTCTGCTATAATCTATCCGAACATCGCGAATAGGCACCTTTTGATAGGCCTCCTTGAGTATCGGTATGGAAAGAGACTCCTTGCCTGCTGCCGAACAGATATTGCAACGGTTGCGGTAAGATTGCTTCTGATAGACTTCACACTGCTCAATCAACACCTTTCTGCTACCTGCAATTGCAAAAAAATATTCCACAGGAGGGAAGTATGCGGTAGTCAGAATTGATTGTTCAGATCTAATCATCGAGAGAGTCGCTGGCGCCTTTCTTAACAATACCCCTCTTGGAGTTGGATATGAAATCCAAAATCACCTTTTTAACTGCTGTATCCGAGAAGGCTGATCTTACTCTGGAAACGGCATCGGATACATTCATACCGGAGTCATAGATTACCCTGTAAATCTCACGGATTTCATCAATCTCATCGTGAGTAAAACCCCGGCGTCGCAAACCTACGATATTGATTCCCTCAAAATTGATGGGATTGCGTGCAGCGAGGATATAGGGAGGCACATCCTTCACCACTCCTGTACCACCACCTATCATCACATGGGCGCCGATATGGGAGAACTGGTGGATGAGCGTACCCCCGCCTATAATTGCCCAATCATCGACATCGGTCTCCCCCGCCATTCCCACATAGCTAGAAAAAATACAGTTATTGCCTATACGACAGTCGTGTGCAATATGGACATAGGACATTACAAGGCAGTTATCACCAATTATGGTAGCACATCTGCCGCTTGCAGCCGTGCCACGATTGATAGTAGCACACTCTCTGATTGTTGTATTGTTACCGATAATCACATGGCTTTCCTCTCCCCTGAACTTAAGATCCTGAGGCTCGGCTCCAACTACGGCACCTGCGAAAACTTTACAATTTTCACCCATTTTGACATAATCGAGAATAACGGCATTGGGGCCAATACGGCACCCATCTCCGATCTCTACATTTCCAGCTATATAACTGAATGGTCCTATCTCTACATTTTTACCTATTTTGGCATCAGTATGAACATAGGCACCGGGATATTTATTGTTGTTGATCATAATGGTATAATATTATTTTTTTCAAACATAGTTTTAAGCACAGTGGTGTTTACTGCATGACCGGGCTTACGTGCAATAATTCTGGCTTTGAGAGGATGTCCCGCAAGGGCGAAATCCCCTATAAGATCGAGGAGTTTGTGACGGGCACATTCGTTGTCAAAATGGAGGGTCAGATTGTTGAGATATCCCTCCGGCGCCCTATCAAGATTTTCTACATTAAAAATGCTCTTAAGGCGACTTAGAGTCTTCTCGTCAACATCATTTTCCACGATCACTATGGCGTTATCCATATCCCCACCTTTTATAAGATTGTGGTTGAGAAGGAATTCCAGTTCGTGGAGAAAACAGAATGTGCGGCAGGGGGCTATTGCAGAAGCAAAATCATCACCTTCGGAAAATTGTGCTTTCTGAACCCCCAATACTTTAGAGCCATAGTCAATCTCCACCTCAGCGCTGAAGTTGTCTGCCGGAAGTATTTGCAGGGAAGAGCCTGACTCAATATCCTCGAATGAAAACGGTTCCCTTATCTCAAGGTATCTTCTTGGAGCATCATATAAACGAAGACCATCTGCGAGAAAGGCCTCTGCATAGGGTCTTGCGCTACCATCCAGAATTGGTAACTCTGTACTGTCGATTTCTACCAGGGCGTTATCTATCCCGAGTCCGTAAAATGTCGCAAGAAGATGCTCTATAGTCATTACCTCTATTCCATCCTTACAAATGGCAGTACTTCTGGCAGTGCTTGCAATATTGTGCCAAGATGCCTCAACAAGGGCCTCATCACCGATGTCTGTTCTTTTAAAAACGATACCGTGATCCACCGGCGCCGGAAGGATTGTCATCTTACAATGAAGACCGGTATGCAACCCTTTCCCTTTAAAAGTATAACTCTTTTTAACTGTCTTCTGTCTCTCCTTCATTTCCTTGCACTGGCTTTGAACAAGGCATAAGCCCTCATATAATCTCTGTAACTTATAGCAGGATAGCCCATAAGCGCTTCACCTTCCTTTCTGACATTGCCTATAATTCCACTCTGAGCAGCCAGAGTTGTCTTATCTGCAATAGTAATGTGACCGGCAATGCCACTCTGACCTGCAATAACGCATCCTTTACCCACTTTTGCCGAGCCGGCTATACCACTCAGACCTGCTATGACGGTATTTTCACCTACCTCCACATTATGTCCAATCTGACATAAATTGTCAATCTTGACTCCTCTCCTGATAATTGTGGCGCCCATTGTAGCCCTGTCGATTGCCGTTCCTACACCTATCTCCACGTCATCCTCTATGATGACATTTCCGGTTTGGGGGATCTTACGGTAAGAGCCGTCTTCGCGGGGAGCAAAACCAAATCCGTCAGCACCAATAACCGCATTTGCATGGATAATCACATCCCTTCCGACTACACAATCATGATAAATGCGTACACCAGGATAAATAATAGTGTTATCACCGATTGTAACTCCGTTACCGATATAGACCTGCGGATAGATGTGACAATTTTTACCGATTGTTACTTGTTTGCCGACAAAAGTGCCACGCCCCACAAAAGTGCCACGTCCTATTTTAGATGAAAATGGGCGACAAACAAAAAGGCGGTTACTCCTTGGGCGACTTTTCTTTAGAGTGTTGAAGAGCTCAAGTAGCACCGCAACGGACTCGTAAGCGTTATCAACCTTGATAAGAGTGGCAGGAATCTCCCGACTGGGCTCGAATGACTTGTTGGTCAGCAGAATTGAGGCTTTTGTCGTATATACGTAGTGTTCGTACTTTGGGTTTGCAAAAAAGCAGATGGTACCCGGACGTCCCTGCTCTATTCTGGCAGGAGCAGACACCCTGACTTGCGGATCCCCAACTATCTCTCCCCCCAGGTGTTCTGCTATCTTTTGTGCAGTAATATCCATATATTATTATTTTTCATCTGTAATCTTTTCTAATCATTCATAAAATATGCCAAAAAGATAATAAAAATTTGCCGTTTAATATAGAATTGCTAACTTTGCCGGCGATATAGTGAAAGAGATAGGGGACGTGTAGTCCCCTTATTTTTTAAAAATATCCTAAGGATGATACAAAAAGAGAAGATAGAAGAGATATTAGCAGAGTTTCTCGCACAAAGAAGTGACCTATTTTTGGTGGATGTCAAGGTAAGTAGGGAGAATGATATCGAGATTGTCATTGAGATCGACAAAGGCTCTCTTTCTTTGGACGACTGCGTAAATATCAGCCGTTTTGTAGAATCCAAACTTGACAGGGACGAGGAGGATTTTTCGCTTACAGTAGGTTCTGCAGGCCTTTCAACGCCTTTCAAGGTACTACGTCAGTATCGTAAGGCACTTGGTTCCGAGATTGAACTTAAACTCAAAAACGGAGGACATTTTAAAGGCGTTCTGGCTGCTGCTTCGGAAGAGGGTATTACGTTCGTGACCAAAGTGTCCGAAAAGGTGGAAGGACAGAAAAAGAAAGTGATCATGGAGGTTGTCGAAGAATACACTTTTGACCAAATCAAATCGGCAAAACCCGTTATTAAATTTGATAAGTATAAAAATAGATAAAAATAATAATCAAAATGGAAGGTTTAAACCTAGCCAGCACATTTGCTGAATTCAAAGATCAGAAAAACATAGACAGGGCCACTATGATGGGAGTGCTCGAAGAGGTATTCCTATCACAGCTCAAAAAGATGTATAGCGAAAATAGTGACTTCGACATCATCATCAATATTGACAAGGGTGACCTCCAGATTTTCTGGAACAGAGAAGTTGTGGAAGAGGTTACCGATCCCATGACAGAGATTTCTTTCGAGGATGCCAACAAAATTGACGAATATGAGCTGGGAGAGGAGTGTTCTGTAGAGATCAAGCTCGCAGATTTCGGACGCAGGGGCATTCTCAACCTCAGGCAGAGTCTTTCCGGACGCATTATGGATATTGAGAAAGCGAACCTCTACAACAAGTATAGCAATAAGATCGGAGATCTTTTTGTGGGTGAGGTTTACCAGGTATGGAAGCGAGAGGTTGTACTTAGAGATGATGAAGGAAATGACCTTATTCTTCCTAAAGAGGAACAGATTCCCGGTGATTTTTTCAGGAAGGGAGATACTGTAAGGACAATTATCAAAGAGGTTAAATTCAATAACAGCAACACTCCCGTAATTATCCTCTCACGTACATCTACGGACTTTCTCGCAAGACTTTTTGAACAGGAAGTTGCGGAGATTTTTGAAGGTCTGATTACCATTAAGAAAATCGTCAGAATACCTGGTGAAAGAGCCAAAGTTGCAGTAGAGTCATATGACGAGCGCATCGATCCGGTAGGAGCCTGCGTGGGTGTAAGAGGTAGCCGTATACACAGTATTGTCCGCGAATTACGCAACGAAAACATAGACGTTATCCCCTGGACAAACAACAAGTCTCTGCTCATCACCAGAGCACTCAGTCCGGCAAAAATCTCCTCAATGACCTTTAACGAAGAGGCAAAACAGGTGAATGTCTATCTCAAACCCTCCGAGGTTTCCCTTGCTGTTGGTAAGGGCGGCAGTAACATTAACCTTGCCGGTGAACTTGTTGGCTATAAACTTGAGATTTACCGCGATGACGACGGCCTTGAACCTGAGGAGGATGTATTACTCACAGAGTTCAGTGACGAGATTGATATGTGGATTATAGAGCAACTGCAGAAAATCGGATGCGACACTGCCAAGAGTGTTTTGGCTCTTTCAGTGGAAGATATCGTGCAAAGAGCAGACCTCGAAGAAGAGACCGCGATTGAGGTGCAAAAAATCCTCAGAGCAGAATTTGAAGAGTAGTTTTAACAAATAATAATATCGGGAGAAAATATATGTCAGATCAGAAACAATACAGGATAAAACAAGTAGCGACGGCCTTTAACATTTCCACAGGCACATTGCTCGAATTTCTTGAAGAGAAAGGACATGGAAGCGACCTGACCATCGCGTCCAAAATTTCACAGGATATCTACGATATAGTTGCAGAAAAATTCGGACGGGATAAGGCCATTAAGGAGGACGCAGTGGAGGCAGCAAAGAAAGTAAGGCAAATGACCAGGATGGATCACCATAAGGAGCAAGAAGAAGAGCCTGTCAAGGAGGTCATAATAACGAGCAAAGTGCTGTCAAGCCCGGATAAACAGGTAAAAACTCCCGAACCTGTACCTGAAGAGACAGCCACCGTGATTAAGCCGGAAACCCCGAAGATCAAGGTCATAGGAAAGATTGATCTAGACGAGATAAAACCAAAAACCAAAGCTAAAGCCAAACCAAAACAGGAAAAGGTAGAAACTCCGAAAGCAGAGCCCGAAAAGGCACCTGCAACACCTGTTGAGCCTGAAACGAAGAAAAAAGCTCCCACAAAAAAGAGCGTTGCTCCCACAAAGGAAGAAAGGCCAAAAAGGAAAGCAGATATAAGGCACACAGAGCGTAAGCTTCCCGGTCTGACAGTGGTTGGCAAGGTTGATATCTCCCAATTTGAAAAAAAGGAAAAAACCAAGAGCGATGACAAGAGCGAACCACAGACTGAGAGGAGAAGCAAAGGCAAGAGGGAACGCATCCAAAACAGCAAAAGGGTAGATGTCACTAAGGCACATCAAGAACACAAAAAACAAAAAGAATCTCCAAGCGGAGGTAGAGGTAAATACAGCAAGAAGGATCGCTTCAAATCAGTACGCCCTGAAGTCGATGAAGACGAGGTACAGAAGCAAATCAAAGAGACCTACGCTCGTATGACCGAGGGCAGGGGAAAGACCAAAGGATCAAGACGTCGCCGTGAAAAGAGGGAAATAATTTCTCAGAAAGCACAGGAAGAACAGATCCTTCAAGAACTCTCCAGTAATATTCTCAAGGTAACCGAGTTTGTTACAGCAAACGAGCTTGCAATCTTAATGAATAATACTCCGGTAACAAAGGTTATAGAGGCCTGCATGAACCTGGGAATGATGGTTTCCATCAACCAGCGTCTTGACGCAGAGACTCTGGTGCTTGTGGCAGAGGAGTTCGGATACGAAATAGAGTTTGTGACAGTGGAAACCCAGGGTGCCATCGAGCAGGAGGAAGACAAAGAGGAAGATATGGTTGAACGTCCGCCTATCGTTACCGTTATGGGCCACGTGGACCACGGAAAGACTTCGCTGCTTGACTATATCCGCAAGGCAAATGTGATTGCCGGTGAGGCAGGCGGTATTACCCAGCACATAGGTGCTTACAATGTAAAACTTCCTTCCGGCAGACGTATCACATTCCTCGATACTCCCGGTCACGAGGCATTTACCGCTATGCGTGCACGTGGAGCCAAGGTCACAGACGTTGCCATCATTATCGTTGCCGCTGACGACGCTATAATGCCCCAGACAGTCGAAGCCATCAGCCACGCGCAAGCAGCGAGTGTGCCGATGGTATTTGCAATTAATAAAATTGACAAACAGGGAGCAAATCCTGAGAAAATTAAAGAGCAGCTCGCAAATATGAATATCCTCGTAGAGGATTGGGGTGGCAAATATCAATGCCAGGAAATCTCTGCCAAGAAAGGTATTAACATCAAAGAACTACTTGAGAAAGTACTACTAGAGGCAGATCTGCTCGAACTGAAGGCCAACCCCGACAAGCGTGCTATTGGCAGCGTCATCGAGTCCTCACTCGATAGGGGCCGCGGTTATCTCGCCACGGTGCTCATTGAGTCAGGTACATTGAGACTCGGTGATGTCATGCTCGCAGGATGTTACACCGGCCGTGTAAAAGCTATGTTCAATGAACGAGGACAGCAAATCACTGAAGCGGGTCCCTCAACACCCGTATCAGTGTTAGGTCTGAACGGAGCCCCTACTGCTGGTGACACCCTCAACGTTCTCGAAGATGAAAAGGAAGCACGTGATATTGCAAATAAGAGAGAACAGCTGATACGTATCCAGGGCATCCATACCCAACCTCACATTACTCTCGAGGAAATCGGGCGTCGTATCGCGCTGGGCAATTTCAAGGAACTCAATATCATCGTGAAGGCCGATGTGGACGGCTCCGTGGAGGCTCTTGCAGACTCCCTCATCAAACTCTCTACAGAAGAGGTTCAGGTCAAGGTAATCCACAAAGCCGTTGGCGCTATTTCGGAGAACGACGTAATGCTTGCTTCTGCATCTAACGCGATAATTATCGGCTTCCAGGTTCGTCCTTCAATGGAAGCGCGCAAACTGGCTGAAAGCGAAAGCATAGAAATACGTATCTACTCCGTGATTTACGATGCTATCGAAGAGGTTAAGAGCAGTATCGAAGGTATGCTCGCCCCCTTGGAGAAAGAAGAAGTTACTGCCACTGCGGAGGTGCGCGAGATTTTCAAAATTTCCAGAGTCGGCACCATTGCCGGTTGTATGGTGAAGGAGGGCAAACTGACTCGCACTGCTAAAATAAGAGTAATCCGAGACGGCATTGTGATCTATACAGGAAAACTCGGGTCGCTCAAGCGATTTAAAGATGATGTCAAGGAGGTCGCTGCAGGATTTGACTGCGGTCTGAACATTGACGGATATAATGACATCAAAATCGGTGATGTCATTGAGGCTTACACCATAGTCGAAATCAAGCGTAAGCTCTAAT
>JAAYDZ010000022.1 GCA_012728975.1 Bacteroidales bacterium
AATGACTGACGTCATTCGGCCTTTCGCTTTGCGGAGAGAGAGGGATTCGAACCCTCGATACGCTTTTGGCGTACACACGCTTTCCAGGCGTGCCTCTTCAGCCACTCGAGCATCTCTCCGTGGGAGTACAAATGTAGTGTTTTTCTTGGGAATAATGGAATTTAATTGTGCTTTTGCGGAAATTATAAGGGTTGTGGCATAGTTCAGGCTACTTAAATTGTCATTCCAGAGCTGAATTAGTTTGTGAGAAATTGATAATTTTCCTATTTTTAGGGTATGGAATGTGATAAAGGCACCAAACTGGCTCTTGCCATCAAGTCGGGAGATGAACGCGCTCTGGAGGTTTTCTTCCGTATGGAATATAACAACCTGGTCCATTTTATTATTTCATATATAACAGACCGCTCAGCTGCTGAGGATATTGTACAGGATACATTCATTACTCTCTGGAATAAACGCTTTCTTATTGACGAACAACAGAATCTTCGTAGTTACACTTACAAAATTGCCCGCAACAAGATGCTTAATTACCTTCGTGACGATAAGTACCGTCGCAATTGTGTAAATGCTGACCTTGAACAACTTAATCTTACCGCACTTTCCGACGATTATGTGCTTGAAAGAATAGATGCCCTCTCGCTGGAAGAACTCATAAACAAGACCTATCTGCAGCTTCCCGAGGATGTGCGCTCCACTTTTAAGCTAAACCGTGAGTTTGGAATGACCTACTCACAGATAGCCGAAAGGCAGCAGGTACCTGTTAAGGCGGTAGAGTACAAGATTCGCAAGGCACTGCATTTCTTCCGCAAAAAACTTCGCACAGATTTTTTAGGTAAAGAGCCTCAAATCGGTGTATAACTAATGAAAAAAATCGAGTAAATGGTTTATTTTGAAAGCAAATATCATCAGGACAAGAAATTTGCCCGCCTAAAAGCTGATGAGACATTCGGTAATATGCCTTATAGTGCGGACAATGGAAGTACAGTTAATCGTTTGATATTCCGCATTCGCAGGCGCAGAGTGGCTAACATGCTCATCAAAGTTGCCGCGGTTCTCTTCATACCGATGACCGCATTCTCAGCCTGGTTGTTGCTGAGGGAGCCGAAGATGCCTAAGGTTGCCCAGGAACCGTCGGTTACGCAGATTATTGAGCGATATAAGAGTGAACAGTTTATAGAGTACATAGTTCATTCGGGAGTAAAGGGCAAAGTGTTGCTCCCTGACAGCTCCGAAGTTTGGCTCAACAGCAATAGCACTCTCAAGTGTCCGGCGGAGTTCTCTTCTGAGGTACGCTATGTGGAACTTGATGGAGAGGGATACTTCAAGGTGCGCTCTGAAAGCGATTGGCCGATGTATATTAGGACTTCCAAGGGCGTTACTGCAAGGATACTTGGGACGGAATTCAATTTATCTTCTTATTCCAATGACTCTGAGGTCAAGTTAACGCTGGTAAATGGCAAGGTGGAGGTCTATAATCAGAACAATAAAAAGATAGATGTCTTGCCAAATGAGCGTCTGGTGATCAGCGATCAGGCTGTATCTGCACGTAAGAGTCATCTTATGAGCACTGAGGATGATGCAGCCTGGAAAGAAGGTTACTTGATTTTTGCCAACACTCCAATGCAGGAGGTGGTAAAAAAACTCGAACGCTGGTATGGAGTGCATATCACGCTCTCCGACAAAGAGCTGTTCGGGTACAGTTTTACGGCGCGTTTCCAATCAGAGTCTGTTACCCAGGTGCTTGATCTGTTAAAAATTTCTTCAAATATCCACTACAGGATTAAGGAAAAGAATGTTACCCTATATAAATAGTTACATTCTGTAACATATTTACGACAAAAATTAGGGAGAGATCCCTTTTTTTGTGTAGTGATATTGTAAACTATCAATCTCAAAATCTATGAAGAAAAGAACTAACAATCTCTTGAAGATCGGAATCTTTTTCCAGTTCATGGTTTTGTCACTCTTCTTCTCCACTGAAGCCTCTGCACAGCAGATTTCACTTGATTTCAAGGGAGAAAAGATGATAACAGTCCTTCAGGAAATCCAGAAACAAAGCTCTTACAACTTCATTTATAACAACACTCTTGTTGATGTAAACCAGGTTGTCAACATCTCTGTTTCAAATGCCTCTATTAATCAAGTGCTGGATAGCCTCTTTTCGGGCACATCTATCGCTTATCGCATTATCGACAAACAGATTACCATTTTTCCAAAAGAATTCAACGAAGTTCAGCAACAGAAGCCCACTTCAGATCCCCGTGTCGTATCGGGTACCGTTGTTGACGACAATGGAGAACCTCTGGTGGGTGTCAGCATACAGAACGTGACCACCAAGGAGTTCACCATAACTGATTTCGAGGGAAACTACTCCATTAAAGCCAATCAAGGCAATGTGCTTGCCTTTACCTACATAGGTATGGAGTCACAGAATCTGACAGTCGGAACCACGGGAGTTATGAATGTTACAATGCAAAGTGACATACAGGCCATAGAGGAGCTCGTAGTTGTCGGCTACGGTAGTGCTAAGAAGATCAGTTCTGTAGTAGGTGCTTCGACACTTGTAAAATCCGATGCATTTACCAGTATTCCCGCAGCCAGCTCCGGTGATGCTCTCCAGGGAAAGGTTGCAGGATTGCAGGTTTTCACCAGTTCCGGTGAACCTAGTGCTACTGTTTCCATGCGTTTACGCGGTGTCAATTCGATCAATGCTTCCAATACTCCGCTCTTTATTCTCGACGGTTCACCGGTCGATGTGGCTATTTTCACCGCTCTCAATCCAAATGATATAGAGAATGTGATGGTAATGAAGGATGCCTCCTCCACAGCTATCTATGGTTCACGCGCTGCGAACGGTGTAATCTATATCACAACCAAAAAGGGTTCAGGTGAAAAGCCCACTATTACCGCCAGCGCGTCATATGGTATCTCTTCACTGGCACAATTTCCAATGGAGCTTATGAATGCCGGGGAATGGTTTCAATTTCGTGAAATAGCTGATCCCAGCCTTCTCGAAAACGAACAGTTTCAGGAGCTTAAGAATTTTCGTTTAAAAAATAATATCAGCACAGACTGGAGAAAATGGATTCTTAACGAGAATGCCCCAACCTGGAAGGCAGACATTAGCACTTCCGGCAGAAGTGAGAGAACCGACTTCTACATATCTCTCGGCGCATTCGCCCGCGAAGGTATTGAGCCCTACTCCGACATGTCAAGATATTCCATACGCTCCAACACCAATACAAGAATAACAGATTGGTTCAAATTTGGGATCAACCTTAACTTTACTTACCAGACTCAGCGAAATGCCGGGTACTCGACAGTCAGTACAGGTTATTATAACCCGATGAATATCATTGCTTGGGGTCTGCCATATGCAACTCCCTATGAGATTCTCACTGATGCAAACGGTAATTTTACCGGATATGGTGAAGAGCAGGATTTTATTACTGACCTGGGTTTGAAGAACTACTTCACCATTATGGAGCATAGTCCTTCGCAGAGGGCAACAGTAAGGGTCAATGCCAACATGTATCAGGAAATAACACCCATTAAAGGTCTTGTGTTAAGAACTGTGCAGGCTGTTGAGGGCTATGACTACCGCTATACCGGCAAAACTATTCCTACCGAAAGAATTACTGTGACTCCTATTACAGAGGAGTCATTTGAAAGATTCTACCGTCTGACTTCAACCAATACCGCAGAATATAAGTTTGCAATCGCTGATAAAAACCACTTTGACATTCTCGTGGGTCACGAGTCCATTGTTTCTAAGGAAGATTACCTTTCTACTTATACGCAAGGGCAGACTGATCCCCGTCTAACTAATATAGACCATGGTACAGAGGCATTCATTCCCTCTTATTCAGACTCCAAGATTGCATACAACTCATTCTTCTCACGTCTCTCTTATGATTATGCCGATAAGTATTTCCTAGATCTGACCTACCGAATAGACGGTTCATCACTCTTTGGATCCAACAGGAGATATGCCAATTTCTGGTCTGTAGGTGCGATGTGGAAAATGTCCAATGAGGATTTTATAAAGGGGATTTCCTGGATTAATAATCTTCAGCTAAAGGCATCATACGGTACCATGGGAAACTCCGGTATTAGCAACTACCTCTCTTATGGCCTTACCAAGACAGGCAAAACTTATGATGGAGAGTCCTTGTGGTACATCTCTTCACTGGGTAATCCCAATCTTACCTGGGAGACTTTGGAAGCCTTCAACATAGGTATCAATGGTACGGTATTCGACTTTTTGACCTTCAACTTTGAGTTCTACAATAAGAATACTAAGGATATGCTGATGTACATTCCTTATTCCTTCATTTCCGGATTTTCCGGTGGATGGGGTAACGTGGGAACCATGAGAAACCGTGGTGTGGATGTCGAGCTCAGATTTGATATCATTCAGCAGAGGGATCTCTATTTTGGTGCAAGTTTCAACATGAATTACAATAAAAACACTATCACCGAACTCTATGATGGACGTGATGAGTTTGTAGATGGAGACAGTGGCCTGAAATTCCAGACAGGACACGCTTATGGTGAATACTTTGTAGTGAGGTTTGCAGGTGTAGATCCTGCTAACGGCAAATCCCTCTGGTATGATGCTGATGGCAATATTACCAGCACTTATTCAGAAAGTCATGCTGCATTTCTCGGTCGCAATCGTTTTGCTCCCTGGTCAGGTGGTGCCGCTCTCGATCTAAGTTGGAAAGGCTTCTCGATCAATGCTACCTTTGCAGGAGTATTCGGAAAATATATTGAGAACTATGACCGCTACTTTGTAGAAAACCCGACATTTGCAGACGAGTCAAATATGACAAAGAGAATGATGAACATCTGGACTGCTCCGGGTCAGATTACTGACATCCCCAGGGCGTCAGATCCCGTAAAGCATGATAGCCGTTTCATCGAAAATGCAAGTTTTGTCAGACTCAAGAATCTTCAGATTGCCTACACTTTCCCGAAAAAAATGATTGCCAAAACGAACGTTTTTAGGGGGGCAAAGATTTATGTTTCCGGACGTAACCTCCTTACTTTTACAAAATACACAGGATGGGACCCCGAGATTGACCAGATCACCGCGATGGGTAACTACCCCAATACAAGGCAGTACATCGTTGGTCTTGAATTCAATTTTTAACATTAACTCAATTTGATTATGAAAAAATTTATCTTCAATATATGTGCGGCAATGCTTTTGGTCTGCTCGTGTGATCTGGATATTCTCCCCTCCAACTCCATAACGACAGATTCATCTCTCTCTTCAGTGGAGGATGCTCAGAAGTTCAGACGCGATCTCTATATCACGGTGAGAGATTACATTGTATCAGGACCACCTATTTATTTGCCCGAACTGATGAGTGACTCGTTTCATGCTTCGATTACGTTCGGCAATAGGAATGGTGAATATTACAAATGGGAGATGCGCTCCACTTTCGGTAGTGTGGAGTCACTTTGGTCAAATAGCTATTACTGCGTGATGCTCGCCAATTTCCTTGAGCAGGGGATACCCGCAATGGACCAAACTAAGTTGAGCAATTCCGATAAGGCACAACTCGACATCATTCTCGGTGAGTGCGCATTTGTCAAGGCATACACGATGTTTGTGCTTGCAGAATTCTTCTGCAACAATTATTCATCCAATGCCTCTTCGGACTTTGGTGTGATGCTTAGCGACGAGCCTTTTACAACTCCGAGTGATCAATCATCATATCCCGGCAGGTCGACTCTTGCAGAGACTTACGACTACATAAGCCGCAACCTCAGCAAGGCAGAAACCCTTCTTGGCAGTGTTAGTGGAGTTGAAGGTTCAATCTATTTCACCAAAGATGCGGTTACTGCTCTAAAGGCACGTATAGCTCTAACAAAAGGTGATTACAGTACTGCTATCACAGCCTCCACTTCTCTGATTAATCCTGGTACTTATTCGCTTATAGACAATAAGTCTGACTTTGATAAGCTTTGGACAAATGACAGCGGCAAGGAGTGTATTGTGCAGATGTGGGCTGATTACCAATCTCTACCTCGTTCCAACTGTTATGACTATGTGGGTCTCCAGTCCAACGGTACATTCTCGCCGAACTATATGCCTGAACAGTGGATCATCGATGAGTTTACTTCCGATGATATTCGCTTTCAGACCTGGTTTAAGAAGACCCCGGTTGTATTCGGTACGTTGAACAGTAACCTCTATATTTTTACAAAATTTCCGGGTAACCCCGAACTTATGCCTGGCGAGACTATCTCAACTTATCTCAACAAGGTGAAACCTTTCAGGATTGCAGAACAGTACCTCATTGCAGCGGAGGCTTATGCTGCATCAGGAGATGCTGTAAATGCCAACAAATACCTGAATGCACTTCGTGCAAAACGTCTAGAATCACACTCCGAACGCAACTATTCCGGCGAGGAGCTGATGACACAGATAAAGAAAGAGCGCGTAAAAGAGCTCTTTGGTGAGGGATTCAGACTTAAGGACCTCAAGCGATGGAATAAAGGCTTTGCTCGTTCGGCAGCCCAGGATGACCAAATCATCAACAATGCGGGCAGCACCCTTACCGAGTTTCTCAGTAAGAGTGCAGACGATCCCTTCTTCCTCTGGCCGATTCCTCAATCTGAGATTGATTCCAATCCCCAGATTCGCGGACAGCAAAATCCCGGATATTGATTTGACCTTTTTCAGAATAAAAAATAGTTAGATATATGAAACATTTTATCAAAACCATAGCATTGCTTGCGGCACTACTCTTCGGTTTTACCGCGTGTCAGTCTGAGAGCTATATTTGGTATCCTGACAATGAGTGCTTGACTTTCAGCGCTAATACCGGCAACTATTTGCTTCACGAAGAACCGGTAATTGGTTTTAAATTAGTGCGCGGCGTTATTGATGTTCCGCTCACTGTCAACCTTTCCTTCACTGGTGACCCTATTTTCTCTCTCAGCACTCCCGCTACCATTTCATTTGCACCGGGAGAATATGAGGCAGATGTAGCGGTCACATACGATATGTCTCTAGTGGAGGCCGGTGAAATTTACACTTTTGTTGTTTCGTTTGACAAAAGCATGGTCTCTCCGAGTGGATGGTACCAATTTGCCGGCCAGGCAGTAATGCCCGGAGGCGACGATTCGGAATTTGAGGACTACGCAACCGTAGAATTCTATCAGTCACGCCTCAATGCTTTCGTTACACTCTATGACGAGCTCAATTCTACACTTATGGTGTCCAAATATAACAAGAGCAAGTACCGCATCCGAAATGTGATGAATTCAAATATCAATCTGGACTTCACTCTTACAAAAGAGGGCGAATTGACTCTTGTAGCTCCTGAACCCACCCTTTGTCCTCATGACGGCGGTAGTTACATCAGGATTCCCAGTACAATCGAATATGAAGGTGAGCCTGTGACCTTTTGGATTGATCCTGATCCAGGCTATCTCTACGTAGACAACCTTGCCTCAGGTGACTATCCCATGGGTATGACTGAAGATGGTGGAACATCAATCTACTGGTATGTATGGATGGAAACCGCATCCAAGGGTATTCTCAAGTTCATTGACGGTGACGATGGCTGGTGGAAACAGTATTATGATGTTGTTAACTTCAACCCTGTCCCCAACAATGAGATCGATTATACCAAATATGCACAGGTAGAATTCTATCAGTCAAGGTTGAACGCTTATGTCAATTCGGAAAAGGTGCTTCACTCGAATCTTTGGATTAACAACTACGATAATACCAAGTACCGTATCAAGCATGTAATGGGCTCAGATCTCGATCTGGATTTCACCCTGACTGCTGATGGTGTGTTGACATTATTGGCTCCTGAACCCACCCTTTGTCCTCACGATAACAATAAATACATCCGAATCCCTTCGGCCATTGAATACGAAGGTGAAAAGGTTGTTTTCTGGATTGATACTACTCCCAGATACCTCTACGCTGACAATGTCGCCAGTGGTAACCCTATGGGTATGACCGATGACGGTGGAACATCCATCTACTGGTATGTGTGGATGGAGACCGAATCCAAGGGCATTCTCAAATTCATTGATGGTGATGATGGCTGGTGGAAACAGTACTATGATGTGGTCAAGATATATTAACTAACTGTTGATGTAACTTATCGCATCCTCAAAGCAGCCAAAAGCCAACATAAAGAAGGTCGTGGAATCCACGACCTTCTTTACCATTATTTTTATTATGAATCCTCTATACCAGTGCCTGAGAGACATTGATAATGTAGTCGCCCATTCTTTCGAGTTCGGAGATCAGGTCGAGGTAATAGACGCTTGTCAAGAAGTCCGCTTTGCCCTCCATTTTGTACATTTCCTCATCACGGAGATCGTTGCGCAACCGGTTGATTTGCACTTCTGCATCTTGGGCAGATTTAAGATCAACCTGTTTGCCGTCAGCAGCGCTGATCAGATTTGCAATCATCACATCGTAAGCATGTTCAACCGTATCAAACATATTAGCGATGTTTTTGAGTTCTTCTTCGTTAAATCTTTTATTGTGGAGATTGCGACGAACGATAATGTTGCCGATTCTCTCTCCACTATCTCCGAGACTCTCAAGTTCACTTATTATACTGTAGATTCTACGGATTGATTCTGAAGTGGCGATGCTGATCTCTGCAGTAGGGATTTTGTGGAGGTAGTTAGCTATTTCGAGCTCCATTCTATCAGAGATTTCCTCGTATTTCGTCAGTTTGTTGCGATACATGTCGAACTCGTCGCCTGTCGTGCTGCTAACTGCCTGAGCTGCATAGTTAAACCCTTTCCGGGAGATACGTCCGAAGTGAACGACCTCCTTTTGAGCCTGTTTGATAGCGAGCTCAGAAGTGGACACAGGGCCCCCTTCTATATATTTAAGGCGGAAAACTTCTTGTTCTTCAGTGCTTTTAGGCATCTTGATTATTTTACTTACAAGCTTAACAATCTGTGGACAAAACCATATCAAAATGAGGGTAGTTATTACATTAAATATGGTATGGAGCATAGAGAGACCATAAAGAAGAGCGGTCTGATCGGATTCAGAGGCTACTTCAAGCCCGATTTGGGTGGGGTTAGGAAGCCCCATTGCGGTTATGATATTACATATTAATCCGACGAAAGGTCGGAAAAATATCAGCGCCCACGTAACTCCAAAAAGATTAAAAAATGTGTGAGCCAATGCTGTCCTCTTCGCAGATGTGTTGCCTACTGCAGCTGCTATGTTTGCAGTAATAGTGGTGCCTATATTTTCACCCAAAATCATAGCTGCTGCATACTCAAATGGCATCCACCCCATAGTCAACATAACCATTGTTAAGGCGACCGTAGCACTTGAAGATTGGAGTATAAGGGTCAGGATTGTGCCGAGCAGCACAAAAAGCAGTACTGAACCAAATCCATAATTGGTCCATCCCTGGATGAATGAGAGCACTTCGGGTGTTGACTGTAGGTCAGGTACGGAGGATTTCATAAAAGCTAGTCCGAGGAATAGAAGTGCAAATCCTATAACGCATTCTCCAATATTTCTCCTTTTTTCGGATTTCATCATACTGAGAATGAATCCTAAAGCCATGAGGGGAACAGAGATTATAGAAATGTCTACTTTGAAACCCAATAGAGAGATAATCCAAGCTGTCATCGTGGTACCGATATTGGCACCCATAATCACCCCGACAGCCTGTATGAGCGTTAGCAATCCGGCGTTTACGAATCCGACAACCATCACAGTGGTGGCACTGGAAGATTGTATGACAGCAGTAATAGTAAGACCAGTCATTACACCTTTAAAACGATTTGATGTAATTGACGAAAGGAGCTTACGGAGTTTGTCCCCTGATGCTTTTTGGAGGCCGGAACTCATCATGTTCATGCCGAACAGGAACATTCCAAGGGCTCCTAAAAGTGTAAGAATCTGTAACAGCATAATTTTTTCTTTTCGGATGCAAAAGTGGCAATAATATTTTGTACTGCCGTTTAAGTAATATTACAATTGTATTACAATTTTCCAATATTCATACAAAATGCTATTTTGGATCCTCGAGATAGAAAATGTAATAAAGAATGCCACGGATTTCGCAGCCTTCTCTGATGTTACTTTAGAAAGTTTATACCAGTGCCTGGGATATATTGATTAAGTAGTCTCCCATTCTTTCGAGTTCTGAGATCAGATCAAGATAATAGACACTAGTAAGAAAGTCACCCTTGCCTTCCATTTTATACATCTCTTCATCACGAAGATCGTTACGCATCTGGTTAATTTTTACCTCGGCATTTTGAGCAGCAATGAGATCCACAGGCTTACTTTCTGATGCAAGGGATAGATTGGCAATCATAACATCGTAAGCTTCGTTGACCTTCTCAACCATATTTGTGATGTTTTTGAGCTCATCCTCGTTGAATTTCTTATTGTGGAGGTTGCGGCGGACAATAATATTGCCGAGTCTTTCCCCGCTGTCACCCAAGCTCTCAAGCTCACTACTGATCCTGTATATTGTACGTATTTGTTCTGAAGTGCCGGTGCTGATATCGGCAGTAGGGATTTTGTGGAGATAATTGGCGATTTCCAGCTCCATCCTATCTGAGATTTCTTCGTACTTCACCAGTTTTTTTCGGTAGATGTCAAACTCATCGCCGGTTTTGCTATTAATCGCCTTCAATGCATAGTCGAGACCTTTCTGGGAGATACGTCCAAAATGTACGGTCTCTTTTAAAGCC
Source organism: Bacteroidales bacterium (assembly GCA_012728975.1). GTDB lineage: Bacteria > Bacteroidota > Bacteroidia > Bacteroidales > UBA932 > Cacconaster. The sequence goes on from JAAYDZ010000022.1 coordinate 10,723, forward strand.
TGTTTGATAGAGAGTTCGGCAGTGGAAACGGGGCCTCCTTCGATGTATTTGAGACGGAAGACTTCCTGCTCCTCAGAGCCTTTAGGCATCTTTATAATAGCACTTACAATTTTTGCAATATGAGGACAGAACCATACCAATATCAGGGTTGTTATGATGTTGAATACAGTGTGGAGCATCGACAGACCATAGAGAAGGGCGGTCTGATTGGCGCCAGAAGCTACCCCAATCCCGAGTTTAGCTGGGTTGGGGAGTCCCATTGAGGCTATGATGCTGCCTATGAATCCCACGAAAGGGCGGAATAATATGAGTGCCCAGATAACTCCAAAGAGGTTGAATACCGTGTGAGCCAGTGCTGCTCTCTTTGCGGATGTATTGCCGACTGCTGCAGCAATGTTAGCTGTTATAGTAGTGCCTATGTTCTCTCCCAGAACCATTGCTGCAGCATGTTCGAAGGGCATCCAGCCCAAAGTGAGCATAATCATCGTCAAAGCGACTGTAGCACTGGAAGATTGGAGTATGAGGGTCAGGACTGTGCCGAGAAGAACAAAAAGAAGTACTGAACCGAATCCGTAATTGCCCCATCCGCGTATGAAAGAGAGCATTTCGGGAGTTGACTCTAAGTCAGGTACAGAGGATTTCATAAAGGCGAGTCCGATAAAGAGTAGCGCAAATCCTATGACAAACTCTCCGATGTTCTTTCTTTTTTCGGACTTCATCATGCTGAGAATGAATCCCACAGCCATCAGAGGGACTGCAAGGATAGATATGTCAGCCTTAAATCCCAGTAAAGAAATGATCCACGCGGTCATCGTGGTGCCGATATTGGCACCCATTATTACTCCAATAGCCTGTAAAAGCGTCAGTAGTCCGGCATTGACAAATCCAACGACCATCACTGTGGTAGCACTGGAGGATTGTATTATTGAGGTGATGACAAGACCCGTCAATACTCCTCTGAAACGATTTGATGTAATTGAAGAGAGGAGCCTGCGTAGTCTATCTCCTGCCGCTTTTTGAAGTCCGGAACTCATCATGTTCATACCGAACAGGAACATTCCAAGGGCTCCTAAAAGTGTGAGAATCTGTAATAGCATAATATTTACTTTTGGTAAGAGTGCAATAGATCGCAAAAATGGCAATAATATTTTACACTACTGTTTAAGTTATATTACAATTCTGTGACAATTTTTGTAAACTCAAAAAATGCCCTTGAAATGGCACATATATTTGTAAATTTGCACAAAATACCCTTATCATAAATGGCACGTATACTGGTAATAGAAGATGAAATAGACTTGTGCGAGATCCTACAGTTCAATTTGGAACAGGATGGGCATCAAGTGGATATTGCTAATTCGGCAGAAGCCGCAATGAAAATGGATATTCCATCGTATGACCTTTTGCTGCTTGATGTTATGTTGGGCGGCATCTCAGGATTTCGTTTAGCCTCGCTCTTGCGTGAGAATCCACAAACCGCACATATTCCAATTATCTTTACCACAGCATTGGGGGAGAGTTCTGATGTGGTCAGAGGTCTCGAGGCGGGAGGAGACGACTACATTTGCAAACCGGTCAGGATCTCGGAACTAAAAGCGCGTATCCGTGCGGTACTCAGGCGTTGTGCGCCGCAGCAAAAAGCGGATGCATCAGGTGCAGGTGAGGGTGATGTGGTGTATTCGGGCATAGCGCTGACTATAGATGCGGAGCAAAAGGCAGCTTTTGCTGATGGAAACGACCTTAAGCTCACCAAACTTGAGTTTGAAGTACTCCGGTTGCTATTCAGCAACTCTCCGAAGGTCTTCTCGAGAGAACAGATTATATCAGCGGTGTGGCCTCCGGATGTGATAGTGACCGACCGTACGGTGGATGTCAACATCACCCGTCTGCGTCGTAAGCTGGGCCCCCTGGGTAGTTGTATAAAGACTCGTATCGGGTATGGATATTCATTTGAAATTGAATGATATGCAAAATAGCCTTTTGATTATAAGCATCATTGCGTTGGTGCTGCTGCTCTTGGCAGTACTGCTAATGATATATAATGTAAAACTTTATAGAAGTCTTTCGCGCAGCGAAAAGGATAAGAGCAGAATTAAGCGACAACTTACACAGAATGTTGCGCACGAAATCAAAACTCCGATAGCCAGTATCCATGGTTATCTTGAAACTTTGGTGGCTAACCCTGATCTACCCGAGGAGAAGCGTCGTCATTTTCTTGAGCGTTGTCTTTCGCAAAGTGAGCGGATAACACGTCTTATGGCCTACATGTCCACTGTTTCTCGTCTCGATGAAGGAAGAGCCACAATGGAAGATGGAGTGGACCTTGAGCGTATAATCAATGATGTGCTAGAGGATTTCAAGGGTAAACTCGATTCTGCAGGCATTTCAGTAGAACTGGCCATACCTGATTATCTTTTTGTCAGAGGTGACCAGGGGCTTTTATACTCGGTTTTTCGCAATCTGGTGGAAAATGCGGTGATGTATGCTTCGGGGGCAGATACTTTGCGGATTGCCTGCTTTAGAAGAGAGGACTGCATAGAGTTTGAAGTTTCTGACAATGGTTCAGGCATCCCCGAGAAGCATCTTAATCGCATTTTCGAACGGTTTTATCGTGTTGACAAGGGGCGCACACGCGGTGAAGGAGCAGCAGGAGGTACCGGTCTCGGTCTTTCGATTGTCAAAAACGCTGTTTTAGCTCATGGAGGTACAGTCTCTGCCTCCTCCGGACCTTCCGGGACCGGTCTTGTCGTCAGGTTTTCTTTGCCGGCATAGATATTAAAAGGAGGCCGGAAAAGATATTCAGTTGAAAAAAAATATAGAAAATTTTACCGGTTCTAGTAAAAAATTGAAAAATTATCCCTATCCCCAATGGCGGGAAACTTTTTTCTGTAATTGTTGAGTATCTGAAGATCGGTCTTGCAAATTATTACCTCTTCTTTGTTATCACTGCAGAGTGCAATAGGCTGTCCGTAAGGGTCGATAAATGCTGTTCCGCCATTGTATTCTCTGCTAGGATCTGTTCCGATGCGATTTACAGCTGCCACATAACATTGGTTTTCGATAGCTCGTGCTCTGATAAGTGTGTCCCAATGGTAACGTCTGGGAATTGACCAGCTGGCCACACAAATCATCATATCGTAGTCTCCGCGATTACGACTCCATACCGGAAAACGCAGGTCGTAGCATATAATAGGAAGGATCCTTACTCCGCACCATTCAATTATAACTCGTTTATGTCCGGGGTTGAAAGTAAGATGTTCACCACCGTATGTGAAAAGGTGGCGTTTATCATAGGTTAATACGTCACCATCAGGTTTTACAAAATAGAATCGGTTCACATAGACTTCTTTTGTTTTCAGTGCTACACTTCCTGCTATTGCGCAATCCATCCTGGCAGCACTCTTCTTCATCCATCCCAGAGAATAACTGGGTTCATTTTCAGCTATGCCCTCCGGTTTTGTTGCAAATCCTGTAGAGAACATTTCCGGCAGTACTACAAGGTCTACTTGTGGTATTGTTTCAAGCAATTCGGATATATGATTGCAATTTATCTCAGGTTCCGCCCAAACGATATCATGTTGTACAAGTGCTATTTTCATGTTAATTTGTTAATAACAGCTGCCAAAATTAGAAAATTTATTCTGATTTTGCTATATTTGCTAAATAATTAAAACAACAATCGATATGAAAAATGCAATCTTTTCTTTTCCGCTGCCGGCGAATGAACCGGTAAAAACTTATCTTAAAGGTTCTCCTGAAAGGGAAGCGCTTGAGGCAGAACTCAAAAAACAGAGTTCTCAAGTGATAGAGATCCCTCTGATCATAGGAGGCAATGAGGTTCGCACCGGTAACACGGGCAAAGTAGTTATGCCGCATGACCATCAACATTTGCTCGCCACTTACCACAAGGCGGGGGAGAAGGAGGTGCAGATGGCTATAGAGGCAGCAATGGCTGCCCACAAAGAGTGGTCGGAACTCGACTGGACCGTTCGCGCCACTATCCTGCTAAAGATTGCCGACCTGATTGCAGGTAAGTATCGCGCTGTAATCAATGCCTCCACAATGCTCGGACAGAGCAAAAATATTTATCAGGCAGAAATTGACGCTGCATGTGAACTGATTGACTTCCTGCGCTACAATGCTCATTTTGCTGGTAAGCTCTATGGATTCCAGCCAAAGAGTGCTCCCGGACAGATCAACAGCGTTGAGTATAGAGCCCTTGAGGGTTTTGTGTTTGCATTAAGTCCCTTCAATTTTACCTCTATCGCTTGTAACCTCAATATGTCCCCTATATTGATGGGGAACGTGACGGTATGGAAGCCGGCGACTACTGCGATTCTATCCAACTACTATCTTATGAAGGTCTTTAAGGAGGCAGGTGTGCCTGACGGCGTGATCAATTTCCTTCCCGGTCCCGGTAGGGTAATTGGTGATGTAGTGTTCAACTCAAAATATATGGCAGGTGTACATTTTACCGGCTCCAATGCAACCTTCAATACACTTTGGAAGCAGGCAGCCAATAATCTTGAGAAATATATCTCATATCCACGTTTGGTGGGAGAGACCGGCGGTAAGGACTTTATTTTCGTACACCCTTCATCATGTGTGAAAGAAGTAGCTACTGCTGCTTTCTGCGGTGCATTTGAGTTCCAGGGTCAGAAGTGCTCGGCAGCCTCAAGAATGTATGTTCCCGCTTCTCTTTGGCCTTTAATTCTTGAGGGCATTAAGGAGCAGGCAGCAAAGATCAAGATGGGAGATGTTTGCGATCCCTCGAACTTTGTAAATGCAGTAATTGACGAAGCCTCATTTGATAATATTGCTTCTTATATAGACCTTGCACGCAATAGCAAAGATGCTAAGATAGTAATGGGGGGCAAATACGATAAGAGCAAGGGTTACTTTGTTCAGCCTACTGTCATTGAGACTACAAATCCTCATTTCAAATCTATGGTTGAGGAGATCTTCGGTCCTGTTCTCACAGTCTATGTATATAAGGATGAGGAAATGGATAAGGCAGTTGAGCTTTGCGACAACTCTACCATCTATGGTCTTACAGGTGCAGTATTTGGCAGAGACAGGATTGCAGTTCAGAAAATTGCAGACAAACTGCGCTATACAGCCGGTAACTTCTATATCAATGACAAGCCCACTGGTGCGGTAGTAGGTATGCAGCCCTTCGGCGGTTCACGTGCTTCAGGTACCAATGATAAAGCCGGTGGCGAGTTCAACCTCATTCGCTGGACAATCCCTCGTACAATAAAAGAGACTCTGGTATCTCCTACGGATTACAGATACTCTTATATGAAATAGATAATAGCTGAAAACGATGTAAACCCTGAAAGTCAACCCTAAACTTTCAGGGTTTATGTTAAAATCCCCATTTTGTGAAAAAACTACGTAAGGACAATGTGTATTATAAAAATTGATTATGAAAAACGCCATTAAAATACTATTTATCACCATTTGTTTTTGTCTTAATCTGAATGCTAATGCACATAGTCCAAACAGCGATAGCCTTAGTGTTTATATTGACAATATATTTGTTGGTAAAAGATGCTGTGTTGATTTTGACAAAATTCCATCTGTTTTATTAACAAATTATTATTGTAATTATTTATTTGATTGCAGTCATACCAAGACTTCCGTTAATGACACTTTTTCTTCAATAAACCAAAAGGCGATAAAAAAGCTTTTTGTCGAAAAAAGTGATATGCTAAGTACAAATGGTATTCTGCATATCCGTACTAGAAAAGCGAAGGAGGGTTATCTTTATGTGAATAAATACATAATGGATAGTGTTGTAGATTTAGATTGTGAGCAGGACAACATTAAAATAATCTATGTTTATAATGACAAGGAAGTAGAGACAAAGGATGAGGTAATGAAGCTTATCGGGCTGAGAAAATGGAGAATCAAAACCGTAAAGGTTGTACAATATGAGCTGTTGGGAGTAATAACCGTCTATATTACTGGCAAATGAGATATTCAAGATGAAACCCCGGGAATTATTTCTTTTTATTTTGGTTTGTTTTTTTGCATTGATTGGGTGTTCTCAAGTCAATAAAACAAATAATAATTATGACTCTGATACTCAAAACAACCTGATTGAGTTTGAAGATATCTATTCAAATCAGCAACAAAGTGGAGAAGAATTGGGACCCTGGTGGATTTTCTATAAAATCAAGATAAATAACAGTACAGATTCCACAATCAGTTTATATCCTAAAAAAGAGCTTTTATCGGTAAAAGATATTGAGTCAATCAGAAATAGAAAAGAGTTTATCAGCACATCAGATTCAGGTGCGGGGGACGCATTCCTTTTATTTAACCATGATACGATTCCTTTATATTGTCGTTACAGTCCAATAACATTGTCCCGGGATTCATGTCACCACTATCTTTTTTATACTAATCCGGTTGAAACAAAACAATTATATGATTCTCATGTTCAAAAATATGAGGAATGTCAATCTTTCTTGTCAGATATTGTAAAAAATTCCGCTTTTGTTGTGATTTTTAATGAAAAAGATACTTGTTGTTTTTCTCCCGACATTGAATTGAATTTTTATGGAGATCCCGAAGAGCAGTCAGAATGGAATTTCTTACCAAACAACCGCTTTTGATGCTGTGCTTTCGTTCCAGCATCTGTCAACCACAGTTACCACATACTTGAATTTACGATCTCGTTTTCCTTCCGGTTTGAAGCTCTGGTCTTTTGTAATTTTGACAATGTATTGGCTCTCATCCAAATTTATCTCTTCATTTTCCGGGAATCTGTAAACCACATAAAAGTGGGGTTCTTGCATTACATCATCGGTGGGTTGCACCTCCCATACGATAGAGCCTCTTCTTATCTTTATGGATTCTACGGGGTCGGGATTGACGGCATCGAGGTCGGTGTATGCCGGTATCAGAGCTGGGCATCTCTGATATACATTTTCCAAAGAGTCTGTAATGGAGAATGGGAGAGAGGGCGCCTGTTCCGCCCTGCGGGGAGGCGTCTGGCGTTCTCCCTCTGCTTTGATCACAGGTGCGGGTGTTAATGTCCAGCCCGGCCACCATACATTGCCATCCACATTGGGCAGGGTGCGTACGAGTTCCATTTTTCTGGGCATCTGAGTGATTTTAGGATTGTCGAGATCGGGCTCGTTGAAGGTTGAGATGCTTTGTCCAATATAAAGATGTCCTTTGAAATTGCTATCGTTCCACCAATTTATAAGCACATCGTAATCTGCGGCAGGATGACCGATTTTCCAATAAAGCTGGGGTACCAAATAGTCGATGATGCCTTTCTCAGCCCAACCCGGAACATCCGCGAAGAGCTGTTCATAGTTGGAGAGGCCGTTGGTCTTACTGCCGCTGCCGTCAGGAGTGTCCTTTAGATTTCTATGGATTCCGAAAGGTGAAATACCAAACCTTATCCATGGCTTGATGGCTTTAATGGCTGTATTGATTTCCCGCATCAGGGTCTCCACGTTATTTCTTCTCCAGTCATTTTTTTGCCAATACTCAAACCCCTGGGCTTTTCCATATTTTACGAAAGATGCATCATCGTGGAACTCTTCGTAGGGTATGGGATAGGGATAGAAATAGTCGTCAAAGTGAATTGCATCCACGTCATACCTATTAACGATATCCACGATGACCTTCACGGTGTGGGTTACCGATTCGGGCTCGCCCGGATCGAAATAAAGTTGTTTGCCGTATCTCTTGAAAATATCCGGTTTTTTGAAATAGAGATGGTCGGGGTGGAGTACTTCGGTATCGTTTGAAGTTACACGATATGGATTGAGCCAGGCGTGGAACTCCATTCCGCGTGCATGAGTCTCTTTGATCAGAAATTCCATAGGATCCCAGTAAGGATTGGGTGCTTTGCCCTGCTCACCGGTCAGAAAACGGGTCCATGGCTCTATATCCGACTCATAGAAAGCATCTGCCTGTGGTCTTACCTGGAAAAGAATGGCATTGCAGCCAAGTTCTTCAAGTCTGTCCAGTGACTTTACAAACCACTCTTGGATCTCTTCCATGGTCATGGTCCGCATCTGCTGATTACCGACAATATGTAACCAGGCGCCGCGGAACTCACGTTTTGGCAATTCTTGTGAAAAACAAACGCTGATGGCAATCATCAGCATCATAAATGTGGAAACGACTCTTTTCATTGCGGAAATTCTGTTAATTGATGAATTACCCGCAAATATAATGAAAAGAGAGTTATTTCAGTGTGAAAATATAGGTAATGGTGCCTTCTTGGGAGATGGCGCTGCTGGTGTTGAATTTGGCTTTGAGAGCGGCTTCCTTTGCGGCCTCCCAGAGGGTTCTGTTTGTAACTGTGGTACCTGCAACGC
>JAAYDZ010000023.1 GCA_012728975.1 Bacteroidales bacterium
ATAATAATAACTATATTTGCAGCCCTTTCGGAAAATCCGGAAGGGCTTATTTATCTTAAATTCAATTAATTAAAATGTTAAAACAGTACGAAACCGTTTTCATTGCAACTCCCGTTTTATCTGATGCTCAGATGAAGGAAGCGGTTGCCAAGTACGTGACCTTCATCAAAGACAATGGTGGAGAGATTGTGCACCAAGAGGATTGGGGCCTTAAAAAATTGGCCTATCCTATCCAGAAAAAGACTACAGGATTCTATCACCTGATTGAATTCAAGGCAGAGCCTGAGTTTATCAGCAATTTAGAGACTCAGTACAAACGTGATGAGCGCATCATTCGTTTCCACACCGTCTCTATGGACAAACACGCTATCGCATACGCAGAGCGTCGTCGTAATAAAATCAGCGAAGCAACAGCTCCCAAGGCAGAAAAGGCAGATGTTGCAGAGGCAGAAACAACAGTTAAAGAATAAGGAGATTATACCATGGCACAACAAGACGACATTCGCTATCTCAATCCACCTAAAGTAGATATCAAGAAGAAAAAATATTGCCGTTTCAAAAAGGCCGGCATCAAATATATCGACTACAAGGATGCTGAGTTCTTGAAGAAATTTCTCAATGAGCAAGGCAAGATCCTTCCCCGCCGCATCACCGGCACTTCTCTGAAATACCAGAAGAAAGTAGCACAAGCTATAAAGAGAGCAAGACATATTGCATTGCTCCCGTATGTAACCGATTTATTGAAATAGGAGGAGATTATGGAAATTATTTTGAAGCAGGATGTCCCCAATCTCGGACATAAGGACGATATCGTTATAGTCAAGGACGGATACGCTGCCAATTACCTCATCCCTCGGGGAATGGCCATGATGGCTACGCCTTCCGCCAAGAAAGTTCTCGCTGAGAATCTTCGCCAACGTGCTCATAAAGAGGCTAAAATCCGCGAGGATGCTACCCTTCTTGCAAATGCACTTGAAGGACTTACCGTAAAGGTTGCTACTAAGGTGAGCTCAAAGGGTAAAGTGTTCGGCAGTGTCAACAATATTCAGATTGCTGAGGCGCTCGTTGCCCTCGGACACGATGTTGATCGCAAGAACGTTACCATTATAGGTACAGACACGATCAAAGAGGTAGGTACTTATGAGGCAGTTGTTAAATGCTACCGCGACATCAAAGTAACCGTTACAGTTGAAGTTGTAGGCGAAGAGGTGTAATCTCTATCGCATGACATTCATAAAAAACGAGGTAACCGTTCGGTTACCTCGTTTTTTATGGTATCATCTAAGCCACAGTCCCTATTTCTTGTAGATATACCATAGCAGATATGCTGCAACTGCCAGGAGACAAAAGTAGGTCGCCTTTGGAATGAATACGCTAATGAGCATTACCACAAGCAAAAGCAATAAAAGCTTGTAGGCCAGCTTTTTCTGTGCTGGAACATACTGCCAGGCATAAGAAAGACGTTCTCGGAATATCTTGAAACGCTGTTGTAAATTGGGCTTGTCCATTCGGGTGTAACTGTCATAAACAGTATTGTCACCCTTTGCTTTAGACGATCTGGACTTTCTGACTATAATAAATATTTCACGGTGAACAGGCGTACCGTGACAATTGGCCGACAGCGTAATACGCGTCCTGCCCTTCGAACGATTGAGTTTATATTTTTTTGAACCGCTGGAAGGCACAACAGCGTTTGCCGACCTATATCCATTGTCAATAGTAATACGTGCCGATTCTGCTTCAGGGCATTCCCATGTTACCTCAACAATATCTCCCTCCCTGACAATTCTTCTGCTTACTTTGAATTTCATATCTGATATGCGTTTTACTAATTATGCCGCAAAAAGAGTTCCATAAGTGGCTGCTTTTTTGCATTTTTACACTTTAAAATAGTATTTTTAGGGCATGAAACAGTTTTTACGCATAATTATTATTGCAGCAATCTTGCTGCCGGTCGGACTTCAAGCCGGGGCGCAAACCATTTATTCTGTTGATTATAAGTCTGATGCAGATGTCAAGGTGTTCGTAACCGAGTACAAGTCTGATGCAGATCTGATTGTCTATAAGGCTGGTTACAAGTCTGATGCTACCGGAAACAATGGTATATGGTATTTTGTCAATTATAAGTCAGACGCCAAAAAGAAAATCTATTTTGTCAAGTACAAGTCAGATGCCGACCTTATCATCTATTTTTCTCAGTATAAATCGGATGCGGGATGGCGCAAAAATTCTAAAAAACATCTGATGCAATAGCAATTTCCTTTTCCGGAGAGTATTCCGGGGAGTATAGAGAGCTGTAGCAGCATACCGATTTACGGATCTGTTCAGGGCTTTGATTCCGCTGATTCGATTATTATTGCTATATTTACGCCTTCAAAAAACAATGTACGGAAATCACACTAACATTTTTAACCATATAAATTCAAAAATGAAGAAAATCAATTGCTTTATTCCTTTCCAGGATGAAACACAAGTAAAACTAACCGTTGACAATCTTAAAGCTCAAAAGCTGGTAAATAAAGTTTATCTCCTCCATGCGGGTGAGACTGCATATAAAGCAGCAGAAGTATTGGGATGTGAGGTCATTAATGTCCCCTATCTCAACAGTACGACAGCCGTTAAGGCTATCGCTTCCAAGGCAGATGCTACCTATACTCTTATTTACACCAAGTACACTTCTCTGAGTTTTGTGCTATTCTCCCTGGAGAGAATGGTAAGTATAATTGAAGATTCAGGCTCTGCTATGGTATATGCAGACCACTTCAATCAGGTAGGTGATGTGCGTACAGATGCACCCGTTATAGATTATCAGTTCGGTTCATTGAGAGATGATTTCAACTTTGGTTCAGTACTTTTCTATAAGAGCGATGCAGTCAAAGAGGCAGTTTCCAGAATGGACATCGACTATAAGTTTGCTGCAATGTATGATCTGCGCCTTAAAGTTTCACAGAAAGGTAATCTCGAGCATATCAATGAGTTTCTCTACTATGATGTGGAGACAGATACTCGCAAATCGGGCGAAAAGTTATTCGACTACGTTGATCCCAAGAATAGAGCCGTACAGATTGAAATGGAGCAGGCTTGCACAGAGCATCTAAAGGCGATCGGAGGCTATCTTAAGCCCCAATTTAAAGATGTTAAGTTTGCTGAAGATCACTTCGAGTATGAGGCATCTGTCATAATTCCCTGTAAAAACAGGGTGCGTACCATCAAGGATGCTATAACTTCTGCACTTAGCCAAAAAACCAATTTTAAATATAATGTGATTGTTGTGGATGACAATTCGGATGATGGCACAGTTGATATCATCAAGTCATTCAAAGAGAATGAAAAACTCATCTACATTGCTCAGGATAAATCTTATCATGCCATCGGCGGCAACTGGAATGTGGCTATACACCACCCTAAATGCGGTAAATTTGCCATCCAACTCGACTCCGACGACGTATATTCAGACGAGCATTCCCTTCAGAAAATGGTTGAAGCATTTTATGAGCAAAACTGTGCAATGGTTGTCGGCACATACCGTATGACCAACTTCAACATGGAGACTATTCCTCCCGGAATCATTGATCACAAAGAATGGACTCCCGATAACGGTCGCAACAATGCGCTTCGCATCAACGGTCTGGGAGCACCGAGAGGTTTCTACACTCCAATGCTCCGCACCATAAATTTCCCTACCACAAAATATGGAGAGGATTATGCGGTAGGTCTGCGAGTAAGCCGTGAATATCAGATCGGCCGTATTTATGAAGTAGTCTATTTATGCCGCAGGTGGGAAGACAACTCCGACTCCTCTCTTGCTATAGAGAAGGTAAATACCCACAACACCTACAAGGATCGTCTACGCACCTGGGAGCTCAAGGCCCGCGTTGCTATGAACCGCAAGTAGGGCCATGAAATTTCCCCTACAAGAGAGTATTGAACAGATGTTCTCCCGTGAACTTTCGCTCCACGGGAGAGCATTCGTTAATAACCAGGCTTTATCGGACATGGAGGTAAGGAAGTTTGATATTGACGGCTATCCGGCCAGACTCTTATTCAATCCCGCAAGAGAAGCTTCGGTTATGGCTGATATAAGCGAAGAGATAATACGCAATCGCCAATGCTTTCTCTGCGAGGAGGGGCTCTCTCCGGAGCAACTCGGCACTGCATGGCGCAGCCCGGCGAGTGGGGAAGAATATATTTTCAGAGTAAATCCCTTCCCTATCTTCGACCTTCATTTCACCATCTCACTTTCGTACCACAAAAGACAGCAAATAGAAGGACATTTCGGTGATATGGCAGCAATTGCTCATGAATTGCCTGACTACACCATCTTTTACAATGGGCCAATGTGCGGTGCCTCTGCACCTGATCATCTCCATTTCCAGGCCGTTCCGGCTGGCAATATGCCTTCTGAGTTAATTGCCCGCAGAGGAGAACATCTCGATCCTCTCCATAGTTCTATCTCCGGCACTATAAACCGTCTTAATATCTGGTCCAATGGCAGCTACCTGCTCCGGAGCATCAACAGAACCGGCATAGAAACTCTGTTTTCACGCCTGATGAGCTGTGCGCCGACCTATGATAGTTCGGAATGGGAGCCACGTGTAAATATTCTCTCCTGGTGGGATTCAGATCACTATTCTACCCTGGTGCATTTCCGCAGGAAATCAAGACCGGCTTGCTTTTCAGCAGAGGATCCAAAAGAACGCATCCTGATCAGTCCAGCCTGTGTAGAAATGAGCGGTATTGCAATCGTTTCATCACGAGATAGTTTTGAATTGCTTACTGCCGACAAACTCACAAGCATCATTGAAGAAGTATCATTGGACAAAAAAACAGCACACATCATGGAAAATAAACTTAAAAGAACTCAGGCAGAGCTCGCTGTAGGTATTTTCTCCGAAGAGAAAGTAGAATTCAGATTCAATGCTCCCTACAAGGCCGGTGACAAAACATATAAAGGTAACTTCAGTGCTACTGTCAAGGAGGGTAAAGTGCTTTTCGATGGAGAGCTCCACGATCAAATCATTTTCTCCTCAAATGAGAAAAATAGCACTTTTACACTCAAAGATGTTACCATCGGTGTCAACTTCCATTGGGAAAGAAAGGAAGATCAGGTCTTTGCCGGCAATCTTAAACTAATCGTGGAAAAGGGCAGAGTGACTGCAATAAACCTCATAGGCATAGAAGATTACCTGATTAGTGTCATCTCCTCCGAGATGAGTGCCACCTCTTCCAAGCAGCTACTCAAGGCACATGCGGTAATATCGCGCTCATGGACTCTTGCGCAGATAGTCAAAAACAAAGAAATAACTGCTTCGGCGCAGGAATACTTAGCATGTATTGACACGGAAAATGAACTTATCAAATGGTATGACCGTGAAGATCACACCAACTTTGATGTTTGCGCCGATGACCACTGCCAGCGCTACCAGGGCCTTACCCGCGCCTCAACTGAGGCCGTTAGGGAAGTTATAGAGGAGACTTGGGGAGAAGTACTGACTTATGATGGTAAGATATGCGATGCTCGCTTTTCAAAGTGCTGCGGCGGTATCTTTGAGGAGTTCCCTTATTGTTGGGAAGATAAAGATATACCCTATCTACGCAAACAGTTTGACAACAAGAGCGAAGCCCCCCTACCCGACCTCACTATTGAAGAGAATGCTCGCGAGTGGATATATGGCTCTCCAGAGGCTTTCTGCAACACCACCGACCAGCGTATCCTCTCCCAGGTTCTGAACACTTACGATCAGGAGACACTCAATTTTTTCCGTTGGAAGGAGAAATACTCCCAGCAAGAGCTTTCTGAACTGATTAAGAGTCGTTCAGGAGTGGACTATGGTGAAATAATAGACCTTGTGCCTGTAGCTAGAGGAACTTCAGGTCGCCTTTGGAAGCTCAAGATAGTTGGTTCCAAGCACTCACGTACAATCGGTAAGGAGCTTGAGATCCGCAGAACTCTCTCTCCTTCCCACCTCTACAGTTCCGCTTTTGTGGTAGAAAAAGAGGGTGTTACAGCATCGGGAGCTCCCGCCTCATTCACACTCGTAGGAGCAGGCTGGGGACACGGAGTAGGTCTTTGCCAGATCGGTGCAGCAGTAATGGGCAATCTTGGATATGACTACTGCGAAATTCTCCTCCATTACTTCAATGGAGCCTCGATAGACAAACAATATTAAAACCATAGAACTTATGAAGAAACAAACCAGACAAAGGTCTCCGTGGGCTTGGGTACCCTCTTTATACTTTGCGCAAGGCCTGCCCTATGTGACTGTGATGACTCTTGCAGTCGTGATGTTCAAAGATCTGGGACTAGACAACAATAAAATTGCTTTGTACACCAGTTGGCTCTATCTCCCTTGGGTTATCAAGCCAATCTGGAGCCCCATAATCGACTTGATAAAAACCAAACGAATGTGGGTGATACTAATGCAAACATTTGTGGCAGTGGCTTTTGCCGGCATTGCCTTCTCTATCCCCACAACTTTCTTCCTGCAAACCTGTCTGGCGTTTTTCTGGCTGATGGCATTCAGTAGTGCTACTCATGACATCGCAGCTGATGGATTTTATATGCTCGGACTCTCAGAAGGAGACCAGGCCCTTTTTGTTGGTATTCGAAACACCGCATATAGACTCGCCACCATCTTTGTAGAGGGTGGACTTGTGGTTCTTGTCGGCTTTTTAGCGAAAGGTTCGATCATACCAGGATGGAAAGGAAATTATGTGGTATCCTGGAGTGCCTGTTTCTTCCT
The DNA here is from genome assembly GCA_012728975.1 of Bacteroidales bacterium. GTDB lineage: Bacteria > Bacteroidota > Bacteroidia > Bacteroidales > UBA932 > Cacconaster. The sequence goes on from JAAYDZ010000023.1 coordinate 6,744, forward strand.
GCTGGCAGCCATCTTTATTGGACTTACTCTTTGGCACTCATTTGCTCTTCCCAAACCCGCAAGTGATGTTTCAAGAGATAATATTACCTTCAAGCAATTGATGAAGGACTTCATAATGACATTTGTCGATTTCTTTAAGAAAAATGACATCCTTCTCGCTCTTTTCTTTATCCTAACCTATCGACTTGGAGAGAGCCAACTATTGAAACTCTCTATTCCATTCCTCAAAGATCCTGTGGATGCCGGCGGTCTAGGACTTGGTAATGAACATATCGGAATGATTAAAGGTACCGTTGGCATTATTGCACTACTGGTGGGTGGTATCCTTGGCGGCATCTGCATCTCCAAGGGAGGCCTCAAAAAGTGGATAATCCCTATGGCTCTCGCCATCAATATCCCCGACGCTCTATACGTATATCTGGCCTATGCGCAGCCCGACAATATCTGGGCAGTCATCGGGTGCGTGGCAGGCGAGCAACTTGGATACGGATTTGGCTTTACTGCATTTACTCTCTATCTGGTATATATAGCCCGAGGTGCATTCAAAACTGCCCACTACTCCATTGGGACCGGCCTTATGGCACTCGGCATGATGATTCCAGGCATGTTTGCGGGTAAAATCCAAATGTCTATGGGCTATCCAAAGTTCTTTATTTTTGTTTGTCTCTGCACTATTCCGGGCATCCTCGCTTCAATTCTCGTAATGAGACGTCTGCCTGCCAGCTTCGGTATAAAAACCAAGGAAGTGCAGGAATAATTAACACTCGCTAAAATCAAATAATAAAAATTATGAAAAAATTTACCATACTCTTTGCAGTAGCACTTGTGACACTTTGCTCCTGCTACAGCGCTAGCAATGCCGGCAATCCCAATAATCCCGCAGCAAGCGATGCAATTGTCAAAAGCGGACTCGAGGTACTCGTTGAAAATGACTTCGAACCTCTCATAGGCAAAAAAATAGGTTTGCTTACCAATCCCAGCGGCGTTGACAGAAATCTTAACTCCACAATTGACATCCTTTTCAATGCTGAGGGCGTAGAACTGGTGAAGCTTTTCGCTCCTGAGCATGGCGTACGCGGTGACATCTATGCAGGCGGACATGCCGACGATAGCGTTGATGAAAAAACAGGTCTGCCTGTATTATCCATCTACGGTAAAACACTAAAACCTACTCCCGAAATGCTCGAGGGTCTCGATGCCGTAGTATATGATATCCAGGATGTAGGTGCACGTTCATATACCTTCATAAGTGCTCTCGGTCTTATGATGCGTGCCTGTGCAGAAAACGATGTAGAGGTTATCGTTCTTGACAGACCCAATCCTCTCGGAGGCCTCAAGGTGGAAGGCAACTATGTTGAACCAGGATTTTTCTCCTATATAAGCGAATTCAAGATTCCCTATGTCTATGGACTTACGGTCGGCGAATTTGCCAGTCTTATAAATGAAGAGGAGCTCAACACCGGCCAAAGAGGCGAAGATGAGCATGTAACATGTGAGCTCACTGTCGTACCCATGGAGGGTTGGAGCCGCGATATGACATACGATAAAACCGGACTTCCATGGATTCTCCCATCGCCTCAGGTGCCTCAGGCACAGAATGCAATAGGATACCCCTGTGCAGGCATTGTGGGCGACTTTTCAGGCCATTATCTCAACATCGGTGTAGGTTACACTCTTCCCTTCCTGACTTTCGCTGCAGAATGGATTGATGCTGACGACTTCAAAGCAGAGCTTGACAGTTATGAGATCCCCGGAGTAGCCTGGCGCACTATCCACTACACACCTTTCTTTGGCTCAAGTCAGGGAAAACTTCTACATGGAGTGCAGTATTTCTTCACCGATTACGACGTAGCTCCACTTACACTGATCAATTTCTATGTGATGCAGGCCATCCATAAACTCTATCCGGAGCACAATCCCTATGAGGGGGGAAGAAACAGAACTACCGACATCGTGTGCGGTACCGACTACATCCGCCTCACATTTGGTAAAAATTTCCTCGTATCCGACATTATCGACTACTGGAACAAAGACGTGGATCACTTTAGAGAACTCTCTGAACAATACTATCTATATTAATAGAAAAAATACGAATACAATCTAATAAAACACAAAACCCCGACAGAATTGTTGGGGTTTTGTATTGTTTGAGACTTTTTAGGGCAAATCCACATTCCCTTTGTATCTTTGAGAGTATGAAAAATGTAGTCGCATTGTTTTTCAGCCCTACGGGCGGGACAGGAAAGGTGGTAAAATCTATGGCTCGTGCTTTTGCAACCGCAACCGGCTGTGATTATTTGGAAATTGATGTTACACTGCCCGGAACAAGGGATAGTGCACCCGAATTTGGTGCCAACGATGTAGTATTCTTCGGAGTTCCCGTCTATATCGGGAGAGTACCAAATCTGATACGGCCCTTTTTCGCCTCGATTAAAGGTAACAGAGCAATTGCTGAAACAGTTGACGAAACAATTGATGGAGGGATTGACGGAGCGATCGGCATTCCCGTTGTCACTTATGGCAACAGATCGTATGACGATGCTTTGATAGAATTGAGAGATATTATGGAAGAAAATGGCTTCAGGACTGTGGCGGCAGCAGCTTTTCCCGCAGAGCACTCCTTTTCAACCACTCTCGCCAGAGGCCGTCCCGATGAAAAGGATCTGCTGTTAGCGGAGGAATTCGCCAAAAAGATTGCAGAAATCCTTAAGAATAATCCCCATTATCTCTGTGGCGACCATACTCCAATAGCTGTACCGGGTAATCCACCACCCTACACCTATTATAAAGCTGTAATCAGCGACAATAAGAGCATAGATATACGCAAGGTCAAGCCTTTGACCGACATCTCTAAATGCACCGGCTGCGGGCTATGTGCCCGACTCTGCCCAATGGGCTCAATAAATATTTCCGACCCATCCATCACCGATAGAATTTGCATAAAATGCGGCGCCTGTATCAAAAAATGCCCACAAGGTGCCAAATCGATCACCGATCACGACTACCTCGAACACAAACGGTTACTCGAGGAAGAATACGGAAATGTTATAAAAAAAGCGGAGCTTTTTTACACTACTTAATAATTACTTCGTCGGTAAAGATGTAGGCGTTGCCGCCGGCGCCGAGATGCCATTTTGGTATTTTGCCATAATTCTTAGCAAAGACCTTGATATAGCGTGCTTCCACGCCACTGCCCACATTACCATAGTCATCTGTAATAGTTACTCCAAGGTCGTGAATCTGAGGCGTATAGTCGTCCTCAGCAACATTGTGGCCTACCCTGCCGGCAAATCTATAGGTCTCTCCATCCATTGAGGTATAAAATTCCACATATCGGGGCATCCAAATCCAGGATTTGATATCCTGTAGAAATCCTGCAGCGAGTTGTTTCACTTGTTGGAGCTCTTTCAGATCTATGATGGCTTCAAAATCCTTTCTCTGATAGCCTTGCCAACCACCCAGACGGAAATTGACACTTCCGCGGATACCATCCACCAAACCAAGGTCTCCTCCGGCGGAATATTGTCTGCTGTACTTCTCTTTAATTGTGACATTGTAGGTAGAACCGATCTTTCTTAGTTCTGATTCGGTGATATGGCTGCGAAGCCAGGATTCATTTTCACAATAACAGCGAATGCGGGAGGATTCTCTCAGGGTAAAAGGTTCCGAATAAAGTTTGAAATCATCTCCTCCACTACCGGCATTTTTTCCATCAAGAGGTTCCACACTATACCAGATACGATATTCAGGATCCATTGCACCGAGGCTTACCTCAACACTCTGCAGAAACATAGGATTGGCAACATTCACCCAGGGATTTTCCACAAAGTCTCCTTCAATAGCCGAAACCGGTCTTTTAGATGGATCCAAGCCAAAGTTTTCATTGGGCTCCGCAATCATATCAAAGTAAAATTCCGCTCCTGAAGCAATATCTTCGTAACTAATGTATGAGTATGGATATTCCTGGTCGTTTTTCCACACTTCGCTCACATAATAATTTTCATCGGAGACATCGGGAGCCAAAAGGACAAAGTCGGTACCATCTTCAAGATGAACCACAGCCTCCTCGAATAGAGGTGTACCAAGCACATACTGGTTACTTCCCGGCAACACCGGATAAAATCCCAAAGCACTAAAAACATACCAGGCTGACATCTGACCGCAATCCTCATTGCCGCAAAGTCCGTCAGGGTCCGCTGTAAAGAGTTCAGTCATTATCTTATGGGCTATTTCCTGGGTCTTCCAAGGTTTTCCTGCATAGGAATAGAGATAGGCAATATGATGGCTGGGTTCATTACCCTGAACGTATTGCCCGATAAGACCTGTCATATCTGCCGAATTCCATCCGGAAATATCCGCAGGGGCAGTGAACAGGTCATCCAGACGCTTATCAAATGCCTCTTCACCGCCAAAAAGATCCATGAGTCCCGAAACATCTTGAGGCACATGGAATGTATATTGCCAGGAATTGGCTTCAGTATAGTGCACGTTAACCTCATGTGGATCGAACGGAGTTAGCCAGATGCCATTTATGCGGGGACGCATAAATCCTGTCGAAGGGTCGTAAATATTGCGATAATATTTTGCGCGGCGCAGATATTCGTTGTAAGTGGTATCTCTACCGAGTAATTTTGCCACCTGCGCGATACACCAGTCGTCAACCGCATATTCAAGTGTTTTGGAGACCGATTCGTGCTCTTTTTCCGCCAGCACAAGACCATTATTTATGTAAACATCAATACCAAATTCCGCCTTGCGTGAACTCTCTATCATAGCATCCAGAGCCGCATTTGCATCAAATCCACCGATACCTTTAACAATAGCGTCAGCAATCACAGGCACGGAGTGGTATCCTATCATACAGTTGGTCTCATTGCCAGCAAGTTCCCATATAGGAAGTTTTCCACATTCATCGTATATAGAGAGAAAAGAGCGGATAAAGTCTGTCGTGCGTTCCCTGTCTATGATAGTCAGTAAGGGATGCAGAGATCTGAATGTATCCCAAAGGGAAAATACAGTATAGCGGTCATATCCTTCAGCTTTATGCACCTTTCGATCCATTCCGCGATACTCGCCGTTGACATCGGAATAAAGGTTCGGTGCTATAGCGGTATGGTAAAGCGCCGTATAGAACACCTCCATCAGATTTTCATCACCGACCACTTCAATCTTGGAAAGAAATTTATTCCAGGCCTTATCTGCCTTGTATTTAACCTCCCCAAAATGCCACCTTTTTATTTCAGAACAGACATTTTCCCGGGCATTTTCCACAGAAACCGAGGAAATACCCACCTTCACATAGAGATCCCTGCTGAAAAAGGATTTCTTGAAGGTAATCAACGCCTTTGCCCCATACCCCTCTCCCCCGGCAATCTGTGCAAGCTTTATCGGACGATTGAATTCCATATAGAAATAGAGGTCCTGATCCTGTGCCCATGACCGGCTCCTGCGTCTGCCGCTGATAGCATTGTGCCCCTCCTGCTTTATATGGGAGTCAAGCACTTTGTCCCTATGCTCAAGATCTATTACCAACTGCGGTTCAACACCTTTGGGAAACAGATATTTGTGCATCGCAGAACGCCTGCCGACACTCAGGTCAACCTGCACTCCCCAGCGTTCCAGAAAGACTCCATAATAGCCCGGAGAAGCCTTTTCGTGAGAATGACTGAAAGGAGACTCATAATATTCGTTAAAGATATAATCCTGCGGAAAATCCTCAATCTCACGTCCGGCCGCCTCTTCCATCGCTGTCACGAAGGCTTCATAATCTACAACCGGCATCACCAGCAAATCGCAATAATCAGCGCATCCCGTTCCGCTCAGGTGAGTATGTGAAAAACCCCAGATAGTACTGTCCGAATAGTGATAGCCCGAGCAACCGTCCCAATTGTCGGTACGGGTATCGGGACTCAACTGAATCATACCGAAAGGGTATGCCGCCCCTGGGAATGTATGGCCGTGGAAATCTGTCCCCACAAAGGGATTTACATATTGTGTATATGAAATCTTACCAAAGTTAAATATCCCCGCGGTGCATCCCAGCGGTATCATTATCGACAACGTTGCTATGATAAATCTACGCATAAACCCCTAATATATTTGTTAACAACTTCTTCTAAGCAGACAATGGCTAATGGCCAACAGCCAAACTATCACAACACTCCTTCAAGCAGGGAGAGCCTGATGCTGTTGGACCCCTTGAGAAAGATAGAAGCCCCTTCGGGGCGCTGCTTTTCAAAGTGATCCTTGAGCTGCTCCACAGTGGTAAACAACTGGACTCTGTCAGGTCTTATTATCCTCGCGGCATGAGCAAATTCCCTTCCCACCAATATTATCGTCTCTATAGATCTTTGACGCTGGAGGAGCTCTACTATTTTCTTATGCTCTTCCAAAGAATCTTCACCCAACTCGAGCATATCTCCGAGAATTACCCACTTGTTCTCCAAAGGCAGCTGCAGGAAATTATCCAGTGAGGCGCGCATGCTTGTGGGATTGGCATTGTACGCATCAAAAATCAGAGTGTTATAGGGCGTCTGGAGCATCTGCGAACGATGGTTAGAAGGAGAATAGTTTTCTATCGCTTTACATGTATCACCGAAAGGAACTTCAAAGTACTCTCCTATTGCAATTGCTGCCAGCACATTATCCACATTGTAAGTACCAATCAGATTAGTGTCGATTATCCGGTCGTGTACCTTGAGACTCAGATAGGGGGAATCCTCATCTCTTCCAATCAAAGAGACCTCATAACGAGTAGTACCATATTTGCACGTCACCACTCCCGGGCGGCTCGCAAGCATTCCCTTAAGGTCCTCACTCTCTTCATTGTAGAAGATGGTGCCTCCAATCTGTCTCAAATAATCGTAGAGTTCCCCTTTTGTCCTCTTTACTCCTTCAAATGAGCCAAATCCGAGCAGGTGCGCTTTGCCTACATTCGTCACAATGCCGCAGGTAGGTTCAGCAAGCTTTACCAATGAGGCTATTTCTCCCGGAGCGCTCGCTCCCATCTCCACTATTGCAATTTCAGTCTTCTCGTTGATGTTCATCAGTGTTAGAGGTACGCCTATATGATTGTTTAAATTACCCTCGGTGGCAATAGTCCTATATTTTTGCGAGAGCACGGCGTCTATGAGTTCCTTTGTGGTCGTCTTTCCATTGGTGCCGGTAATTGCCATTACAGGAATATTAAAGTGAGTGCGGTGATAGTGTGCCAGCTTCTGGAGAGTTGTAAGCACGCTCTCTACTAGGATGCAACTCCCTTTACCGGCCCCCGGAGAGGCGGCATCGAGCGTTGCACGATCCACTATCGCACATTTTGCTCCCTGAGCCAACGCTTCGAGCGCAAAATCATTGCCGTCAAAACGATCGCCCTTGAGGGCGAAAAACATAGTTCCTGGGGTAATTTTGCGACTGTCTGTGGTCAGGGATCCGCACTTCTTATACAATTTATAGAGTTCATCAAGTGTAATCATAATTATCCTCCTATATTGTTATTCTCTGCCTGTGGAACCGAATCCTCCGGCTCCACGTCCGGTATTTCCCAATGTTTCCACCTCTTCCCATTCCACTTTTTCGTGGCGGGAAACCACCATTTGTGCAATACGTTCTCCAGGATTGATTGTAAAAGGGTCGGGAGAAAGATTTACCAACAACACATTGATTTCGCCACGATAGTCGGCGTCTATTGTACCGGGGCTGTTTGTGATTGAAATGCCGTGTTTGGCAGCCAGACCACTGCGTGGTCTTATCTGTGCCTCATAACCTTCAGGAAGCTCTATATGGAGTCCTGTTGGAATCATTGCGCGGCAGAGAGAACCCAGTGTAACAGGTTCGATTATATTGGCCCGCAGATCCATTCCTGCCGAATGTGGGGTGGCATATTGAGGAATATCAAATGCAGATTTATTGACTATTCTGACTTTCATATAACGAGAGTTTTTTCTTTTTCCTTTCAAAAAATACAATCGCGGCAATAATCGCCGGATAGATCATTACAATTAGCGCTTGAACTATAAGTTTAAGCCAAAGAGACATTTCCAGCAGGAGTGTGCTGAGTCCGAAAATAACGAGGGCAATGGTGATTAAAAGAAAAATACGCCACCACTTATAAGGAATATAGTAATGTTTGCGACCCAGCAGTGTGCTGATGAGCAGCATCACCGAATAACTGGCCAAATGGCCCCAGGCAGCAGCGTGATAGGAATATATCGGCATAAATATCACATTTACTACAATAGTCACTGCCAAACCGGCGAGAGCGACATATATGGCATACTTTGTCTTTCCGGCCAGTTTATACCACATATCGACATTGAAGAGCATTCCCAGTACCACATAAGCCATCAGCATTACCGGAGCAATAGAGAGTCCTACTCTGAAATCCTTACCTAGTATGAGTCCTATTTCATCCATAAAGAGCATTATAGCCAGAAAACCAAACATACAGAAGGCTACAAACCACTGCATCACATCAGCATAGACACTCTTGCTATCACTCTCCTTCTGTTTCTGAAAGAAAAACGGCTCCGCTGCATATCTGAACATCTGGATAAAGAGCGACATTATCACCGCAATCTTGACTCCGGCCTGATAGACACCTAAATCTGCTCTCCAGGCGATGGGATCAGCGTTGAGAAAACGCATCAATATCCTGTCGAGGAAATCATTCATCACTCCCGGGAGACCTGCAATCATCAAAGGAAGGGAATATGCCAGTAACGGTTTCCATAATTTGCGATCGATACTCAATCTCAAATGCATCAGATCCGGTAAAAGCATTACAAGCGCGAGTATGCAGCTAACAAAAATGGAGAATATCGCGTATGTAAAGTCGGGTGTAGCACTCACAAAATTAAGTAACCAGTGGTCGGGATTCGCAGCAAAACGGGCCGGCATCACCAGATAAAGGATAAGATTGACTCCAAGTTCGGTAAAAATCTTAAGGGTCTTGATGATTGCAAACCTCAATGCCTTGTGTTCATATCTGAGTTTTGCGAAGACAATCGCAGTAGAACAGTCTATTGCAAGAATGGCAGCAACATAGATTATGATATTGGAAAACCCTTCATACCCAAGTCCCGAAGCTATATTACCCGCAAAGAGGGAAGTTCCCAGGAAAAAGATGAGTGAAAGAAGGCTGACAATGACAAATGCCGTGGAAAAGACAGAGCGCTTGTCAACACCTTCCCTACTGGCAAAACGGAAACAACCCGTCTCCAAACCAAGCACAAGTACCACCTGAAGAATGGCAATATAGGCCATGAATTCGGTCACCACGCCATAATCCGACTGGACCAGAACCCTGGTGTAAAGAGGAACAAGCAGGAAATTGACTATTCTGGCCAATATAGTGCTCAGTCCATAAATCGCCGTTTCGCCGGCAAGCTGTTTCAATGGATTCGCCATCTCACAACAATAATTAATTAGCAAACTTACAAAAAATTCGCTAATTTTGAGATTCAAAAACCCTAAAGATCATGCAAAAGAGATTATTACTACTTTTCTGCGCAACAGCGCTCGTTATAGCCGGCTGTAAGGGCGGCAACAAATCCGGAAACGACACTTCAGAAGAGATTCGATCTTTGACCACCCTATCCGAAACTGAAACAGACGACACAATTGACAATCAAGAGGACATGAACAGAGAAGAAACCAAGCTGCAGGAAGGCGACGATGCTGCAGCAATCAAAGCCAAATTTCCCGAGGAGCCGATATACGCCATCAAAACCACAAAAGGCACAATAAAGGTAAAGCTCTATAAGGAAACACCTATACACCGTGACAACTTTGTCAAACTTGTGAATAAACATTTCTACGACGACATCCTTTTCCACAGGGTCATCAATAACTTTATGATCCAGGTGGGCGACCCAAACACAAAAGATTCGACAAAATTTGACAGAATAGGAATGGGCGGTCCCGGGTATACCATTCCTAACGAGATCTCCCAGTGTGTTAAAGCCGGCAAGAACCACAAAAAGGGAGCATTGGCAGCAGCAAGACGCGGTGATGCCGTCAATCCTGGCAAAGAATCGAGCGGATCGCAGTTTTATATTGTACAGAGCGAGGAGGGCTGCAAACACCTTGATGGTGAATACACCATCTTTGGCGAGACCATCGAAGGACTTGACGTCATCGACAAGATTGCCTCCGTGAAGACTGACCGTAACGGTCGTCCCGATAGTGATATTTCCATCATCTCCATCACACTCGTAAACAAATAATGAAGGAGTTTCTGGATCTTGTCAAAAAGAGCCGTAGCTACCGTCGTTTCTACCAGGATATGCCGGTAAACAGGGCACATCTGCTCAAGATGGTGGAGGCTGCACGCTTTTCACCCTCTGCACGCAATGTTCAGCCCCTCAAATATGCTCTTTACTCCGAGAAGGAACAATGTGAAGCTATCTTCCCCACTCTGGCCTGGGCTGGTTATCTGACCGACTGGGATGGTCCGTGTGAAGGTGAGCGACCTTCCGCATATATAATTCAACTTCACGACACAAACATATCCGACAGATATTCCTGCGACCACGGCATTACAGCACAAAGCATTTTGCTACAGGCAGTGGAGCTTGGATATGGTGGCTGCATCATCGGCGCGGTAAAACGCGACGAACTTTCAGAAATACTGAATATTCCTGACCATCTTAAGATCATCAATGTCCTCGCTCTCGGAGTACCTAAGGAAAAGGTTGTAGTTGACGATATTAAAGAGGGAGACTACAAATATTGGAGAGAACCCGACGGCACACACCACGTGCCCAAAAGAACCCTTGACGAACTTATATTTACACAAAAGAATAGAGATTAACACCTATGCGATTCACTTTTAGACTTCTGCCGCTGCTTTTGGCGGCCTTTATGGCATTTTCCTGCGCTCCCAAGCAGAAAGGACCCGATCCGCGCAACCCTTACGGCCTTGAAATCATCAACACATTTGAAGAATATCTCGAGAGCGTGGATGCCGATCCTGATATGGAATTAGTAGACCTGAGCACATTTATTCCGGGAGTAGTGCTGGATATCCGTTATGCTACTGAAAATAACTTCACCGGCACTCAAATTTATACCAGTCCGGAAGCATACGCACGCCGTCCCGTGGCTGAAGCGCTGCTTGCTATTCAGGAGGAGCTCTCCACACGAGGACTTGGTCTTAAGATTTTTGATGCATACCGCCCCTATGCGGCTACACTCTATTTTTATGAAGTCTATCAAGACACCGTATTTGTGGCTTCACCTCGCAAAGGTTCAAATCACAACCGTGGATTTGCCGTAGATCTGACCATCATCAATCTGGAAACCGGCGAAGAACTGGAGATGCCTACGGAATTTGACGAATTTACGGAACAGGCTGCCCTCGGATATATGGACCTTCCCGATCTTATCATTTACAACCGCACCCTTCTCTTGGACATTATGGTAAGACATGGATTTACACCTTACGATGGCGAATGGTGGCATTTTAACTATAGCAAGGAGAGGGATAAATATCCTATAATGGATATACCTTTCGAAGAACTTGACCTGAAGGATTAAAATTTTCGCGAATTACACGAATTTTTTACGAATTAAAGCGATTTTTTTTGTTGTGGCACGCGGTTTGCTATTTCTTTAATCGAATAGTTTTTTCATAGGTTAAGTTTTAGGTTAATAGAGATCAGCGGTGACCATTCGGTCGCCGCTTCTCTTTTATAAAAAGCCTTCTTAGAGTAGTCCGGCAGGGATTTCAAGAATAATGTGATCTTCTCCCCACTCAAGTATAAGATCGTCGTGCAGAGGCAGAAGCACCTCTTCACCCTCATATATAACTGCGATATATTCGTTGCCGGAGGCATTGGTATAATCGGAGATCACTCCTATGAGAGTATTATTACTATCATACACCTCCATACCTATGATCGGGAGCTCACTATCCTGATCTTCGTCAATATTTAAAAAGATCTCTTTGCCCACTATCTCCTCCGCATCTTCGAAATTGTCGATATTTTCAAACTTCACGATCCAACGACCCCCTTTTGCCTGGCAGGATTCTATAAAAAAGGGAACCGGCAGTCCATCAAAATAGATGAACACCGGTTCTTCAAAATTGATATCTTTTGGGTCGGATGGGGACAAGTTGATAACAACATCCCCTTTGTCACCATAAGATTTCGCAACCTTCATCTGAAAACTATGCTTCAGCAACAGGTTCTGTGGTTTCCTCAGCAGGTGCTTCGGTAGCGGCGGCCTCAACAGCAGCAGCCTCAGCGGCAATAGCTTCTTCTTCGGCACGTGCGGCAGCTTCCTCAGCAGCCTTTGCGGCAGCCTCTTCGGCTTTCCTCTTGGCAATAGTTTCAGCTCTCTCGGTATTTACCTTAGCCTCAGCGCTGATAGCAGCCTTTCTTGCTTCAAGATCCTGATTGAAGATATCCTGCTTTTTGGATTTAACTTTTTGCTCCTTTGTGGCCTTCCATGCATTCCACCTCTTGTCAGCCTCTTCCTGAGAGAAAGCACCCTTGGCAACACCACCCTGGAGATGTTTCCTGAGGAGAACACCTTCATAAGAGAGGATACGGCGGGCAGTCTCAGTAGGCTGAGCACCCTTGTTAAGCCAATTTAGGGCCTTTTCTCCGTCGAGGGAGATAGTGGCGGGATTTGTGTTGGGGTTGTAGTGACCGATCTGCTCGATTATGCGACCGTCACGCGGAGCGCGAGAATCTGCAACCACGATATGGAAGAAAGCATAATTCTTCTTTCCGCGGCGCGATAGGCGAATTTTTACAGCCATTTCAATAAAAAATTAAAGTTAATAATTGTGTTAACTTCCTTATCTTCTCGAGAAAAGGTCTGCAAAGATAGGGATAATTAGGAGAAAACAAAAAAATCCTACGGAAATTTTCTCC
>JAAYDZ010000024.1 GCA_012728975.1 Bacteroidales bacterium
GGAATATGTTCCTAATTTTGCATTAAAATTAAAACACTATCACAATGACTAAAATTAAAAGAATTGCCCTTGTAGCCCACGACAACCGTAAGGCCGATATGGTGGAATGGGTGGAGTGGAATTGGAAGAAGCTGATAAAATACGATCTGATCTGTACGGGAACTACCGGAAAACTGGTGAATGAAACTCTTTTAAAGAAGATGGGAGACGAACAGGACGAAACAATTTCGATGAAACGTCTCAAATCGGGTCCTTTGGGCGGTGATCAACAATTAGGCGCTTTAATTTCAGAAGGTAAGGTGGACATGCTGATATTTTTATGGGACCCTATGACACCACAGCCCCATGACGTCGATGTCAAGGCTCTGCTGAGACTTGCCACACTCTACAATATCCCTACGGCAGTCAATCGCTCGACAGCCGACTTTATGATAAGTTCCATGCTGATGGATACTAATTACAAACCCATTCGGAAAGATTACGGCAGCTACATCAACAGAAAAATTGAGATCAAATAATATTGAAAAACAGAAAAGCATAGATCAATAATTAATTCTGTCTCATAATAAAATGGAAAAACGAACTTTACAGGAAATATTGGACATTTCCATACTAAACTTAGGAAACAAATTTGACCTTACTGTATCAATAGTTATACAGCTGCTAATTCTATTTGTAGTAAGCTGGCTACTTGTATTTATCATCAAAAAAGTCATTTATAAATCCAAGAGACTGGAGATAGGCAAAAAGTTTTCTCTCAGTAACCTGATTAAATATGCTATTTATATAATCAGTTTTGCTATTGTTCTATATATTCTTGGGATTGATTTGAAATTTGTATTGGCCGGCTCTGCTGCTTTATTGGTTGGTATTGGATTAGGCTTACAAAACTTATTTAGCGATTTTGTCTCCGGCATTATTATTTTGATGGATTCTTCAATCAAGGTTGGGGATATACTTGATGTAGATGGTCTTATATGCAAAGTGGAGAAGATTAATATCAGAACAACGCTTGTTCTTACACGAGATGATAAGTTTATTCTTTTACCCAATACATTGTTGACAAAAAACAAAATCGTGAATTGGACACATACGGACAATAAATCACGTTTTGATGTCAAAGTAGGGGTTGCATATTCATCAGATGTAGACTTAACTATGAAGGTCATAAAAGAGGCCTGCAAGGAGCACAAAGGTATCTTGAATGAACCTGAACCATTTGTCCGTTTGACGGACTTCGGAAGTTATTCTCTGGAGTTTGTGGTCTATTTCTGGGTTGACAATGTATATCGTGCCGAAAATGTTAAAAGTGAAGTCAGAATTAATATCCTTAACAAGTTAAAGCAAAATAACATTACCATTCCTTTTCCACAACATGTTCTTCATATGGAAAAAGATACTTCTAAGAATGTTGTTAGTTAGTAATTTGCAGGTAAGTCAACCGATCAATAGAACATTAATTATACAATACAAAAACACAAAACAGAAGTGGATATACATAAAACGAAACCGGCGGCAGAATCTTCTACCACCGGTTTCATTTTAACAAGAACAATATAAAACTTTACCAGGGCCAGCCCAAAACGCCGCCTTCCAGCAGTTTTACATTTTTATATCCATATTGCATAAGAGCTCTCACTGCCTCATATCCGCGTAGGGATATTTTACACCAGGCAATTATCTCAGCATTCTTATCCTTTGGTAATTCATCCAAACGATCTCTGAATTCTCCCTGAGGGATCAACTTTTCTCCTATTCCAATCTTCATCACTTCAAATTCACCGGGATTACGCAGATCCATCAAGAACATCGGATCCTTTCTTGCCAACTTCTCTTTCAGCTCTGTCGGAGTGATTCCCACGAAGAGACCATCCAGCTTATTCTGCATAATGTGTGCAGTTGCAATACTGTGGTCGATTGCAAGAGAATAAGGAGGAGCATAAGGCAAATCGAGATTGAGCATATCCTCAACCGTCATTTTGGCCTGAACAGCCATCGCCCAAGTAGTAACTTGTTTGCTGACATCACCGGGACCAACCACTTGTGCTCCGAGGATACGGTTAGTGTTTTTATCCACCACCAATTTGGTAATCAGAATATTGGCTCCCATAAAGCCGGGCTTGTCCGGGCTCACGTTTATAACCGTTTCAATATTGTCGAATCCATGTCTGACGGCACCTTGTTCTGAAAGTCCTGCTGCGCCTACTCCATAGTCAAACACTTTACAGATACCACTTTGGATGGTTCCAGGGAATTGGGCAACATTTCCTTTAATCACATTATCACCGGCCACACGACCTTGGAGATTAGCCAGGTCACCAAGGGGAGCATGAACTTTCTTACCTGAAACAAGGTGTGGAACCTCAATACAGTCACCGATTGCATAAATATCGGGGTCGGAAGTCTGCATATAGGAATTGACTTCAATCGCTCTGCACTCACCTATCTTCAATCCGGCCTCTTTTGCCAATGCTGTATTGGGTCTGACTCCGGTAGCAACCACAGCTATCTCGCATGGTATTTTAGTTCCGTCCTGAAGTTTTACGGCTTTTAATTTTCCATTCTCGCCAATAAACTCGGAAACTCCATTTTCGAGAATTACATTCGCCTTTGTTTTGAGATATTTCTCTACATTCAGTGACATGTCTTTGTCCAGGAATGGCAATAGTTGCGGCAACAACTCCACAAGCGTTACTTTAATATCCGATAGGACTAAAGCCTCACAGGTCTCGATACCGATAAGGCCTCCACCGATCACTACTGCATTTTTAACTTCACCATCATCACCTATTTTTCTCAAAAAGTCTGAATCAGCCATAGACTGCAAAGTGGTAACTCCCTTTAAATCAATACCAGGCACGGGGGGTTTGAAAGGAGTTGCACCTGTTGCTATTACCAGTTTGTCGTAAGGTAACGAAGCCCTCTCTCCCGTAAGCAAGTTCTTGTAGTCCACGCTCTTGTTTTTCCTGTCAATGTTAGTCACTTCCGTATTGACAAGAGTTTTGATTCTCTTAGCATTCCAAAAGAAATCCGTATCGCGCACTACTCCCGCCGGAGTGGCCAATAGTTGGTTGCGATCATCAAAGACACCCGCTACATAGTAGGGATATCCGCAAGAAGCCATTGAGAGATCCGGTGCTTTTTGAATAATGGTAATCTCAGCATTTTCGTCCAAACGACGTGCTCTTGATGCAGCTTTAGGGCCCGCTGCAGAACCACCGATAACAATAATTCGTTGTTTCTTCATAATAATTAGACTTTAAATATGTGTTAATTAATGTTTTATAATATAATAACACCCTCGAATTATTATTTCGGCCTAACCCCACAAGCAGCGCCTATGGGTTCATCTTCCGTGCGAAACCAGATATCGCAATACTTATCCGGATGTCGTCTGAATTTTACCAAAATATATGAACATGAAGGGATTACCTTATATTTATTTTCTCTTGCGTATTTTACCATTTCATCGAAGAGCTTGCCTGCGATTCCCCGTCCTTCCAACTCCGGACGAACTCCTGTATGGTAGGCGTTTAATATGCCATCTTTCAGGTCGTAATCGAGTTCGGCTATCTGTCTCTCTTTATCCATGATATAAAAAGAGCCTCTTCGTTCATCTTCAATTCTGTGATGAATTTCCATTTTCACTATATTTTAACGGGAAAATCTAACTCCTTTAGATCTATTTAGCTCCTTCCCCTTAATTTTTTAAAAAAAAAGTTGGGGTAAATATAACAAATATTTTGCTAACATACAACCTAATTATGAAAATTTTAGGTAAGAATTTTTTATGAGTTTACTGATTTCTGCATCGGGAGCAAAATCGGTTATCGACTGACAATTCACCATAGCTTCAACCACGAGCGGATCAAATGGATATTTTCCAACAACCTCTATATTTTTTTGAGCACAATATTCCTCGATTTTCGAAGACATCTCCTCATTAATATCATATTTGTTTATAATAACGCTCGTCAGCAGTTTAAAACCGGAAGTGATTTCCAGGGTACGTTTCAGGTCGTGAAGTCCGGAAAGGGTCGGTTCGGTCACCACCACAACGGCATCAACACCTGTGATGGAACTGATGGCAGAACATCCTATTCCAGGAGGCCCGTCGATTATGATATCTTTAATCCCTGATTCTTTTGCAATTTGCTTCGCTTTATCCCGCACCTTGCTGACTATTTTACCTGTATTCTCCTCACCCGGAGCAAGTCGCCCATAGACCATTCTGCCATTTTTAAAACTTCCTGCATAAATACGGCTCTTATCTTCATCCACGATATCAATTGCTTCCTGCGGGCAAATGCGTGAGCACAACAGACAACCATCACAGAAGGTCTCAATGATTTTAACCCTGTTATTCTCCTCTACGATGGCATCAAACCGGCAGTAATCGATACACTCTCCACAAGCAATACACTTGTCATAGTCAATGACTGCTTTTTGTCCCGAAATCACCACTTGTTCCTCTTCACAAACAGGATTGAACAACAAAAAGAGGTTGGCTGCATCTACATCGCAGTCGGCTAGCACCACTTCTTTCTGCAGAGTTGCAAATGCGGCACTTATACTGCTCTTCCCCGTTCCGCCTTTTCCGCTAATTATTGCTATTTCCATATTCCTCTTTTACTTTGTTAAATAGTTCGCTGAATTTTTCCTTCCATTTGCTATCCTGATCAGTCAGCAATTCCCCCTTGGAATAGCTCACCGCTATATTTTTGTCGAAAGGAATACTCATCAACAGTGGGATATTCTCCTTTTTCAGATAATCATATACCACGTCATTGCCCAATCCGGCCCTGTTGACAATCACACCATAAGGCTTATCCATCCCTTTGAGCGTCTCAATCGATTGCTTCAAATCACTCAGACCATAAGGGGTCGGCTCAGTCACCAACACCACATAATCTGCCTGCGCCACAGTCTGGATAAAGGGACAACCGATACCCGGAGGTGCATCAAATAGAACTAAATCGAAGCCGGAAGCCTCTTTAATAGCGGCTTTAAGGACATTTACAGAAGAGTAAACGCCAACTCGGGTTCTGGATTCGATAAGAGCACTCTTGTTTGAGAATTCAAAATTGCTGACATGACCCAAAAGATCATCTTTTTCCGTTATGGCACCATAACTACAGGCCACAGAACAAGCTCCGCAGCCGTGACATATCTCCTCAAGTACATTTACTATTTTGGGCTCTTTCAGGAAAAAGATCGCATTGTAGTTGCAATATTCCGCACATTTTCCGCAATAGGTGCATTTGGATTCGTCAATTACCGGCACTTTTTGGTTAACCTCACGGCTGCTTTTTAAGATTCCTTCCGTAAGGAATAGTCTTGCATTGGGCTCTTCCGCATCACAATCCACCAAAGCCACATTCAACCCCTTTTTTTGTAAAAGATTATAGAGATTGGTTGAAATGAAGGTTTTACCGGTTCCGCCTTTACCGCTGGCGATTGCTATTTTCATGGGCTTCGTCATCAATGATCGCAGCAATTGGCACTGAGCTCAAGCTTTCCTGCTAAAAACTTTTCTACAATTTCTTTCGCTCCCTCTAAAGGAGCTCCTACAAATACATTGATATTTTGCTCGTGGAATAAATTGATGGCCCTCTGTCCCATCCCTGCTGCTATAACATCAGTAACGCCCAAAGTGGCGACCCAGCGTGGGTACACCCCCGGCTCGTGTTTTGGGGGTTTGTGTTCAGTGATCTCAACAATCCGGTTCTCCTCAATAGTAGCAATTGCAAAATATGCACAGTGGCCAAAATGAGAACTTACTTTCCCGTTTTCCATCGGGATAGCTATTTTTTTTGTCATACGTTTATTTTTATGAGTTGTTTATTTTTCCGTGAATTATTCCTGATTTTGTCCGACTCCACGTCCAAACCCGCGGCCCAGTCCGCGACCGAATCCTGCTCCGGATCTCATTCCCGAGCCACAGGCGCGTCCAAATCCTCTTCCCATTCCTCTACCACCTCCACGACGACCTCGGCCCAAGCCTAAGCCTCTGCCCATACCGCGTCCTTCATTAGTATTCATATTTTCAACTGAGGTTTCTTCTGCGAAACCTTTTCTATCAGCGCCATAATCGGTACATTTTCCCATTTGACGACCTGTCATAGGACCTTCTCCTCGTGGTCCTGTTCTATTAAATCTCGGCATAATAATCTCCTTTTTTAAAATATTAATAATCAAATAACGCTTGGTAAGCGTTTATAATTGTTTAATGATTTCTGAGATGGTTTTATCCTTTTCCTGTTGCATCTCGATGTTGAGTTTTTCCAGTAGAGCTTTTGCTTTTCCGCCAAATTCACCGGCAACCACCTTTTTGACTCCCTTTGAGGCAATAAACTCTACTGCTTTGGGACCGGCGCCTTCCGGAGAATCCTTCGCAGGATTCTCAAAGAAGTCTGTGGTTTTCGTGTTGGTATCGTATATGGCAAAATAAGCACAACGTCCAAAACGACTATCCATCTTTGAGTCTAAACTATTTCCTTCGGATGTAATTGCAATCTTCATAATTATTCTTCTTTATTTTGATAATATCTCATTCTTTTGCCCACTCCGGCAGCATTGGGTCCATGACGCTGTCTACCCATCCCTCTCTCATGCCTACCGGGGCCGATTTGTTCATTTTCTTTAATTTGTTTAAGAACTTCCTCACAACAATTGATGTCTATAATTTTACCCTCTATAAGAGCCTGCGCTATTTTTTGAACGGCACAATTATAGATCCGCGTAAAAGTGGGTCGCGAGATTTCCATTCTCTCCGCACCCTCTTCCTGCAACAACCTGTCGTAAGCAGCTAATTTGAATGCCTCATACTCGTCGTGTTCTATAATTACTCTCTCCAGGTCTCTCAACGGAACTCCAACCGGCTTGAAACACATAACTTCCGGCAAACTTTGTATTCTTCGGCATTTCTTAGGTCTTGGCATATTTCAATATATTTAATAATCCTAACCCGCACGTGGTGCGGGTCAGGAAGTTCACTTAAAACAACTATTTCTTATAAATTTTCTTTTCAATCTCTTCCTTAGGAAGTTTCTTGGTACAGAAGAACCAGTCGTAGCAGGTCATCTCACCCTCTTTACCTTCCATTCTTTCTTTTGCAACTCCACAGGAACCGGCTGTAGGCACGATAACATCGTCTCCGGGATGCCAATCTGCAGGTAAGGCAACGCCAAACTTGTCAGCTGTCTGGAGACCGATAA
>JAAYDZ010000025.1 GCA_012728975.1 Bacteroidales bacterium
AACTACGTCTTTTCAGAGCAATAATTATGGACGTGAAGATCGAAAGCAGTTGGAAAGAGGCTTTGAGCGAAGAATTCAAGAAACCCTACTTCGCCTCTCTTGTAGAGACACTTCGCACCGAGAAACTTCAGGGACGAATCATATACCCTCCCGGACCTCTTATTTTTAATGCTTTCGCTCTCACGCCCATTGATAAAGTAAAGGTAGTAATTCTGGGCCAGGATCCCTATCACGGCCCCGGGCAGGCTCACGGTCTCTCCTTTTCAGTGCCACATGGAGTCCAGCCACCCCCTTCCCTGCTAAATATATATAAGGAGATAGAGAATGATCTTGGCATTACCCTTCAGAAGGATGGTTCGCTTGAGGGATGGGCACGCCAGGGAGTTTTCCTGCTCAACGCAGTACTTACCGTAAGGGCCTCTGAAGCTACTTCCCATAGCAGAATAGGATGGATGGAGTTTACAGATGCCGTTATCCGCATCCTTTCCGAGAAGCGCGAAAATATTGTTTTTCTACTTTGGGGCAATTTCGCAAGGAGCAAAAAGGATCTCATTGATACCTCCAAACATTTCGTATTTGAATCAGCGCATCCTTCGCCTCTGGCAAGGGGAGCATTTTTCGGGTGCAGGCATTTCTCGATGACCAATGAAGCACTTGTAAGCCGCGGGCTCTCCCCCATTGACTGGAGTTTATAATAACTTTTTGAATTCTTGTTTTTTAACTATAACTTCGCGGTGTGATATCTGATATGAAAAATATGAGACTTGCACTTTTTCCAGGCTCTTTCGATCCCTTCACAATGGGTCACCTGGATGTTTTAAAATCCGCACTGAAACTCTTTGACAAAGTTGTCGTAGCGGTCGGATACAACAGTTCCAAAGGAGGACTATTTTCTCCCGAAGCCAGAGTCGAGATGATAAAGAAAGCCATCGGTGATCTGGAACGCGTAGAAGTAGACTCATACACCGGCCTCACAGTGGATTACTGCAGACAAATAGGGGCAGTATGCATCATCAGAGGCTTGAGAACCACCACCGACTTCGAACTTGAAAGCGTTATCGCCCAGGCCAACCGAAAAATGGCTCCGGAGATCTCCAGTATATTTATTCCCGCCGGACACGAATATTCATTTATCTCCTCAACGGTAGTAAGAGATGTACTCATGAATGGCGGTGACGCCAAATGTTTTTTGCCACCAGGCATTGACATCAACGATTACATTCACAAATAGTATCTGTTGCAGGCATGAAACAAAGGGTAACATCTTTGGTTTTCGTCCTGGTCATCGGAGTCTTTTCCATATTCGGCCAGAACACGGCCAAAATCCACAAAGGCATCGAAGAATACTTCGACTCTTTCCTCTTTTATCCTACCGACACCATTAACTCCAGGATTGATCGCCTAATAACCGCTCTTCCTGATAAAAAAGATCAGGCCAAAGTTGCCGGAGCTGCATTTGACTATTTTTATAGTTCTCCTATAATGGGAATGGAGGCGGTTTCACTCCACATCGCGGACAACTGGTTTCTCAATGGAAAACTCGAATGGGCCAATCCCGAAAGCTGGCATCTGCTCTATACTTTTGCGGAGTTCAACAGATCGTCTATGATTGGCTGCGATGCTCCTGAACTCATTGTAGAGAACATGGATGGCTATATGGTCAACATTCTCAAAGGTGACGGCCAGTGGAAAATACTCTATTTCTATGATGACAAATGCAGTACCTGTAAGGAAGAGACTCCTCAGCTGGCTAAATTTGCCAAAGAGTATTCCGGCCCACAAATCACCATCTTCGCACTCTATACCCAAGGCAACCGCCAAGAGTGGGAAGAGTATGTCAAGCGCATTTTTGGAGATATATCCAATCCGGATGTCATCATATTTCATCTCTGGGATCCTGAAGTCACAAGTTCGTATCACATGAAATATGGCGTACTGACTACTCCAACGATGTTTCTCATAGACAGATTCAACATCATCGCCGGCCGCAAACTCAACTGTGAAGCGCTGTGCCGTCTTCTGGATGTCAAAATCAATGAAAGTAACGAATTCAGAAAACTCTTCGCAAATATATTCGCTTCGATGGAGCCGGTTGACAAAGATGTGATAGACCAGGTTGCGGAAACTTTTCACCGAAGGACAGCCCCGGATTCGACACTTTACCGTGAAACCTTTCACGAACTCTATTCTTTCCTAAAAAACACTCCAGGTGCACCATTCCAGCAGGGAGCTCTGGATATCGGACGCACCTACATACTCGGACAAGAGGAATATTGGTCCAAGGAATATCTGGATTATATTTCCTACGATATAAGACTCTCCTCCACCAATCTTCCGGGAGAAAAGGCTTCCGACCTTTTCCTCACTGACATTAAGGGACGAGAGCGCAGATTACTACAGGGTTGCTCCCGATACACCATTCTTTGGTTTTATATTAGTTCCTGTGAAGAGTGTCACAAAGAAGCGCTTGCCCTGGCAGAAAAAGAGAAATATCTCAGAAAAAATGGGGTCAGGGTAAAATGCATCTACGTCGGTGAAGATGAGGCGGCCTGGCGTGATTTTCATAAAAAAAACCCGAAAAAATGGGTATATTTGTGGGATAAAACCGGAAACTCCGGCCTGGATACACTTTATGATGTTCGCACGGTACCGCAGATTTACCTGCTTGACAGAAAAAAACGCGTTATAGGCAGAGAGCTGGGCACGGAACATCTTTTCGAATTATTGAATACATTATGATAGCAGGCAAGTACAAAGAGTTTTATGACAAACTCAAGAGCATCATCCCTGAAAAGAGAATGCTCCACGATCCCCTCAGCACGCTGGCATTCGGCACGGATGCCTCATTCTACAGACTCATTCCCAAACTGGTAATAAAGGCACATAGCGAAGAGGAAATAGTCGCTATTCTCACTACAGCCTACAATATGGGACTTCC
>JAAYDZ010000026.1 GCA_012728975.1 Bacteroidales bacterium
ACTCTGACCATCTCCTCCGCTTTGTCACTTTTCTCGCGGATTGAAATGTCCGACTTGAGGCTCTGCTTCATTTTGCGCAAATCATCAAGCGATTTAATTTTGTTCATAATATTTGAGAGTTTTTATTATATAAAATGTTTATTGTTTTAACAGAATAAACAAGGGTTTCCTAAAATAAAGCGTAAAAATAACCATATTATTTCTCATAAACAAAAAGAAATGTTTAGAGGTTGCTGCTAACCATCTCATAAATAAGTTTCATCACCTGAGGATCGTTAAGAGGCAACCCCTCCAGAGCCTCATCGAGCTCTCTTGTGCTGATACTGAAATCGTTCTCGTCAGTAATATAGTTCAAGATTATATTGATCTCAGGATTGGCTCCGAGCAGTAGCACATAAGCATTCGCCAGATCTCCCATCGGAGGACGGTCAATGTGACTCAGGCCATATTCCGCTTTAACTGTAGTACCTACTCCGACTGTAGAGTCAATGGAGAGCGAGCCACCCGCCTGCTCGGCACCCTGCCTTAAGAGTGGGAGTCCAAGTCCCACTTTACGGGTAGTACGGGTGGTACAGTAAGGGTCCGTCACCCTGGCTACCATTTCGGGAGTCATCCCCTTGCCGTCATCCTTGACTGAAATAGAGAGCAGATCGCGTACTACCGATACCAGTACCTCAATCCATATATTTTTGGCTCCAGCCGAAATCGAATTTTGGACAATGTCCAGAATATGCATTGCAAGATCATTCATAATGTCAAGATTCAATCAAGTGAAACAAAGCGTCCCTCCTGCCCTCTGAGAGCCATCGCAACCTCCGCAAAGGAGAGCTCTCTGATATGAAAAGTGCATCCCGAAGAGAGGAAGTCCTCCTGATAATGGGCATCCGAAGAACGAATGAAACGATATTTCGAAAGGTATTTATGCGTTTGGAGCAATTGATTAAAGTCACATCGGGCTGAAATCTCCAGTGAGTCCGGTTTGAGGTCGAATGGAATAAATCCCAGCTGGCAGATCACCGAATCACGGCTCTTGTCGACATGCGCCAGCACAAAAATTCCATCCAGACTCCTGATAAAGGCCTCTACCTGCTCCAAAGACTGGTCAATTGCTGAGATGAGAAGATATTCCTCTTCGCCGAGGATATTTTCATCACGGTCAACCCATAGTTGGTAACCGAATTTTTCAGGGACATTGGGAATAGGAGGAAGATGTTTGCTGAGATATTCCTGCAACTTATCGAGCCGTTCCAGGTCTTCTACAAAAGCGAGACAATGAACCTCTTCCCGTGTGGTGATTTCAGCTCCGCAGAGCACCAGAATACCGTTCTCTTGGCCAAGAGCATGTATCTCAGGACATTGTCGGGTGGTATTGTGGTCGGTTATGCCCACAATGCTGTAACCCTTCTCCCGGGCGCGGCTGACGATGAACCTCGGAGTCATCTCGATGTCACCGCAGGGGGAGAGAAACGTGTGGTTATGCAAATCCCCTCTGTATGACCCAAGCTCCACGGTTGTTATTTTATGAGAGACCAGAGTTTGCCTGTAAATTCAAAACAGGATTTATCAGTACCCAGAATTGGGAGTCCCTCCTCATTTGAAACCTCCATTGCATCCTCATCGGGTTTGAGCCCTTTAACAAGCACGATAGCAGCCAAATCTTTGAGAGATGCCACTGCCATTATGTTTTTGTGTGTCTGGAGAGTTACCCAAACCTCACCTTCCTGTGAAAAGCCCATAACGTCAGAGAGCAGGTCTGATACATATCCGCCCTCAATCTCCCTGTCAAGTCCATTCTCACCTGAGAATACCTGAAGGTCCATTTCTTTTACAAGTTGTCTAATAGTCATATCTTTTTTTACCCCATATTTCTTCCATCATAGCGATGGCCTCGTCCACCTGCAGCTTACCCCTTTTTTGATTGACAAGCTGCATGAATACGCAATTGTTAATACTTTTCTTACCATTGACTATATCTCCGGCGAGAGCCTCACAGCCGGGAGAACCGCAGGCACCGCAGTCTATGCCGGGAAGCGTCTGCTTGAGCGTACGTACCTCCTCCATCTTGCGGATGGCCTCCTTGATATCCCTGCCATATTTCATAAAGGCACGTGGTTGCACCTTATCAAACATCATATAGTCAGCGCAATATTTGCGAAAATCCTTAATGTAGGGGTTAACCCAGGGGGCGGTAGAAGCCCTTTTGTGGAGATTGTCAGCCACTAAAAAACGATTACCCCTCACAAGTATGCCTCCTGAACAAGACTCATCACAGCCGCGAAGTTCCAGAAAGTCCACACCCTCGATATCCCCATTCTCCACCTTTTCCAAAAACTCTATTACATTGCCCATACCGTCAATAGACAAAGCTACACCGCGTGTCGCATTGGCCTCTCCACGAGTGGTAGACCAGCGGATAGCATTGGAGGTAATCTCCTCGTTAACACGAATATTGTTTTCGGTAACAGTGTGGTTACGGTGTGCCATCATCACTTTACTATAGACCAAGTCCATATTGATTACTCCTGTAATAGGAGAAACATATCCTCCAACAGGGTCTTTAACCGCAGCAATCTTGGCCACGCAGGGCGTAAGATAAAATATACCCAGCTCATCCTCAGGAATTCCTACTTCACGATACTTATTCTTATAGTATAGGGCTGTAATCTCCAGAGGAGGCAAAAGCGTCATCAGATTGTCCACCAGTGAGGGAAAACGCACCTGAATCAGACGTACAACAGCGGGACAATAGGAGGAAATCACAGGTCTTTCTTCAGGCGGAGCTTCTTCGATGTAACGATTCATCTCCTCTATGAGATAATCTACACCCAACTCCACCGGGCTTACTTCCGTAAATCCCAGCGAGCCAATAATACGATTGATTTCATTAATCTCTATATCCTCAAACTGGGAATAGAAAAGACTCGGTACCAGCAGTAAACGATGTTTGTAATCAAAAATATGATCGAAATCATCATCTACCACCCTAATCGCATTTGTGGGGCATTCACGATAGCAACGGCCGCAATCGATACAGAGGTCGGAATGGATTGTAGCTTTACCCTCTTTCACCCTTAAGGCCTCAGTCGGACACACCTTAATACAGTGTGAACAACCGATGCAAAGATCCGTCATGATCTCCAGCCCACGGTAATATCTACAATATAGACCCTCTGTCATAAGTTATCAGAATCTAATGAAAAAATCCAAAACAGTACCCTTGTTAACCTCAGAGGTGATATTGAATTCATCCACATTGGCACGAATATTAGGGAGCCCCATACCGGCACCAAAACCCATATCGCGCACCTCCGGAGAGGCGGTAGAGTAGCCCTTTTCCATAGCCTGTGCTATATTTGGGATGCCCGGACCCTCATCATCGAGAACCACCCGGATACCGGACTCATTAACACCGGCGGTGATGACTCCGCGCCAGGCGTGAGCCACAATATTGACTTCAGCTTCATAGAGGGCAACCACCACACGCTTGATTATTGCAGGAGGCACTCCAAGTTGTTTGAGTACCCTCTTGATCTGTGACGAGGCATGGCCGGCTTTGTTAAAATCACCGCCTTCAACTTTATAAACAAGTTCCATAATCAATAAACAGGTTTGAGACCTGCGTTGTAGAGCAGACCGGAAGTCTTAAACATAGAGAACTCGGTAGTAATAATGGTCATATCATTGTCCTCAGCAAGTTCTATCATATCCTGGGTGACTTTCTTGTCACGCACAATAAGAATATATTTAAGGTCGGACATTTCGGCCGTCCTTATGGACTGAATGTTGCTAAGTCCTGTAACAAGCAGAAAATCTGTGATTCTCAGTGTTAGCACATCACTCATCAGATCGGAAGAAAAGGCATACTCAACAGAGTCGTCAAGATTATGTTCTCCGCACACCACCTTCCCTTCAACAAGGGCGACTATCTCTTTTAGTGTCATAACTATTTATAAAAATTATATATTGGAAATTGCAATTATGTCTGTCAGACGACAAATATAGCATCATTAAATGAAAAATGCAACTGCTGTTTGGGCACATGCAAGCCCGAAAGCTGCCGGAAGATAGGAAATGGTACCCACCTGTGATTTCTTGTTTGTTTCCTCTACGGGGATGATGGCTTCGCGATCGGGAAGTTCCTCTGAATAAACCACCTTAAAACCCTTTGTAATACCCTCCTTGCGGAGTTTTTTACGCATGATGTAGGCAAGAGGGCAGTTATATGATTTTGAAATGTCGGCTATCTTCACTTTAGTCATATCAAATTTGGCTCCCGCCCCCATGGAGGAGACGAGTGGTATCCGTTGTGAAACGCAATAGCGTATGAGAGCTATCTTTGGGGAGAGTGTGTCAATGGCATCTACCAGAAAGTCAATAGGGTGTCCGGCGAGGAGCTGCTCCACATTTTCCGGAGTGAGATAATCATTGATAATGGTAAGTGAAAGATCGGGATTTATGTCCAGAAGACGTTCGGCCATCACTTCAGTTTTGGGCCTACCCGTGGTGGACTTCAGCGCAAGCAACTGGCGGTTTCGGTTGGAAACAGAGACATTATCAGAGTCGAGTATCAGCAATGAACCCACACTGGCCCGAGCAAGCATTTCGGCGGCATAGGCACCTACACCTCCAAGCCCTATAACCGCTATATGTGCATTGTGCAATCGATCCATTTGCTCCGGATTCAGGAGCAGCTCTGTCCTCTCCTGCCACATATCAGAGTCCCTTACTTTTTGCCTCGTCCCAAATAGCATCCATCTCCTCGAGTGTCATATCCTTCAGATTGCATCCAAGCTCCCTGCATTTAAGCTCCAGATAGGTAAATCTCTTCTTAAACCTGCGGCAGGTCATCTCCAGAGCAGTATCCGGATTGAGATCATACAGACGTGCCGCATTAACTATAGAAAAGAGCAGATCTCCCAACTCGCTTTCGGCCCTTTCTACCGACTCAGGATCGGAAGCATCCATAGAGTCGAGTTCTGTACGAAATTCCCCTATCTCTTCGGCAACCTTATCCCATACCTGAGATCTCTCCTCCCAGTCAAATCCCACTGCCCGTGCCTTGTCCTGCATCCGGTAGGCCTTGAGTAGCGAAGGCAGGGATTCGGGGACTCCGGAGAGTACGGTCTTGTTGCCATCTTTTTCAGTCTGTTTCAGGGACTCCCAATTGCGTATCACCTGATCGGAATCCTTTACGTAAGTAGTCGCAAAGACATGCGGATGGCGGTAAATGAGTTTCTCGTTGAGCATATTGATGACATCAGTAATGTCAAATGTGCCCTCTTCGCTACCTATCTTGGCATAAAAGACTATATGGAGCAGGATATCGCCCAGCTCCTTTGCTATATTACGCGAGTCACCCGCAAGAATGGCTTCGCTCAATTCATAAGTCTCCTCAATGGTAAGCGGTCTGATGGATTCCATTGTCTGCTCCCTGTCCCAGGGACATTTGGCACGAAGCTCATCCATGATATCGAGGAGTCTTGCAAATGCCTCTAATCTTATATCTCTCTTCATTGGCGGTTGGTGTTAAACATGGCAAAATTACCAAAAGTTTCCCAAATCGGATATGTTTTCATAAATTTGCCACTCAAACAAAACAACTAAATAGATTAAAAACAACAACAATGCAAAATATTCAGTTTATCAGCGCCGACGAGGCAGTAAAAGTGGTAAAATCGGGTGACCATATCCATTTGAGCAGCGTTGCGAGTGCCCCCCAAATCCTGATAAGGGCACTCTGCCGCCGCGGTGATGCGGGCGAACTCAGGGATGTACGTATCCACCACCTCCATACCGAGGGTGAAGCCCCCTACGCTGATCCCAAATATGAAGGCATCTTTTTTCACCAGGCATTTTTCGTGGGAAGCAATGTGCGCAAAAGTGTTCAGGCCGGTTATGCCGACTACATTCCCATCTTACTTGGCGAGACACAGAAACTCTACAGAGGCGGATATCTTCCCTGTAATGTAGCAATGATCCAGGTATCTCCGGTTGATGAGCACGGCTATGTCTCCCTCGGCACCTCAGTTGACGCTACTCTGGCTGCAATCGAATGTGCAGAGCATGTTATAGCTGTTGTAAATAAAAATGTGCCCCGCTCCTGGGGTGATGCGATGATCCCCGTATCGATGATCGATTTGTTTGTCGAAGACAATACTCCTCTTGAACCGGCTCACTTCTCCGAGCCTGACGAAATTGAGAAAGCAATCGGCATCCACTGTGCCAATCTCATAGAGGATGGCGCCACCCTTCAGATGGGTATCGGGGCTATTCCTAATGCAGTATTAGCGCAACTTGGTAATCATAAGAACCTCGGCATCCATACCGAAATGTTTGCAGACGGAGTACTCCCTCTTGTGGAAAAAGGTATTATAAATGGAGCAAATAAAGCGATCGACAAAG
This sequence comes from Bacteroidales bacterium, assembly GCA_012728975.1. GTDB lineage: Bacteria > Bacteroidota > Bacteroidia > Bacteroidales > UBA932 > Cacconaster. Next base: position 6,403 of record JAAYDZ010000026.1, read on the forward strand.
GGAAGATGGTAGCCACTTTCCTTATGGGTTCGCAGACTTGTTACGACTTTATAGATGACAACCCGATGGTACTCATGATGGATGTCGCTTACACCAACGACCCCTTTATTATTGCACAAAATCCCAAGGTAACCGCTATCAACTCCGCACTCCAGGTAGATATCACAGGTCAGGTATGCGCCGATTCACTCGGCACCAAATTTTACTCCGGCGTAGGCGGACAGATGGACTTTACTTATGGTGCCTCCAGGTCAGAAGGTGGCAAGGCAATCATAGCGATGCCATCAGCTACTAATAAGGGTATCAGCAAGATAGCTCCGGTACTGACCCCAGGAGCAGGTGTTGTTACCTCCCGCAACCACATCCACTGGTTGGTGACAGAGTATGGTGCAGTAAATCTCTATGGAAAATCCCTCCAGGAGCGCGCCAAGCTTATCATCAGCATTGCTCATCCGGAGGCAAGAGAGGAACTGGACAGAGCGGCATTCGAGCGTTTCGGACCGCATTTTCATTTTGTGACCTAGCCCAGACTACCTTTCTGCCAATTCTTATCAGCGAGAGTACTTGCGTGGGAAGCCTCGAATTCATTTTCGTCTAATGATCCATAATATAAATAATATATTCCCGGAGTGTTTCCTGTGCGATTGACTATGGAGTTCACCAAATTATCCATTGCAGCTTTTTTTATTTTGTTCATATGACTATAGAGTTTCATTAATCCGGTATTTTTACTTACATCCAGCGTAGATAGTGAGTTGTGAGAACAGTTAAGTGCCTGTAATACCGGATTTTTTGTTACGTCAAGCTCAGTGATATTTTGGTTTGAGCAATTAAAAGTAGTTACTTTGCCATATATCGTAACAGTTTGTGCTCCGAGGTTAAAATACACAAAATCATCAAATGTAATCTCGTCTTCCCCGGAGTCTTTTGTACCGTTGTTATTGAGGTCAATCCATATATCGGTGCGGTCAGCCTCAGCGGCATCAAGTTTTAGGCGAAGGCTTTCTCCTACATTCTTGGTGGTAGTAAATGTCATACTATGCGACATTAGAGGTAGTTTCGGAATAATATAGGTTGTGCCTTTGTAAACGATGGTTACGACTCCGTTGGCTTCGGTGATGGTGAGGTTGGGGTCGCCATCCTGACCGGGATCACCTGTTTCGCCCTTTGGACCGGCAGGACCTTCGGAGCCTGTGGGGCCTTGAGGACCCACACTACCGGCCGGGGCATCGGCGCCGGGAGTGCCTTGCGGGCCTCGTGCATATACGGGGTTATTGTTGATGTCTCTGACGAGTTGCCAGGTTTTACCACCGTCGAGGCTCATCTCCCAATAATAGCTATTGTTGATCCTCAAAAGCGGAGTGAAACCATCTTTACCCGGAGTACCGTCGGCGCCGGTAGCACCATCTTGGCCATCCTTGCCATCCTTGCCATCGGTACCGGGGGCGCCATCTTCTCCATCTTTGCCATCCTTGCCATCGGCACCATCCTTACCCTGTGCAGGCACCATTTTGCCATCACTATCTATCAGGAACTCGCCGTTGACAGTCCAGTAGAGCAAACCGTCGCTGTGCTTTTTAACGCCGATTTTCGGCGCAATTCCATCGTTACCGGCCTTTCCCTCAGCTCCATCCTTGCCATCTTTGCCATCGGCACCGGCTGGACCGTGTTTCAAGACCATTTTGGTGCCATCACTCAGAACGAGCTCATAACCACTCTTATCAGCCAATTCCGTATAAGAAACGATATAGACCTTTTTGGTCATGGCATCCACCAACCCCTTGATGGAGCTAACCTCAGAGTTTGCATCACTTGTCACCTGCTTCAAGCTCTCCAGCCAAGCCTTATACTCTGCGATTTTGGCTTTCCTTTCCGCAAGTTCATCAGCTTGCTCTTCACCTTGCTTCTTCAGAAGATCGATCTCACTCCAAAGCTCATCAAGGTCAACGCAGCCTACAACCAGAAACATCGCCAAAATTGTTATTGTTGTAAAAAACTTTTTCATATTGATTATCTATTATTATACAAATTAAAATTCATAAGGAGTAAGCGATTATAACCCGGGAATCCAATTCTTTGAGGTTAGAATGCTTTTATGGTAATCAGTAAATTCATTATCTTCAATACCCTCCATAGCAATCATATACTTTCCCTCTGTCTTTCCTTGACGATTTGGCATTGAATTTACCATTACGCCCATTGCATCTTCCTTTATTTTATTACTATAACACCACATATTCTCTAACTTGGTATTATTGCTGAAATCAAGTGCAGTAATTAAGTTATTATTACAATGAAGATAGAATAATTCGGTGTTCTTGCTCAAGTCGATACTTTTTAGCAAGTTGTCTGGACAGTCTAATTTCTGTAATGTTGTATTATTGGTCACATCAATATTGGTAAGCGCGTTGGTGGAACAGAACAACTTAGTAACTTTACCGTAAATAGTAATGGTTTTTGATCCAATGGTGTATTCCACATAACCGGTGAAATTGGTAATGCTTTCGCCTGCTTCTTTTGCTCCGTTATTATTAAGGTCAATCCACACATCCGCTTGGTCGGCTTCCTCAGCTCCAATGAACAGGTCAATCATTTCACCTATGTTCTTAGTAGTTGTAAGAATCATAGAAGTAGCTGTATAGGCACCTTCTGTGCCCTCATAGTCGTTGCCCTCATTGTCAAGCACATTCCATTTTTTTGCCTTGGCATTAGCTACCTGTGTTTTATTAATGACATTATTAGGAACAGCAGAACTGTACACCCGGAACTCACCGGCAGTTGTGAATGATGATCGGTCAACCAGACTACTAACCAAAGTTCCCATTTCCGCTTCTTTTATTTGGTTTCCGTAACAATAGAGTTTCTCTAATGCGGTATTATTAGGTACATCAAGCGCGGTGAGAGAGTTGGTGTTACAATCAAGAGAAGTTAATGCAGTATTTTTGGTGACATCAAGCTTAGTGAGTGAGTTTTGGTAACAATACAATTCCTGTAATGCAGCATTATGGCTTACGTCAAGCGCAGTGAGACTGTTTTTTGAGCAATTTAAACAAGTTACTTTACCATATATCGTAACAGTTTGTGCTTCGAGGGTGTAATTCGCCCAATCACCAAATGTAACATTATCTTCCCCGGAGTCTTTTTTACCGTTGTTATTGAGGTCAATCCATACATCGGCTTGGTCCTCAGCGGCTGCTCTTAAATCTAATCCAATAGTCTCACCTACGTTCTTGGTGGTGGTGAGGGTCATTTTGAGAGGTTCTACGCCATCGTAGTCATTGCCATCAATGTCCATGACTCGCCAATTTTTCCCCTCTGCTGTAAGTACCTGTGCTTTAGTAATGACATTAGTGGGTTTATCGGGGTCGTGAACATAAAACCAACCTTCAGTTTTACCATCTCTATTTACCAGACTACTCACCAAAATCTCCATTTGTCCTCCCGTTATTTGGTTGCCGCAACAATTAAGTTTCCATAATTCTGTATTATTGGTTACATCAAGTGAGGTAAGAGAGTTTTCACTACACCGCAAGCCCTGTAATGCAGTGTTTTTGGTGACGTCAAGTTCGGTAAGAGAGTTTTCACTACACCACAAGACCTGTAATGCAGTACTATTGGGTAAATTAAGCTTGGTAAGAGAGTTCATTTCACAATATAAAAACTCTAATACAGTATTTTTGGTTAAGTCAAGTTCGGTAAGAAAGTTTTTGTCACAATCTAATTCCTGTAATGCAGTATTTTTGGTGACATCAAGCGTATTGAGTGAGTTTTGGGAACAACACAATTCCTCTAATGCAGCATTATGGCTTACGTCAAGCGTGGTGAGTAAGTTGCCGTAACAATCAAGATACGTTAATGCAGCATTATGGCTTAAATCAAGTGTAGAGAGTGAATTGTTGCCGCAATTAAGAACTGTTAATGCAGTATTTTGGGTGACATCAAGCTTAGTGAGTGAGTTGTCGGAACAATACAAACTATCTAATGTAGCATTATGGCTTACGTCAAGCGTGGTGAGTGAGTTGTAGAAACAAGCCAACATAGTCACCTTGCCATATATGGTTATGGTTTGCGCACCGAGGGGGTAATAA
>JAAYDZ010000027.1 GCA_012728975.1 Bacteroidales bacterium
AATAAAAACTCTCAAATATTATGAACAAAATTAAATCGCTTGATGATTTGCGCAAAATGAAGCAGAGCCTCAAGTCGGACATTTCAATCCGCGAGAAAAGTGACAAAGCGGAGGAGATGGTCAGAGTGAGGGTCGCAATGGCAACTTGCGGTATTGCCGCCGGTGCGCGCGAGGTGATGAATACGCTTATACGTAAAGTAGAGCAGGATTCTCTCCCCGTAGTTGTTACCCAAGGCGGCTGTATGGGCTACTGCTATGCTGAGCCTACCATCGAAGTTACTGTCCCGGGCAAAGATCCCGTAGTTTTCAGTCATGTTGATTCAGCCAGAGCGCTGGAAATCGTTGACAAGTACATTGTCAAAGGAGAACTTTTAGACGGTATCATTCCGGTTAATTACCAGACAATCCAGGAAAAGCTTTAGTCGTATGGTACAGATCAAAATGCATTTACTGGTATGCGGCGGCACAGGTTGCCGTGCATCCGAGAGTGATCGTTTAGTTGAACAGCTCAACCATCATTTGCAGCTCAACGGGCTTGCAGAGGAGGTTAAGGTGGTTACCACCGGCTGTTTCGGCTTCTGCGAGAAGGGACCCATCGTCAAAGTGATTCCCGACAATACATTCTACACTCAGGTTACACCTGAAGACGCTGAGGAGATTGTTAAAGAACACGTACTTAAAGGTAGAAAAGTGGGACGTCTTCTCTACGAGGATCCTGAGACACTGGAACATGTAAGTGACTCCAAACATATGGAGTTCTATCAGAAACAGGTTAGAATAGCACTGCGTAACTGCGGATTTATCGATCCTGAAAACATTGACGAGTATATCGTAAGAGATGGTTACGCAGCTCTTGGTCAGGTGCTCGCATCAGATCCCAAGGAGACCATCGAACTCATTAAGAAATCAGGTTTGAGAGGTAGAGGAGGCGCAGGCTTTCCTACAGGTCTTAAATGGGAGATTGCAGCCGGCAATAAAGCTGATCAGAAGTATGTGGTTTGTAATGCTGACGAGGGTGACCCGGGAGCATTTATGGACCGTTCCATCCTCGAGGGTGACCCCAACTCTATAATTGAGGCTATGGCCATCTGCGGCTACTGTATCGGAGCTACCAAGGGCTTGATCTATATCAGGGCTGAGTATCCTCTTGCAATCCGTCGTTTGGAAATTGCTATCCGTCAGGCACGGGAATACGGCCTTCTTGGCAAGGATATCCTGGGTAGCGGATTTGATTTTGATATCGAACTCCGTCTCGGCGCCGGAGCATTTGTCTGCGGAGAGGAGACCGCATTGATCCATTCAATGGAGGGATTCCGCGGAGAACCTACTATCAAGCCGCCTTTCCCTGCACAGTCCGGATATTTAGGCAAGCCGACCAACGTAAACAATGTTGAGACTTTTGCCAATATTCCCCCTATCATCCTCAAGGGATGGGAGTGGTTTAATTCCATCGGTTCTGAGAAGTCCAAAGGCACAAAGGTATTTGCACTCGCAGGAAAGATCAACAACGTAGGTCTTATCGAGGTTCCCATGGGTACCACACTTCGTGAGGTAATCTTCGAGATCGGAGGTGGTATCAAGGATGGTAAGCGCTTTAAGGCTGTTCAGACCGGAGGTCCTTCCGGCGGATGTCTTACCGAGAAGCATCTCGATACCCCCATCGACTATGAACATCTTACTGCAGCCGGTTCGATGATGGGATCCGGAGGTATGATTGTGATGGATGAGGACGACTGTATGGTATCGGTGGCTAAGTTCTACCTTGAGTTTACAGTTGAAGAGTCTTGTGGCAAATGTTCACCTTGTCGTGTAGGCAACAAGCGTATGCACGAGACTCTGGAAAAAATCTGTCAGGGTAAAGGCACGATGGAGGATTTAGACTATCTCGAGAATCTTGGAAAGGTAATCAAAGATACCGCCCTTTGCGGCCTTGGACAGACATCTCCCAACCCGGTGCTTTCCACCATGAATTACTTCAGGGATGAATATGTTGCCCACGTGGTAGACAAAAAGTGTCCGGCCGGACAGTGTAAAGCTCTTAAGAGTTATGTTATCGATCCCACCAAGTGTATCGGATGTACTCTTTGCTCTCGCAGTTGTCCCACCAACGCCATCATCGGCGACAAGAAGGTACCTCATGTTATCGACCAGTCGAAATGCATCAAGTGCGGTGCCTGTCATGAAAAATGTAAGTTTGGTGCAATTCAAATACGCTGATAATTATGGATAATAAAATAAAACTTACTATAGATAATAAGCCTGTTGAGGTTGCTAAAGGAACGACTATCTTTCAGGCCGCACGTCAGGCGGGCATCAACATCCCCGCGTTGTGCTATATGAAGCTGGATAATCTGGGCGTTGAAAACCGCCCCGGTGCATGTCGCATTTGCGTAGTAGAGGTTGAGGGACGTCGCAATCTGGCCCCTTCCTGCTCTACTGACTGTACAGAAGGAATGGTGGTAAAGACTACCTCTCCCAGGGTGCTGAATGCACGCAAAACCGTGATGGAGCTCATTCTATCGGATCACCCTCAAGACTGCCTCGTATGTCCTTCAAATGGAAAATGCGAGTTGCAGGACCTAGCGGCGACTCTCGGTATTAGAGAGATTCGTAAGGTGGAAAATGCCGCAGTCTCTACCTATCGCAAGGATTACTCATATTCGTTGAAGAGAGATATGGATAAGTGTATCCTCTGTCGCCGTTGTGAGTCCATGTGTAATGATGTACAGAGCGTAGGTGCTCTTGGAGCAATCAATCGCGGCTTTACATCGATTGTGGCTCCTGCTTTTGAGCAGAATCTTTCTGATTCACCCTGTGTGTTCTGCGGCCAGTGTGTTGCAGTTTGCCCCACAGGAGCTCTAACCAGGACCGATGACACCGGTAGAGTCTTCAAGGCACTTGCAGATCCTACAAAGACCGTTGTGGTGCAGACAGCTCCCGCTGTTCGTGCTGCATTGGGCGAGGAATTCGGAATTACTCCCGGAACAAGTGTTACCGGCAAGATGGCAGCAGCCCTGCGCAGACTTGGGTTTGATAAGGTATTTGATACCGACTTTGCTGCTGACCTCACCATCATGGAGGAGGGAACAGAGCTTCTCGGACGTATCGGAGCCTTCTTAAAGGGTGACACTTCGGTTAAACTGCCGTTACTCACCTCCTGCTGTCCTGCCTGGATCAATTTCTTCGAGCAGAATTATCCTGATATGCTGGATCAACCCTCTACTGCCAAATCTCCTCAGCAGATGTTCGGAGCGGTAGCTAAGAATTATTTAGCTAACAAGATGGGTGTCAAGAGAGAAGACCTTGTAGTCGTATCAGTGATGCCTTGTATTGCTAAGAAATATGAGTGTACCAGGAAGGAATTTTCAAAGGATGGCAATCCTGATGTGGATATCTCCATCTCTACAGTTGAACTTGCTTCTATGATAAAGATGGCAAATATCGACTTTGTTTCGCTTCCTGATGAGGACTTTGATCATCCTCTGGGTGAATCAACCGGAGCTGCGGTGATTTTCGGAGCTACCGGAGGTGTAATGGAGGCTGCCGTACGTACTGCATATGAGGTGTTTACAGGCAAGACTCTGGAGCGTCTCGATTTTAAGGAGCTCCGCGGATTTGAAGGCATACGTACTGCAAGTGTAGATTTCAACGGCACTACAGTCAATGTTTGTATCGCACACCAGTTGGGCAATGCCCGTAAGGTGATGGACGGTATCCGTAAAGGCGAACTTAATTTCCACGCAGTGGAGGTGATGGCTTGTCCCGGAGGCTGTATCGGTGGAGCCGGTCAGCCCTATCACAAGGGTGACTCATCCTTGCTAAAGGCAAGAGCACAATCACTCTATCGTGAAGATGCCAACAAACCTTTGCGTAAGTCTCACGAGAATCCTTATATCACTAAGCTCTATGAGGAATTCCTTGGCCAGCCGATGAGCGAACTTGCACATCATCTGCTCCATACACACTATTTTGACAAACACCATAAAATATAGGATATGAAAATAGAATTAAAGGATAGCCAACTCAGGCAGATTAAAGATATATGCGACTCATTTAACAATGATCCGGGTGAGTTGATTACTATTCTGCATAGGACACAGAGCGTGTTCGGATACCTCCCTGAAGAAGTTCAGAGGGCTGTAGCCCACAATCTCGGGATTCCCGTAACCAGGGTTTATGGTGTTGTGAGCTTCTATTCATTCTTCACAATGACCCCTAAGGGCAAATACCCTATTTCGCTCTGTTTGGGAACTGCCTGCTATGTGCGCGGAGCTGAAGATGTGCTGGATGAATTTAAGAAACAGCTGGGAATAGAGGTTGGTGGAGTGACTCCGGACGGAAAATTCTCACTGGATTGCCTTCGTTGCGTAGGAGCTTGTGGACTTGCACCCGTAGTTATGGTTGGAGATAAGGTCTATGGCCGTCTTTCACCCTCTATGGTAAAGGAAGTTCTCGCAGATTATGAATAATAGATGACGGGACGTCAGGTACGTCTCTGATCGATACTTAATTTGTGGCCGGATGATTTGACGACAAGAGTTGTCAAGTCATCCGGCTCAATTATAGGAGCCCCTTTTGTCTTAAACGCACCCCCTTTCTTCAAAAATGATTAAATTTGCACAATGAATAATATTATAGATTTACAACGCAATTATTTCAATACGGGTGCCACTTTGGGCTATGATTTCCGCATCAACCAGCTCAAAAGACTTAGGAGCATCATCCGCAAATATGAGCCGGAGATTCTCGATGCATTTCTTAAAGATTACAATAAATCCTCATTTGATGTAATCTCAACTGAGATCGGTTATGCACTTACCGAACTGAACCATATCATCAGGCGCCTCAAAAAACTGATGAAGCCACAGAAGGTTAAAACCTCTGTTATCAATCGTCCTTCCAAAGGTTACATAGTGCCGGAGCCTTACGGAGTGAGTCTGGTGGTAGCTCCATGGAACTACCCCTTCAACCTCTCCATTGTCCCCCTTGCTGCCGCTATGTCTGCGGGTAATACAGTAGTGCTTAAACTCTCTACAAATACTCCCTCTCTTTCGGGGTTGCTCTATCAAGTATTGATGCAGAACTTTCCCAAAGAGTATCTCTATGTTACCTGGGATTCTACTGCTGAGAGGGAGGCGCTTTTCGGATGTAAATTTGATTATATCTTCTATACCGGATCCCCTGCGGTTGCCCGAGAACTGCAGTTACGGCAGGCTAAGGATGGTCGTCTTACTCCTATGACTCTCGAGCTCGGAGGTAAATCACCTTGTATAGTGGATAAAGATGCCGATATTGATGCTGCAGCACGCAGGATTGTATGGGGCAAGTATTTAAATGCCGGACAGACCTGTGTTGCGCCTGACCACGTTTATGTGGAGAGGAGTGTCAAGGAAGCACTCGTATCTAAGATGATTGGCTATATCAAGGAGTTTTATTACAACAAGAAGGGTGGAGAGTATACTCTGCGCGAGGATTTTATATATGTGGTGAATGCCAAGGCCGTGGAGCGTTTACAGAGATCTTTGGAGGGAGCCAGAATTCTTTGGGGTGGAAAGGCGAAGGATCGTATGATGGAACCTACAATTATAGACATGGTTACTGGAGAGAGTCCTGTGATGAGGGAGGAGATATTCGGTCCCGTGCTGCCCGTGCTGCCCTTTGACGATATATTTGCCCTTGTGCGCAAAATAAAGAGTTTAGAGAAGCCTCTGGCATTTTATTTCTTTGGCAAAAGGTACGCAAAGATGATGATGCGAGAGTGCCATTTCGGCGGAGGATGCATCAATGATACAATCATGCATTTGACCGATCCTTCCATGCCTTTCGGAGGAGTGGGCCAGAGCGGTATGGGAGCCTATCATGGAGATAAGAGTTTCGAAACCTTCTCCCACTACAAGAGTATCCTGGTCAAACATCCCCGAAAGGAGCTTAAACTGAAATATCCGCCTCATAATGCTTTTAAACTTCGTCTTTTAAGAAAATATACAGGTCTATGAAAAAGATAGTGTTATTGCTGCTGCTGACAATGTTCTCCTTTAGTGCCATCGGAGCCAATAAGGGGAATGTAGATACGACTTTGGCGCGTGTGAGCTCTGAGTTTAATATCGAGTCGGTAAAAATGGATGGTTCCCTTTTCAGAATGATGATGCCTCTGATGGGAGTCGACCGTAAGACCAGAAAGGCTTTTAAGGCAATGAATATTGAGGAGATCATCATTACCGATTTAAAGGATGAGCCGGAGGAGATTGCTTCAAAAGTGATTGGTGATATTACCGGAGCCCTCGAGGCAGACGGCTATGCAAAGGGGCCACAAAAGGAGTCGGCCTCTGAATCTGAAGCTGAAGAGATCAAAGCGGATGCGTTTGCTCTGGTAGAGGAGGAGATAGTGCGTGGTCTGGCGATTCTCACCTATTTTCCAAAGGCCGGCTTTCTCTGTATACGCTGTTCAATGAAAGTTTCGGAACTGGAGGAAATTGTAAGTGCATTAATGCCTGAATGATCTTTTTTCTCCCTAAAGGAAATAGTGTAGAATAAATTCTTACCTTTACAAGTTACAATTAGAAACAAGAAATGGCAATTTTTGGAATATTTGGCAAGAGAAAAGCTACTGCGGAGGAGGCCGAACAGAGAGATGTAGCTCTTGAAGAGGGTCTGAAGAAGACCAAAACCTCCATTTTCAATAAAATTACCTATGCCATAGCTGGCAAAAGCATAGTTGATGATGATGTGCTGGACTCCATAGAGGAGGCACTGATAACATCCGATGTTGGTGTAGAGACTACCCAGAAAATTATCGAGCGTCTTGAGGCCAGAGTGGCCAGGGATAAATATCTGAATACATCCGAACTCAACCAGATTCTCTGTGAAGAGATTGAGGCATTGCTTGATGTTGCCTCAGGATCTCAGGTAGAGCCCTTTGACTTTTCCAAGAAACCCTATGTGATAATGGTGGTTGGAGTTAACGGAGTTGGTAAGACTACTACTATAGGCAAGCTGGCAGCTCAACTCAAAAACGAAGGTAAAAAGGTGATTTTAGGTGCTGCAGATACTTTCAGAGCTGCTGCAGTAGATCAGTTGGTGATCTGGAGTGAGCGTGCCGGAGTTGATATAGTCAAGCAGGAAATGGGTGCGGATCCAGCCTCCGTGGCTTTTGATACGGTTAAATCTGCCGTGGCCAAAGAGGCAGACGTGGTTATTATCGATACAGCCGGTCGTCTGCACAACAAAATCAACCTGATGAATGAACTCACCAAAATCCGCAATGTGATGGGTAAGGTCGTACCGGAAGCACCTCATGAAGTGCTGCTGATAATTGACGGATCCACCGGACAAAATGGATTTATCCAGGCTAGAGAATTTGTAAAGGCGACGGAAGTGACCGCACTTGCAGTAACCAAACTTGACGGTACGGCAAAAGGTGGTGTGGTGATAGGCATCAGCGATCAGTTCCACCTTCCCATCAAATTCATAGGGGTGGGAGAGAAGATTGAAGACCTCAAACTCTTCGATAAGAAAGAGTTCGTAGAATCCCTTTTTAAATAGCGAAAAAACAGAAGATATATGACAGTTTCCTACAATTGGCTTAAAGATTATCTAAAATTTGATCTTCCGCCGGCAGAAGTTGAAAAGATATTGACCTCAACAGGTCTTGAAGTGGAGCAGATGAAGCATGTGGAGCAAATTCCCGGCGGACTCGCAGGAGTTGTAGTTGCCGAGGTGGTTGAATGTTTTGACCATCCCGATTCTGACCATCTCCATGTGACTAAGGTTAATACAGGTGCTCCGGATCTCCTGCAGGTAGTGTGCGGTGCTCCCAATGTTGCAGTCGGACAGAAGGTTCTCCTTGCAACTGTCGGCACAACGCTCCCCAATGAAGATGGCAGTGGATTCAAGATTAAAAAATCCAAAATACGCGGAGTGGAGAGTTTTGGAATGATCTGCGCTGAAGATGAACTCGGTATCGGCACTGACCATGACGGCATAATGGTGCTGGAGCCCGAAGCTGTCGTTGGTACTGCTGCCAAGGATTATCTCAGGCTCAAGACAGATACAATATTCGAAATAGGTCTTACACCCAACCGCATTGACGGTGCATCCCACATTGGGGTGGCACGCGATCTCTACGCATATTGCAAACTGAGAAACATACCTGTGGAGTTTGCACTTCCATCGGTAGAAGGTTTCTGTAAAGGAGAGGGGGAGGCTATTCCTGTCAGGGTTGAGGCACCGGATCTGGCTCCCCGTTATATCGGTATCACCATCAGCGGCGTTAAGGTGGGTCCATCTCCCGATTGGCTCAAAGAGCGTCTTATGATGATAGGCCAGCGTCCCATCAACAACATTGTAGATATTACCAATTTTCTCCTCAATGAGAATGGACACCCGTTGCATGTGTTTGATGCAGCAAAAATAGTAGGTCGGGAAGTGGTGGTGCGTAGAAGCACACCTAATTGCAAATTTGTTACTTTGGACGGGGTGGAGAGAACCCTCTCTTCCGAAGACCTAGTTATATGCAATGCCAAGGATCCGATGTGTATCGCCGGAGTATTCGGCGGAGAAGATTCAGGAGTAACTGAATCCACCACCGATATATTCCTTGAGAGTGCCTGTTTCAATCCGACAACTATTCGCAAGACCTCAAAAAGGCATGGTCTTAAGACTGACGCCTCATTCAGATATGAGCGTGGAGTTGACCCTCTCAATACGATGTATGCTGCAAAACGTGCCGCAATGCTCATTACAGAGGTTGCAGGAGGACGTATAGTGGGAGAAATTCAGGAATCCTATCCAAAGAAATTCAGTGAAGTACAGGTTGAACTCGATTATGCGCGTATCGAATCATTTATCGGAAAGAGAATAGATAGTCAGACTATCAAAGATATTTTGGTGTCACTCGATTTCTATATCAGAAATGAGAGCGAAACCGGTTGTCTGGTGGATGTACCCTCATACAGGGTAGATGTTACCCGCGAATGTGATGTTGTGGAAGAGATACTTCGCATCTACGGCTACAACAATGTCGAGCTTCCCCTCAATATGAAGGTAGGCATCAACAGGACTCCCAGTCCCGACCCTGAAGCACTACGTTCACGCATATCGGATTTTTTGGCAAATAACGGTTTTGTGGAGACAATGAACAACTCCCTTACAAAGAGTGATTATTATTCAAAACTTAAAACATACCCTTCGGAAAAGCTGGTGAGGCTGCTCAATCCTCTTAGTCACGATTTGGATTGTATGCGACAAACTTTGATTCTTAATTCTCTTGAAGTTGTGGCATATAATCTCAATCGTCAAACCACTGATTTAAAGATCTTTGAGATAGGCAATGTCTATTCCTATGTTCCAAAAGAGGGTGAGGAGGATCCTGCTTCCAATCTCAAGTCTTATAAGGAGGAGATGCGTATTTCTATGGCAATTACCGGTCAGGGAGCCAAATCGTGGCGTAATGAGACAGGACGCGGTCACTATTTTGCACTCAAAGGATATCTAGAATTGCTTCTTAAGAGACTGGGTTGCAATATCTATGATCTTGAGACCGATGCTGCTCCTTCGGATCTTTTCAGTGAGGGCCTTGAATACAGGCTCCAGGGAAAGCAGGTGGCGGTTTTAGGTCCAATTCAGCCGACTCTGGCCAGACATTATGGTATAAAACAGCCCGTGTTCGTAGCGGAACTCAGGTGGGATGGCATAATGGAACTGCTTAAACGCAATAAAGTAAGATATAAGGAACTTCCCCGATATCCCGAGGTTCGCAGAGATCTTGCATTGCTTCTTGACGAAAGCGTTACATTTGCTGAACTTCGCAAATGTGCCTTCCAGACAGAGAAAACTCTGCTCCGTCAGGTGATCCTCTTTGATGTTTATCGTGGTGACAAGATTCCTTCCGACAAGAAGCAGTATGCATTGGGCTTCACTCTTCAGCATCCCGATCAGACTCTTACCGATGCTGATGTAGAAAAGGCTATGGACAAACTATACAAGGCCTTCCAGACAAAATTCGGTGCTGTTTTGAGATAATCATGTGCGGTTTTTACAAGAAGGTTGTTCATTATTTTTCGCTGGTAAAATTTTCACACACCCTATTTGCGCTTCCTTTTGCGCTGATAGGTTTTGTGCTTGCCCTTAAGGAACCCGGAGTAGATTTCGGATGGCTGTTGCTTTTAAAAATTGTAGGCTGTATGTTTTTTGCGCGTAACAGCGCAATGGGATTTAACCGTTATGCCGACAGGGAGATAGATGCCCGTAATCCGAGAACCCTTTTCAGGGAAATTCCTTCAGGAAAAATAACACCGCGGCAAGCTCTCACCTTCGTGATTATCAATATAGTACTCTTTCTTCTGACTGCTTTGAGTATCAATCTGCTCTGTTTTATCCTGGCATTTCCGGCTTTGGCGGTTCTGCTTGGTTACAGCTATACAAAACGTTACACCTGGCTCAGCCATTATGTGCTGGGAATTGCGCTTGGTATCGCTCCTTCTGCCGCTTTTGTAGCTATGACAGGCTATTTTACACCGGCAATTCTGGTACTTTCGCTCTCTGTTTTTCTCTGGTCCGCAAGTTTTGATATCCTCTATTCTCTTTCTGATGAAGAGATAGACCGTCAGCAGGGTCTCCACTCAATACCTCAGAAGTTCGGGCGTGTAAAAGCAATGCGTATTTCCCTGATAGGACATCTTCTCCTATTTTTTTTGATACCGCTTTTCGGCAGGCTTATTTCGGGCAGCTGGCTCTTCGTCATTGGTGCGTGCATATTTCTTGCGCTGCTGATTTATCAGCACGCAATTATATCTCCCACAAATCTAAAAAGATTAAATGCCGCTTTCTTTACATCAAACGGCATTGCATCACTACTCTTTATGCTATTCGTGGTAGCTGACCTTCTATTTTTGCAATAGATTATTTTTCGGGTTTTACCCTGAGGAATCTGAATGCTTTGGTAATGATCTTGGGCAGAGGCTTACGGTCATCTTTTCCGGCAAGGTTGAGATAGATACCGAGTTTCTTGTGGATAGGCACCTTGTAGGTCTCCACGAACTCAATCAATGTGCCGTCAGGATCCTCGATGTAGGTGAAATGACCATTGGCTTCGCCCATACCGAAGTCCGATCCGCTGTCGCAAACGAAGGGGTGTCCTGCCGCTTCACAATCTTGGCGGATGGCTTCCATATTGCGTACGTCAAAGCAGAGATGGATATATCCGGGGTCGCCCCAAAGACGGTCCTGATAGAGTTTGACAGGAGTACGGTCAAGCGACTGCACTAATTCCAGATGGGTGGTACCAAGTACTTCGCTGAAAGGACCCTGAAGAGACTGGGAGCGCTCCAGCATCACACGACGTAATTTCTGTTCAGCACCGGGAACTCCTTTGATGTCTTCAAACACGCCTTCGGCATCAGCTGTCTTGCGGTCATAACCGAGCAGTTTGCCATAAAAATCAATCGATTTCTCCATATCTGAAACTCCCAGTACAACTCCGTTGGAGCCACCTGTAATGGCGCCTTTTACCTTTGTGAACTCAAAGTAGTCTTCCTCTATTTCGAAGATATTGCCCCAGGGATCTTTCATGTAGAAGTGATCCAGTCCGGCAAATGACTTACATGGAGCGCTGAGCAGATCCAAACCTCTTGATTTATAGATATCATAAGCCAGTTGTACATCCGGACATTTCACTTTGCAGATGAAGATGCCGGTATCACCCAAAAGTGGGGTAGAGGCAGGCCAGTTGAGCTCTCTGCCACGAGGCTCCCAAATTTCAAATCCTCCGCCTCCGCGATGGTTGAGAGCCAGAATGGCAAATCTTGGCTGTGGTTTGCCGCCGGTGTAGGGCAGCATCCTGTCAGCTACTCCTTCGGAGGCAAGTACTCTTATATCAATTCCAAATTGTTCGATATACCATTCCCAGGCAGCTTGTGCATCGGGTACTCCAATACCTACCTGCTGGATGGCGCTGATAACTTTGATTCTCTCTTTCATAATCTTTAAACGGGATCAGGTGGCGGAAATCTTCTTAGCCAGTTTCCAATAGAGCCACGGTGTGTATTTATAAATATAGCACATCAGCAGTTCAATTCGTCCGATGAGCTTTCTGTGTTTTCCTTTGGCAACAGCCCTTACTGCGGCTTTACCGCAAAGATAGACATCCATACCGTTTGCCTGGCCGGGATCCATTTTGGCGTAAGGTTTGCCGTCAGCCAAAACTGCACTTTTGCTGATCTGGGTATTGACACGTCCGGGAATAATGAATGTCACTTTGATATTGTCATTCTCTAAGTCCAGCGACTCGAAAAAGCCGAACAGAGCTCTTTTGGAGGCACAATATGCCGATCTGAGGGGAAATCCGAAGAGTCCTGAAATAGAGGTGTTGACACCAATATGTGTGCATTTGGCTGCCTTGAGCATCGGAGCAAGCTTTTTCGTCATGTAGACCGAACCGAAATAGTTGATGTTCATAAGTTTGAGGTCTACGGAGAAATCTGTGTCAAGAGCGAGTGCCCTCTGTGAAATACCCGCATTGAATATTATGACCTCAGGTTTCAGATTTTCCTTCTCCAGAAATGAAACCAGGTCATCAATGGTCTCCCTATTTTCCAGGTTAAATTCGAAAGGCCACGCTTTTACACCATAACGGCGGCATTTTTCGCATACCCTCTCCAATTGGTCCATACCCAGGCCGGTTACAATTACATTTGCGCCGTTTTTGGCCATGTTACAAGAGATAGCCTCGCCGATGCCGGATCCGGCACCTGTTACAAGCGCTGTCTTACCGGTATAAAATTTCTTTGTTCTCACGTCGTTCTATAGTTTTTTCAAAACACACAAAGTTAACAATAATAATTTGTTATTTTTGTATCCGTATTAAAACTTGAGGATATGCGAAAATTGAAGATTGTTTTTCTTGACTCGGCAACAATAGGTGAGGATGTTTCCCTACAGCCCATCTCTTCTTTGGGGGAATTGACAACATATCCATCCACAGCTCCGGAAGAGGTAATTAAACGCATAGACGGATATGATGTAGTTATCACAAATAAAGTATGGGTAGGTAAAAAAGAGATGGATTCCAATCCGGCTCTGAAACTCATCTGTGTGGCTGCTACAGGAATGAATAATGTGGATTTAGTCCACGCCGCCTCCAAAGGGATTCCGGTACGCAATGCAGTCAACTATTCTACTGAAAGTGTGGCTCAGGTGACTTTTATGCACATTCTCAATCTTGTAGGCAAGGCTTCCTATTTTGACAATGTCGTCAAAAGTGGCCACTACAGTGCAGCCGGATCTTTTACCGATGTCACAAATCCCTTCTATGAACTTAAAGGTAAACGTTTGGGCATCATAGGTCTTGGCAATATCGGTTCCAGAGTGGCGCAGATTGCAGAAGTCTTCGGTATGAAGGTTTCTTATTTTCCTACTTCCGGGAAGGCACATTCTGACAGATACCCGGCTAAAGAGCTGGGACAACTGCTTGCTGAGAGTGATGTAATATCGATCCATGCACCGCTTAATGAGCGCACAAAAGACTTAATTACACACAAGGAATTGAAGTCGATGAATCCTAATGGATATATTGTCAATATGGGTAGGGGAGGTATCATCAATGAGGCGGATCTGGCTGCTGCTCTGGATGAAGGAATAATTGCCGGTGCAGCGGTGGATGTTTTCACTAAAGAGCCTCTACCTGCAGAACATCCATATTTGATAATGAAAAAGAGGGATAAGCTGCTGCTTACCCCTCATATCGGTTGGGCCAGCAAAGAGGCCAGAGAAGTGCTCGTGGCTATGATTGCTGACAATATAAAGTATATCTAAAAATATTTCACTTCCTTTTCTTCCAGTGCAGAAAGGATGTTGTTTGCCATCCGGCTTGCTCCGAAACGGAAAAGCGCAGGAGTGAGCCATTCACTACCAAGCGTATCACGCACGATATTGTAATACACCAACGCCTCTTCAGGCGTAGAGATTCCACCGGCAGGCTTGAATCCAACTTTGCGTCCGGTCTTGTTGTGATATTTTGCAATAGCCTTACACATCACAAGGGCGGCCTCAGGAGTGGCCGCGGGGGAGATTTTACCTGTAGATGTCTTGATAAAGTCCGCTCCGGCCTCCATTGCGAGCATGGATGCCTGCTCTATCTGAGCTGCATCTTTTAATGCGCCTGTCTCCAGGATAACCTTGAGGTGGACATCGGAGTTTATCGCCTTTACAGCCTTATTGATTTCATAAATCTCTCTTGAGGCTTCTTCCGGACGCCCGTCTAGAAATGAGTTTAGTGCCAGGACAATATCTACCTCGTCAGCTCCTTCGGTCACCGCCTCGGTGCACTCCAGCACCTTAACTTTGAGTGGGCTCTGAGATGCAGGAAAGCAGCCTCCAACTACTGTAATACGAATATCCTTGCTTTTGCGAGCACCTGCTATAACTCGTGCAAAATTGGGATATACGCATATCGAAGCGGGTTTGGGATAGTTCGGGAAAACATTATTGAAATCGTTTACCTTCTCCACCATAGCCTTAATAGATGCAGGAGTGTCAGTAACTGTAAGAGATGTCAGGTCGATCATCCCCAGAATATTTTTGTAAATCTCTTTCATATCTGTTTTTCTAATATTTGTTTTTGCTATCAATAATAATGGTCACGGGGCCGTCATTAACCAGTGCAACCTCCATTTCGGCTCCGAATTCTCCACACTTTACTTCCTTTCCGATGCAGTCGGAGAGAGTTTTCTTGAATTTCTCATAAAGAGGAATGGCCGTTTCCGGCTTTGCCGCAAAGATATAGGAGGGACGGTTGCCCTTCTTTGTAGATGCGAAGAGCGTAAATTGGCTTACTACCAGTACTTCACCGCCGGCATCAACTACGGAGAGATTCATTACTCCATTTTCATCGTCAAAAATTCGCAATGCAGCAATCTTTCGGCACATCCAGTCGATATCCTCCTGTGTGTCCGCTTCTTCAAACCCTACAAGCACCATCATGCCGTAACTTATGGCTGCTACCACTTCGCCGCCTATGCTGACACTCGAAGAAGAAACTCTTTGTATAACAGTTCTCATATTGTTTAGTTATTAGTTCCAATGCTTAATATTCAAATAACACGGCTTCGAAAATACAAAAATTTTCTACGCCCGTGTTATTTGAATATTTCACACTTCATACTCCATATTTCATACTACACACTATCCGCTAATGCGGATCTTTATTCCCGCTTCCTTCAGAGGCTCAGCGGCTTGCTCCATCTCCTCTACTGAAACCTTTTCCAGTGTAGAAAGCGGAGTCTCCCTATCAATGGTGTAGAGCATCACTTCACGCGGGCGTAGTGACAGTACCATTTTTTGCCAACCCTCCAGCAGATCACTCCTCATCGAATCCACTTCCACGCCCTCCACAACTCCGCGCAAAAACATAGTCTGCAGTATGAAATTCCCCTCAAACCACTCCAAATGTGAAATTACTTCGCTGATGTTGTAATTGGGATTTTGGGGACGGTCGATAAGCTTGACATAATCCCTATCCACACCATCAAGTTTAAGAATCGGATTCTCGATCTTACGCAATGCCTCCTTGACTCCCGGTCTACCCAGCATTGTGGCGTTGGAGAGCACCGAGATGACAGCTTTCGGGAAAAGTTCATCCCTAAGGAGTATCGTATAATCTATGATTTCAGGGAAATTAGGGTGTAGGGTAGGCTCTCCGTTGCCGGAAAATGTGATGGAATTCACAGGAATATTGTTACGGTGACACTCGCTCAATTTACTCCTGAGGGCCTCGCGTACCTCTTCTACCGTAGGAGTTTTGTTATCTGAGTGTCCCTCTGAGTTCCATCCGCACTCGCAATAAACGCAGTCAAAAGAGCAAATCTTGCCCTTGAGAGGCAGAAGGTTTATTCCTAGCGAACTGCCGAGTCGTCTGCTTCTGATAGGACCAAAAACTATACTGTCAAAATATATCGCCATTATACTTTATTATAATATTCTTCTAGATCTGCTCTCCCTGGTAAGCACCATCTTTTCGTAATCAACATTGTCAATAAGAACTATGCCCGGTCTTTTGCCGGGTGTAAACGATCCGAAGCGCTCTTCCACACCGACAGCACAAGCTCCGTTGATACAACACCACTTTAATATCTCCTCAAGCGGGATATGTGGGAAGTGCCCCTGGATGCAGCGGACCTCTTCCACTATCGAAAGCTGCAGGTTGCTCGAAAGACTATCGGTGCCGACACAGATGGTGAGATTGTTGGCCATCAATAGATCGAGTGGGGGCAACATCCTATGTATAAATATGTTGGAGAGTGGACAGACTGCCCAATAGGGGTTTTTGAGGACTTTAAGTGCCTCATCAATGCTTTCCTGGTCAGTAACCGTATTATGGACCAGTAGTACACGTCCCTCAATAGGAGCCTTCACTTCCTTCTGTAGATTGTCAAGAAAATATTTTAGAGCGGATTCGCCCGTTACCGGTGGCATTGAGCAGCCGCGTGCTTTGTAATCCTCTGCAAGCTCCCCCGTGCCGTATCTTATCATATCCTCCTCCTGGTCGCTCTCCTGGTTGTGGTAGGAGATATATCCTGACTTAAGTCCCTCAGCTGCCGATAGACGGTTGAGCAGCGGACTCATCGTATAGGGAGAGTGGGGGGTAGGTGTGGCATCAAGTCCCATATTTGTGGCCTTCTCCTGGAGTTTAATCGCTTCCGCAAGTATCTGCGGGGCATCTTCCGGCTCAGTACCGAACACTTCCAAATAGGTGCGTGTATAGATAGGAGAAGAGGCTTTACATTCGAAACTCTCGTCGCAGTTGCTTATATCAGCCATTACCGAGACACCTTCAGCATACATTTGCTCCATCTGCTCTGTCAGCGCAGCGATTCGTTCTTCCTGACTTACTGTCAAGCGCAACGCATTGATCTGCTGTATGAATCCATCCATACCTGTGCCCTGACGGAATAGACCCTTCATATGAGAGAGTTCGACGTGGCAGTGAGCATTGGTAAACCCCGGAACAAGTATACCTTCCAGATATTCTGCCGACATTATACTTTTTGTACCAATACTCTCCTCAGAACCATAAGAGAGGATTGTACCCTCTTCGTCAACTTCCACATATCCGTTTTTGATTGGTTTTCCGTCAATTGGGAAAATATAATCGGCTCTATATATCATTTAGTTTTTTGTTGTTTGAATTTTTTACTGAGTTCAAGGAGTTCTTCTTTGGTCAGACGCTTTTCACGGGTGGTGATGCGACGATTTTTAGTATCGGGTAATTCCTGAACCGAGGTATCCTGAGCAGAAATATCCTGAACGGAGGTATCTTGATCCGATGCCTCCTGTTCCGGAAATGCTATGTGCTCCTCGACGGGTGCTCCCTCATCAAAATCGACAGCCTCTTCCATAATCCTTCTATCTTCATCCACACCCGGTTGCTGCAGTTCGGTAAGATATTGTTCGCGCTCTTTTAGCTTTGTTTCTACTGCTTTAATCATCTTGAGGAAACGCTCAGGATCTCTAAGGTAAAAATGAATTGAATTGATAAACTCTTCTTCGGTATAGCCGTATTTGTCAAGCAGAGGGGCATAAACCCTCATGGAGTCACTCTGGGCTCTCATTTCCGGATAGTAGTCGACATAGTTGTCCAGAAGAGAGATCTCATAATAGATCTGTATCATCTTCTTTTCAGGGATATCAGCCCTGGGACCACAGGAGAGAGCTGTCAGCAGGAGTAAGAGTATAAGTATGCCTGTACGTTTCATCACAGAAGTTTTGCCATTTAAACTCCAAATATAGCAATTTTTATACCTATCTTTGTCAAAATTAGTTTCAACTGATATGAATATCCTTGTATTGGGTTCGGGCGGAAGGGAAAGTGCTTTAGCCTGGAAATTATCCCGCAGTCCTCTTGCAGGGCATCTTTACTGTATGCCGGGTAACCCCGGCACTGCCTCTTTTGCAACAAATGTGAATTGCAGTCTTTCAGATTTCGAATCTATCGCGCAACATATTTCCGACTTGTCGGTCGATATGCTAGTCGTGGGTCCTGAAAACCCCCTTGTTGAGGGGATTACTGATTTTCTCCACGAGAGGATGCCTTCACTTATGGCTATTGGTCCCGGTTGTGATGGGGCAAGGCTTGAAGGCAGTAAGGATTTTGCCAAGGCTTTTATGACAAGGTACTCTATTCCTACTGCTGCATACAGGACTTTCGAGAGTTCTCAACTCGAAGATGCTAATGTTTTTCTGGAGCAGTTAAAGCCTCCTTATGTTCTCAAGGCAGATGGTCTTGCTGCCGGCAAGGGCGTAATAATCAGCGATTCCCTAGAAGAGGCCCGTCAGGAGCTTGCCTCAATGTTTGAAGGCCGTTTCGGTGATGCAGGTGCTAAAGTGGTGATAGAGGAATACCTTTCCGGTATTGAGCTCTCTGTTTTCGTTTTGACTGACGGCAGTGATTATCTGATGCTTCCTAATGCTAAAGACTATAAAAGAATAGGCGAAGGTGATACGGGGCCCAATACCGGTGGCATGGGGTCGGTATCCCCGGTTCCTTTTGCTGATGATCTCTTTATGTCTAAAGTCGAAGAGCGCATTGTAAAGCCTACTGTGCGCGGTATTGCAGCGGAGGGAATGGATTATTGCGGCTTCATATTCATAGGTTTGATGAATTGCGCCGGTGATCCTTATGTGATAGAGTATAATGTTAGGATGGGAGATCCTGAATGCGAGTCAGTCGTTAGGCGTATTGACAGCGATCTGCTGGAGCATCTTCAGGCCGCCGCAAAGGGTACTCTCTCATCGGAGAAGATAGTGGTATCGCCTAAGAGTTCGGTTACAGTGATGGCGGTTTCCGGTGGATATCCGGGAAGTTATGGCAAGGGATTTCCGATTTCGGGACTAGACACTGACTCCGGAGAAGATGATATTGTTCTGTTTCATGCTGGTACTGCTGTTTCAGGAGCTGAAGTGGTGACATCCGGTGGCAGAGTGCTGGCAGTTACATCCCTGGCTGATTCTTTGAAGGAGGCACGAATAGCCTCCTACAGAAGGCTCTCTGATATTTCATTCGAAGGCATCTTTTACCGCAACGATATAGGCAGCGACTTGTTGGATTTCTGATAATGAGAGGGTAAAGTGAGTACATCAAAGATAAATGGAAGGACGATAGTACTGCTGATTTTGGCGGTATTGCTCTACGTGAGTGCCTTCTTTGTCGATACGGGACTTATGGATTATGATGCAGTGCTACCCTTTGGCAGTCAGGGTTTTCTTGACACGGTATTCGGTGCTACCACCCTATCCTATATTCTATCGGTTGTTTTTCTAATAATTACAGCAGTCAGCATCTATTCGTTTAATATGATGTACACTACCGGCATCAACTATCTGCTGCCGGTGCTTTATGTCTTCCTTGTGGTATACAATCCGAGGGTGATCTTTTTCTCGCCCTTTCATATTGTGGCGCTGCTGCTGCTTTGGTCGCTCGTTTTCTCTGCCCGATACCGCAATTCTGTCCAGTATTTGAGCAATAACTTTGTTTCGTTTTTTCTATTTAGCACTGCATCTGTCTTCTTTCCACCCCTGGTGTGGCTATTTCCTTTGATAATACTTGTCAATTTGAGGGCTTCAGAGGAGAAGTTTAAATATATATTTACCTCATTGCTCGGAGTGTTCACTCCGATGGTGATGGTTGGTGCAATATGCTATATATTTGGTGGAAATAAACTTCTGAATGGATTGACAGTCTCTTTCTGGGGTTCGATGAGTGCTTTTGGCAGACATTCTTTTGATTTTTCTGCGGTAGAAATAGCAACCGCTCTTTTCCTTATCAGTTTTGCTTTGATCGCAACGTTTTATGTGCTACGCAATCTCAACCGTTACAAGATTATTCATTCAAATACTTGTATCAGAATTATATTTTTTGCGATACTGATTTTACTTATTTGTGCGGTTTTTGTTACCGATAACCGAGATCCTTACGGCGTGATGCTTTATGTGCCTGTTTCACTGATTCTTTTTGAATATCTATCCTCACCTAAAAACAACAAGGGTGCTATGATATTCTACATAGTGGTTTCCGGTCTTGCAATAATTTCCAGAATTATTGTCTTCGTACGCTAGATACCATCCATAAAGTCGAAGCATCCGTCATGAAAGCCTTTGAGGTCCATGGCCTTGTAGATTTTTTGAATTTCACGAAGATCCGCCATTGGGTCATCCGTCAGCTCAAATCTCTCCCCGTATCCTATAACTTTGCGTCCCCAATCAAAATAACCCAGATAGACCGGGACACCGGTTGCTTTTGCAATGGTATGAAATCCTAGTTTCCATCTTTTGACAGCCTTACGTGTTCCTTCGGGAGCAAGTGCCAGATGAAATTTTTCGCGGGAATTAAAAATATCAATCATCTGTCTTATGACTGAGGCCCCGCTGCTGCGGTCAATAGGGACCCCATGGAGTTTTTTTAGCAACCAACCCAGAGGCCAGAAAAACAGCTCCTTTTTGATCATGCATTTTGCTTCTCCCCCGATCGCCATGTAATAGAGATAAGAGACAGCAAAATCCCAGATGGATGTATGGGGTACCCCCAGTATGATGCATTTGTCTTCAGGTACGGGGGTATCGTGAGTAACTTTCCAGCCCAGACTTTTCAGAAGAAATTTACAGAATTTGCGCCACATTATTGAACTTCTTCGGTGTTGTTGATATCGGAACGGAGATTGTTCCTAATGAATTTCTGTCTTATGGGTGTGTTGGTGCCCATATAGAACTCTATTATATCGTTGATATTCTCCTCCTTTGTAAGGCGTACTGCTTCAAGACGCATTTCCGGTCCTATAAAGCCCTTAAATTCTTCTGGAGAAATCTCTCCAAGTCCTTTGAAACGCGTTATTTCAGCCTTTTTGCCTAGTTTGCTGACAGCTTTGTCTTTCTCTGCCGAATTGTAGCAGTAGATGTTAGTTTTCTTGTCAGTTACCCTGAATAGCGGAGTTTTAAGTATATAGAGGTGCCCCATACGCACTAGATCCGGGTGGAACTTTAGGAAAAAGGTGAGTAGCAGCAGACGAATATGCATTCCGTCCACATCGGCATCAGTGGCGATTACCACATTGTTGTAGCGCAGGTTTTCAATATCCTCTTCAATACCGAGTGCAGACTGTAATAGGCAGAGTTCTTCGTTACGATCCACATAGAGGTCCTTTTTGGAGGCCTTGGCGCAGTTAAAGGGTTTACCCTTGAGGCTGAATACAGCCTGAGTGTTTGCATCTCTGCTGGAGGTGATGGATCCTGATGCTGAATCACCCTCGGTAATGAATATTGTGGTCTCTTTTGCCTGAGGATGCATTTCGCTTCTGGTAGTCTTGTCATTATAGTGGACCCTGCAGTCCCTGAGTTTTTTATTGTAGACGTTGGCTTTTTTGAGACGTTCCCTGGTCTTTCTGCTCACTTTTGAGATGGCAGTCCGCTCCTGTTCCGACTCCTGTATCTTTTTTAGGATAATGTCTGCCACATCCAGATTTTTGTGTAGATAGTTATCCAGTTCAGTCATCAGAAAATCGGTCATCGTCTTTGATATAGTTGGACCGTGGGTGCCATCCTGTTTGTTCTGCCACATATATTTGGATCCCAGCTGCACCTTTGTCTGTCCTTCAAACTCCGGTTCCTGAATGCGAACACTGACTGCGCCTATTATTGATTGGCGAATGTCCACAGGGTTAAAGTCTTTTTTGTAATAGTCTCGGAGTGTCTTAGTCAGTGCCTCTCTGAATGCCGAGAGGTGTGTGCCGCCGAGTGTTGTATTTTGTCCGTTTACAAAGGAGTGTATATTCTCTCCGTAATCATTGCCGTGAGTGAAGACTATCTCGATATCCCCGTTTTTCAGGTGAATAGGGGGGTAGAGCGGCTCTTCGACCAAATTGTCGTTGAGAAGATCCAGCAGCCCGTTCTCGGATTTGTAGTCGGTGCCGTTGAAACTGAGTTTGAGACCTACGTTTAGATAGGAATAGTTGCGGAGCATCGTATCGATATACTCCATGTTGTATGTATAGGGTTCGAAGAGTGTATCATCGGGCACAAAAGTCACCAGAGTTCCGTTTTTCTCCGTAGTTGGTGCCGGAGTGAAGTCCGGAGTGGTGAGAATGCCCTTTTCGTATTCAAGAGCAAGAGTCTCTCCGGAACGAAAGGATTGTACTGTGAAATGTGAGGAGAGGGCGTTAACAGCCTTCAGGCCGACACCATTCATACCTACCGATTTCTGGAAAGTCTTATCATCAAACTTTGCTCCTGTGTGGAGTTTGGTCACAGCTGCGTCAAGTTGGTTGACACTCTTGTCTTTCTCGCTAAAGCCGAAAGGAATACCACGTCCATAGTCTCTTATATGGATTTTCTTCTCTTCGATCTCCATGTTGATTTGTTTACCGTAACCCATGGCAAACTCATCAATGGAGTTGTCAATCACCTCTTTCATCAGCACATACATTCCGTCGTTCGGTTCGGTACCATCTCCGAGGCGTCCAATGTACATGCCCGGCCTAAGTCTTATATGTTCAAGGTCTTCCAGAGTGACGATGCTGTCATCATCATACACATGATTATTAAGTTTATCTGTTTGTTCCATCTATTGTTATTTCATTTTTACAATATGAGCGCAAATATAGCACTTTTTGTACCTTTATTGAGAAGAAAATCGTATTTTTGCAAGATATTCAAAGGTAATATCTAAAACAATATAATAAAAACTTTATAATTTATGGCTAACAAACTTTTTTCTGAATTTCCTCCGGTTCCTACCGAGAAATGGGAAGAGGTAATTATCAAAGATCTGAAGGGGGCCGACTACGACAAGAGACTTGTATGGAGGACCCATGAAGGGTTCAATGTGCGTCCCTATTATCGTGCTGAAGATCTGAAGAATCTTAGGTATATGGGTAGCAGACCCGGATGTTTTCCTTTTGTCAGAGGAGCAAAGAAGGATAACGAGTGGTATATCCATCAGGGTATCCCAGCTTTCGACGGTAATTTTGCCAAGGCTAATTCCGAAGCAAAGGTACTGTTGACAAAAGGTCTCGAATCCATTGGATTTTATCTTGATACCACCAAGGTTCATACCAAAGAGGATTACGCACTCCTTCTTAAGGGTATAGACCTGACAGTTGTTCCCGTATCATTCTGTGGGTGCTCAATCCAAAATATTGAGTCTCTCACCGGATTCCTCGCTTATGTTGATTCTCTCGGAGTTGACAAAGAGGCAGTCAATGCAATATTTGATTTTAACCCTTTGATGACTCTTACCACAAAGGGCTATTTCTGTGAGGAGACCTCTTTCGAGAAACTTGCCGAGTGTGTGAAAGCGACGCAGGAATACAAAAATATCCGTGTTATCACTGTAGATGCGACAACTTTCAATGGAGCAGGTGCTTCCTCCACACAGGAACTTGCATTTGCCCTGGCTGAAGGCAGCGAATATATTTCACGCCTGACGGATCTGGGACTTTCACCAAAGGATGTTGCTAAAAAGATGCTATTTGTCTTCTCTGTGGGTAGCTCATACTTTATGGAAATTGCAAAGTTTCGTGCAGCTCGTATGCTTTGGGCTAATGTTGTTGAGGCGTATGGCGTTGACTCCGACTGTGCAAAGAAGATGAAGATTTTTGCATATACCAGCGAGTGGAACCAGACAGTATATGATTCATATGTGAATATGCTTCGAGCAACTACTGAAGCGATGAGTGCTGCTCTCGCAGGTGTCGATTATCTCGAGGTAGTGCCTTTTGACTTCGCTTATCAGGTACCAGGTGAATTCTCCGGCAGGATTGCACGTAACATACAGAGTATCCTTAAGGAAGAGTCAAACTTCAACAGGGTTGTTGACCCTGCTGCAGGTTCTTACTATGTCGAAAACCTAACCAACTCTCTGGCAGAAGCTGCCTGGAAACTTTTCAGAGATGTAGAAAGTGCCGGTGGATATGTGGTGAAGTTTAAAGAGGGCTTTATCCAGTCTGAAATTAAAGCTGTTTCCGACAACAAAGACAAGAACATTGCTACCCGTAGGGAGACCCTCCTCGGTACAAACCAGTACCCTAATTTCCTCGAAGTTGCTGAGGAGAACATTACAAAGGAGATTGTTTCCAGAGAGATCCCCACTCTTATGGGTATGAAGATAGAAGAACCTTGCTGTTGTGGAAAGAAGATAGCTGAGCCACTCAGACCCTATCGCGGAGCTCAGGCATTTGAGGCTCTCCGCTTGGCTACTGACCGTAGCGGCAAAGAGCCCAGGGCATTCATGCTCACATTTGGCAATCTGGCCATGTGCCGTGCAAGAGCACAGTTCTCATCCAACTTCTTTGCCGTTGCAGGCATTAGAATTATCGACAACAACCGTTTCGATACTATTGAAGAGGGAGCAAAAGCTGCTCTTGAGTCGGGAGCTGAGATAGTGGTTGCCTGCTCCTCCGATGACGAATACGCAGAGGCAGTACCCCGGATTGCAAAGTTGCTCGGTGACAAGGCTATCCTGGTTGTTGCCGGAGACCCCGCTTGCAAAGAGGAATTGATTGCCGCGGGCATAAATAATTTTATCCATGTAAGAAGCAATGTTCTTGAAACTTTGAAAGAGTATCAGAAGATGCTTGGTATTTCAGAACTGTAAAAATTGAAAGATATGAGACCAAATTTTAAAGATATCAAATATACAGGATCCTCTGCAGAATGTTGCATTAAAGAGCATATGACTTCCTGGAGTACTCCGGAAAAGATAGAAGTGAAATCGATCTATACTGAAAAGGATCTCGAAGGTATGGAGCACCTTGGTTATGCGGCCGGTATTCCACCTTATCTCCGTGGACCCTATTCTACAATGTACGTTATGAGGCCATGGACAATTCGTCAGTATGCAGGTTTTTCCACTGCAGAAGAATCCAACGCCTTTTATCGCCGTAACCTGGCAGCAGGTCAGAAAGGCCTTTCCGTAGCATTTGACCTCGCTACACACCGTGGATATGACGCAGATCACCCGAGGGTGGTAGGTGATGTAGGCAAGGCAGGTGTAAGTATCTGTTCCGTGGAGGATATGAAGGTTCTTTTCGACCAGATTCCTCTCGGAAAAATGTCTGTGTCAATGACAATGAACGGTGCTGTTCTCCCTATCATGGCCTTCTACATCGTGGCTGGTCTTGAGCAGGGTGTGAAACTCGAAGAGATGGCAGGTACTATCCAGAATGACATTCTCAAGGAGTTCATGGTGCGTAATACCTACATTTATCCCCCTGAGTTTTCTATGAGAATCATCGGTGACATTTTCGCCTATACCTCCCAGTTTATGCCTAAGTTCAATACCATCTCAATCTCCGGCTATCATATGCAGGAGGCAGGTGCCACCAGCGATATTGAGATGGCTTATACTCTGGCTGACGGTCTTGAGTACCTTCGTACAGGTATCAAGGCAGGTATTGACGTAGATGCTTTCGCACCCCGCCTTTCATTCTTCTGGGCTATCGGCATGAATCATTTCATGGAGATAGCAAAGATGCGTGCAGCACGTATGATTTGGGCCAAACTGGTCAATCAATTTAATCCCAAGAACCCTAAATCCCTCTCTCTGAGGACACACTGCCAGACTTCAGGCTGGTCCCTCACAGAGCAGGATCCATTCAACAACGTTGCCAGGACCTGTATTGAGGCGATGGGCGCTGTTCTGGGCCACACCCAGTCACTCCACACCAATGCTCTCGACGAGGCTATTGCACTTCCTACAGATTTCTCCGCACGTATTGCACGTAACACTCAGATCTATATTCAGGAAGAGACAAATGTGTGTCGCTCCATAGATCCTTGGGCGGGTTCATATTATGTTGAGAGCCTGACCAAAGAGATAGCACATAGAGCTTGGGGTCTTATTGAGGAGATCGAGAAGCTCGGCGGTATGGCCAAAGCCATCGAGACCGGTCTTCCCAAACTCCGTATCGAAGAGGCAGCTGCCCGTAAACAGGCACGCATCGATTCAGGCCTCGAGAAGATCATCGGTGTCAATCAGTACAGACTTGATAAGGAAGATCCTATCGAGATTCTCGATGTTGACAACACCAAGGTTCGTGAGTCACAGATCAAGAGGCTCAAAGAGCTTCGTGCCAACAGGGATGAGGTAAAGGTAAAGGCTGCTCTTGACGCTATCACACATGCGGTAGAAACCAAGTCAGGTAACTTGCTTGCATTGGCGGTTGAAGCAGCAAAGGTACGTGCTACCCTCGGTGAGATTTCAGATGCATGTGAGAAAATAGTAGGCAGATATAAAGCAGTTATACGTATGAACACAGGTGTTTACTCTTCAGAGGTAAAGAATGACTCTGATTTTGAAAAGGCAAAAGCAATGGTTGCCGAGTTTGCAAAGAAGGAGGGCCGTCAGCCCCGTATTATGGTTGCTAAACTTGGCCAGGATGGTCATGACAGAGGTGCTAAAGTGGTTGCTACAGGTTATGCCGACTGTGGTTTTGACGTGGATATGGGACCTCTTTTCCAGACTCCAGAAGAAGCAGCAAAACAGGCAGTGGAGAATGACGTGCATGTAGTGGGCGTATCATCACTCGCAGCAGGCCACAAGACTCTTGTTCCTCAAATTGTGGGTGAACTTGCCAAACTCGGTCGTGAAGATATTCTCGTGATTGTGGGTGGTGTAATCCCTGCACAGGACTACGATGAACTTTACAAGGCAGGAGCGATGGCTATTTTTGGTCCGGGCACACCGATTGCAACTGCAGCCATCAAGATGATGGAGATATTAAACCAGAGGTTTTAACAATTAAAGGGTTCGAGTCGCGAACCCTTTAATTGTTAAAGGTGCGTGGTAGCCCGCACCACGAAACTCGTATCGCGCAACCCGAATAAATAAAAAAGAAGCTCCCTTCGAAAAGGGAGCTTCCAGCTATGAAAACGGTTTATATATGATTTTTTTGCAAAAATCCAAAGTTATTCGTCGAGTTGTTGCATTTTCTGAACATAGATAGCCTTTTGCTTTTGGGCCCTCCTTTTTACAGAAGGTTTCTCAAAGGTCTTACGTTTCCTGAGTTCGCGCAATGTGCCCGTCCTTTCAAATTTGCGTTTGAATTTTTTTAATGCTCTTTCAATATTTTCACCTTCCTTTACCGGTACGATAATCATTGTTCAGTAACACCTCCTTTTTTTTGTGGCCACAAATATAAGCAGGTTTTTTGGTTTGACAAATTATTGGAGAAAAAAATGTATTTTTGTAAGTAACATACAAAAGAACAATAACATAAAATGGAAAATAAGGAATTGAAACGCTTTCGGGAGTTGGTCGTGCAGGGAATTCCTGCCCAGCTTCCACCCCCTGCAAAATATGACAACGAAATCAGCCACGCGCCAAAACGTAAAGATATACTGACTAGAGAGGAGAAAGTACTTGCTCTTAAAAATGCTCTCCGATATTTCCCAAAAAAGCACCACAAGGAACTTTCGGCTGACTTTGCACGAGAACTCGAGAGCTACGGAAGAATCTATATGTATCGTTTCCGTCCTGAATATACTATAACTGCGCGTTCGATAGATGCCTTTCCTCATCAATCCCGCCAGGCAGCTGCAATTATGCTGATGCTCAGCAATAATCTAGATTATGCCGTAGCACAGCATCCGCACGAACTTATCACCTATGGTGGCAACGGAGCAGTTTTCCAAAACTGGGCGCAGTATCTTATCACGATGAAGTATCTCTCTCAGATGACCGACGAGCAGACTCTTGTACTCTATAGTGGTCATCCGATGGGACTCTTTCCTTCTCATAAGGAGGCTCCCCGTCTAGTGATTACCAACGGTATGGTGATACCCAACTACTCTTCAAGGGATCATTGGGAGAAGTTCAATGCGCTGGGAGTGTCGCAGTATGGACAGATGACTGCGGGCTCCTTCATGTATATAGGTCCCCAAGGTATTGTGCATGGTACTACTATTACTGTACTAAATGCTGCAAGGATGAAAAATAAAGGCAGTGACGACGTTAGAGGCAAGATCTTCGTAAGCTCTGGATTGGGAGGTATGTCAGGAGCCCAACCCAAGGCGGCAGTAATTGCCGGAGTGGTGGGTATAGTGGCTGAAATCAATCCTAAAGCAGTTAGCAAGCGTTATAAACAGGGTTGGGTGGATGAGGTATATACGGATTGTGATCTTCTTATAGATAGGGCGCTAAAAGCAAGTGCAGCGCGTGAAGCAGTCTCTCTCGCATATCAGGGCAATGTTGTGGATCTTTGGGAGCGTCTTGCCGATAGAAATATAAAGGTGGACCTGGGCAGTGACCAGACCTCGCTCCACAATCCATTTGCAGGCGGTTATTATCCTGCCGGTTTATCCTTTGAGGAGTCAAACAGGATGATGGCACAGGAGCCAGGACGATTTAAAGATGAGGTCTATAAGACCCTTCGCAGACATGTAGATGCGATCAACCGACTTACCGCCCGCGGGATGTATTTCTTTGATTATGGAAATGCTTTCCTTCTGGAGGCATCCAGGGCGGGTGCAAATATCATGACAGCCGACGGCAAATTCCGTTATCCTTCCTATGTGCAAGATATTATGGGACCTCTTTTCTTCGACTACGGATTTGGTCCTTACCGTTGGGTCTGTACATCCTCAAGAGCGGAAGATCTGGCTGTCACTGATGCTCTTGCGATAGAGGTGCAGGAAGAGATTTTGCGCACAGCACCTGTAGAGATTCAACCGCAGCTTAGGGACAATATCCACTGGATCAGGGAGGCAGCAGCAAACAACTTGGTAGTGGGCTCACAGGCACGCATACTCTATGCTGATGCAGAAGGACGCATAAAGATAGCTCTTGCAATGAACAAAGCAATCCGCGAGGGAAGAGTTAGTGCTCCTATTGTGCTGGGACGTGATCATCACGATGTTTCGGGTACTGACTCTCCTTTTAGGGAGACTGCAAATATCTATGACGGATCTTCCTTCACAGCTGATATGGCTGTACACAATGTCATAGGAGATGCTTTCCGTGGTGCCACATGGGTTTCAATCCACAACGGTGGCGGAGTAGGTTGGGGAGAGGTGATAAACGGTGGATTTGGAATGGTGATAGATGGCAGTGAGGAGTCGGATCGCAGGATCAAAGCGATGCTTCACTGGGATGTCAACAATGGTATTGCACGCCGTAGCTGGGCACGTAATGAAGGTGCTATTTTCGCCATCAAACGTGAAATGGAGCGCACTCCTCTGCTTAGGGTAACTCTGCCCAATATCGCAGATGACGATTTGGTAGAGAGCTGTTTCTGATCATTTCATGAAGATAATTGATTCATTCATCGATTGGCTCGGAGTCCAGAAAAGGTATTCCCCGCGCACACTGGTTCTCTACCGGAATGCGGTGGGTGAATTTTATGACTATATATTTCCAGAAGGCGAAATAGAGGCAGGAGAGGAGATCTCTGTTCTCACTCCTCTCAATATTCGTGGTTTCATCGCCATAGGACTTGAGAGCGGACTTTCCGCCCGTACAATGAATTTGAAACTGGCGGCTTTGAGCAGCTACTGCTCATATCTGATGAAACAGGGAGTGATCCCATCAAATCCTGTCAAAAAGGTATTTCGCCCTAAGGAGGATAAAAAGCTTCCGGAGTTTTATACCGAGAAGGCAATGGGTAATTACTTCGAATCTTTGACTGAAGAAAAGAAAGAACAGGAAGGGGAGGAACCCTTTTCGGTTTTGCGTAACAGGACCATACTTTTGTTGCTTTATAGCAGTGGAATTCGCCGCGCAGAACTTTGCGGTCTGAAAATCACTGACTTCGATCCGGAAAGGTCGGTAATAAGGATTTTGGGTAAGGGTGATAAATTGAGAGAAATACCAATTCCTTATGTTATATGTCAGGAATTATTGTTATATTTGGAAAGAATTAACAGGGAGTTTCCAGGCAACAGTGACGGATACTTCTTTTTGACCGATGCCGGACGGCAACTTTATCCGGCTTTTGTTAATAATGTAGTCAAAAAGGAACTTGAGAAGGTAGAAGGTTTTACGGGGCGCAAATCGCCACACCTGCTGAGGCATTCACTTGCGACACACCTGCTCAACCGTGGTGCTGACCTCAATAGTATCAAAGAGATACTGGGCCATTCATCCCTTGCTGCGACACAGATTTACACACACAATTCGTTCGAACAGCTAAAGAACGCATACTTAACAGCTCATCCAAGAGCAAAAAACGGAGGTAATAATGGAAATTAAAGTTCAATCAATCAAATTCGATGCAGACCAGAAGCTGCTTGATTTCATCGACAAAAAGGTAGGTAGGATCGACAAGTACTACGAAGATATCGTGCGTACCGAAGTCAACCTCTCATTGCGTGCAGACCCACAAAACAAAAATGTCAAGATTATCGTCTACATTCCGGGTACAGAAATTATTGTAGAAAAGAATGCCGACACATTTGAGGAGGCTATCGTAGATTGCGTAGGAGTTCTCAAAGGTGCTCTTGTATCGGCTAAGGAGAAACGATTTAAATAGTTTTAGAAAAATAATAGCGTCAGCTCCTCAGGGCTGATTCCGCAAAAATAGTCACCGGCTGCCACTTCATTGAGGCGGCCGGAAATTTTTTCAGGAGTGTGCTCTATGCCGCACATCAGATTACAGAACTCCTCCACGGGTTTATTAAAAAAGAAGTCTCCTCTTATTTCCAGGGCGGAAATTTTTCCGGAGGAGACATCAAAAGAGATCTCTACCAGACCGGCGGGAAATTTTTTAACCTTGTTTAGAGCATATTTGGGCGAAGCTCCAAAATTCCAAGAATCTTTGCGGTATTTTGACTCCGCAATGGACTCAATTGAGCGCAAATCCTCTTCACTCCATCTATAGGGTATATATTCGCGACCTACATAATCTGCCAGATAATCCATAAATTCTACAACATCCATCTTTTCGGAAAGATGCTCAGCAATGTTGGTAACTCTTGAGCGGTGAGACTTGACTGCTTTTCCATCAAACTTTTCCGGACGCTCTTTTAGTGCATTTGCCAGGGAATTCATTGAGGCACTGAAAAGCAGTGTTCCATGTTGCATCACGCGGTCTTTTGAAAAGCACATCGCATTGCCGGAAAACTTTTTCCCATCAATCACCAAATCGTTGCGTCCTTCCAGATATGCCTCAACTCCTAGAGAGTGGAGTGCATCCAGAATAGGTTTGGTGTAACTGCGGAACATCTCATTACTCTCCTGACGAGAAATTCCACTCTCGAAAAAAGAGAAATTGACATTGCCGAGGTCGTGAAAAACCGCACCCCCTCCACTCAATCTGCGCACCACAGGGATTCCATTAGCAGCAACCCATTCGGTGTCAATTTCAGCATAAGCGTTTTGGTTACGGCCAACAATAATTGAGTCTGCATTTCGCCAGAGACGAAAGACACTCTCACTGAAATTCTCGAGGAGATACTCTTCAGCAGCGAGATTCCAGCTGGGATCGGTAGTGATATCGTGTATCAGGAGCATGCTTTTCTTAAAATGGTTTTGTAGATGAGCCAGAATAGATATGCAATCAGCAGGCCTAGCAATGCACCACCGATGATGTCTGCCGGATAGTGCTTACCCACATAAATCCTGCTGTAAGACACTAGTGTTGCCCAGACGAAAATCAAAATTGAGTAGACTCTTTTGCGGATAATCAGTGCAGTAAGAGCTGCAAAACAGAAGGTATTACAGGCGTGTCCGGAAACAAACCCGTAGAGAGATCCATGAGGTTCGAGTATCCTGACACTATTCGCCAACAAAGGCTCTTCGCATGGTCTAAGGCGTGCCACACTATCTTTTATGAATACAGATATGTGCTCGCTGGCGAGGTATGCCAGCACAATTACCGCTACTGCCAGTAGTGCAACTTTCCACTTCCTGGTAAAGAAAAGATAAACCAGTACCGCTAAGTAGAGCGGCACCCAAACCCATACTTTTGAGAGGAACACCATTATCGGATCAAAGAAATCCGAATGCCACCCATTTAACAGGGTGAACAATTTCATATCAAGTTCTATCAATTTCTCCATCGGCGTTCAGAGTCTTCCAAAGCATATCTTTGAGTTGAGGTATTCCTTCACCGGTAAGCGAAGAGATTAAAATATTAGGAATCTTATTGGGGAGATGCTTTTTAATCTCTTTTTTGAGTTCGTCATCAAGCATATCGGACTTAGTCACAGCCAAGAGTCGCTCCTTGTCCAGCAATTCCGGATTGTATTGTTTGAGCTCATTTAGTAATATCTTATACTCTTCGGCGATATCCTTGCTGTCAGCCGGTATCATGAAGAGCAGCATGGAATTGCGTTCTATATGCCTTAGAAATCTCAGTCCGAGACCTCTGCCTTCATGAGCTCCCTCTATAATGCCCGGAATATCCGCCATCACAAAAGATTTGTCATCGTAATAATTTACAATGCCTAGATTGGGCTCAAGCGTAGTAAATGCGTAGTCGGCTATCTTGGGCTTAGCTGCTGATACTACGGAGAGGAGAGTAGATTTTCCTGCGTTGGGAAATCCCACCAACCCCACATCGGCCAGTATTTTCAATTCGAGGACAAACCATCCCTCGATACCCTCTTCACCGGGTTGGGCATAGCGAGGTGTACGATTGGTGGGGCTTTTGAAGTGATCGTTGCCAAGTCCGCCGCGACCACCCTGAGCAAGAATCATCTCCTGCCCGTCATCTACTATTTCAAAGAGTACTTCACCTGTCTCGCCATCTTTAGCTACCGTACCAAGGGGAACTTTAAGAATTATGTCTTTACCATCAGCTCCTGTGCGTAGTTGTCCACTGCCGTCACCCCCGTTTTCGGCTTTAATATGTTTGCGGTATTTGAGATGAATCAGAGTCCATAGTTGCTTGTCGCCCCTTAATATTATATGACCACCCCGTCCTCCGTCCCCACCGTCCGGTCCGCCTTTTTCCACATATTTCTCCCTGCGAAGGTGAGTGGAACCCTTACCTCCGTGTCCCGACTTGCAAAAGATACGGACATAGTCTATAAAATTGGAGTTCTGACTTTTCATGATGATTATGAAAGCCTTTCAATCAGGAGGGATATTTTGGCAAAAATGTCCTCAATCGTACCCTCTCCGTCAATTTCGTGGTATTTTTTCTGTTTCTTGTAATAGTCGATTAAAGGCTCAGTCTTGGTATGGTAGGTGGTGATACGGTTTTGTATAATCTCATCTTTCATATCATCCTTGCGGTCTTCAATCATTGCACGATGGTGGATTCTATCTTTTACCGTGTCATCACTTATGATAATGGAGATCACACCGTTCACATGCATTCCGAGACTTTTTAGATAAGATTCGAAAGCAGACGCTTGTGCGGTTGTACGGGGAAATCCGTCAAATACGAAACCCGAAACATCCGGATTCTGAGCGATCTCATTTCTGACTAATTTGAGGACCATTTCGTCCGGGACAAAGTTGCCGTCATCAATAAGGGCTTTGGCTATCTTTCCTAGTTTGGTGCCGGCTTTTATTTCGGCACGGAGAAGGTCTCCGGTGGAAATGTGTCTCAAATTATATTTTTCCACCATCAGCTTGGCTTGAGTGCCTTTTCCAGCGCCAGGCGGACCAAAAATTATAAAATGTTTCATAGTAGATATGTCGTAAATAGTGTGTTAAGATTGTTTGTCAAGGATATAGATGTCTTTGCAGTTGCGTCCAAGCTGGTTATAGTCCAGACCGAATCCCACGAGAAAACGATTTTCAACTTCCATGGCCACATAGTCTAAAGGCAACGATTTGTCGTAAACCTCGGGTTTAAGCAGGAGCGTGCAGATCTTAATATCGTTTGCTCCTGCTATAGTGAGTGTTTTGTGGATGTCGTAAATGGTGGTTCCGGTATCGACAATATCTTCTACAATGATCAGGTCTCTGCCTTTGATATCGGCGGTAAGTCCAAGTATTGTCTTAGTTTTGCCCGAAGAGAGTGTGCCTTCGTAAGAAGCCAACCGGATACTGGTAATCTCACAGGGGAATGTAATTCTTTTCATCAACTCGCCGGTAAACATTATAGACCCGTTGAGTACACAGAGCAGGATTGGGGGCCTTGTACGTCCGCGGTAGTCGTTATTTAATTTTTCAGCCACTACATCAATGGCCTTGGAAATCTCTTCATAGCGGATGTATGGTACAAAATATTTGTCGTGAAGCTTAATTCTTTCCATCTGTAAGATTATTTTTTTGCAGAGGCAAATTTAATCATTATTTTTGGGACATTATACAAAATGAAACAATATGAGACCGCTAGTAAGTATTATAATGGGAAGCACATCCGATATGCCTGTGATGCAACAGGCCGCGGAATTCCTTGATATTATGGAGATTCCTTTCGAAATTAATGCTCTTTCGGCACATAGAGTTCCCCATCAGGTCATGGAGTTTGCTGAGGGAGCTGCAGGACGTGGAGTCAGGGTAATCATCGCAGGCGCAGGTGGAGCGGCTCATCTGCCAGGTGTTATTGCTGCCTACACTCCTCTGCCGGTTATTGGAGTTCCCATCAAGTCCTCCAATTCCATTGATGGATGGGACTCAATACTCTCTATTCTTCAAATGCCTTCAGGTATTCCGGTGGCAACAGTTGCCCTCAACGGTTCAAGGAACGCAGCCATTCTTGCAGCACAGATGCTGGCGCTCTCCGATGATGCAATGATGAAAAAAGTAAAGGCTTTTAAGGCTGATCTTGCCTCCAAGGTAGCAAAAGCTAACGAGGAATTGGCAGACATCAAATACAAGTATAAGACCAATTGAGAATATGCACTTTTGATTTTCATAGTATTTATTTTTTAGGATATGAGGCGAGAGATTGTGGGGTTGGAAAGAGCTCTGGTTGCCATCGCCGTAGCGGTGGCAATTTTTTTTAGTATAGCATTAGATTGTGCGGCACAGCATCAGCTGCCACATCAACTAATTAGTATAATCGAGGATATGGCCTCCTCAGGCGGGGAGGAGGCCGCACTTGAGCTCCAGCTCAGGTATGAGGAGATGTTCTCTTCGCCACTTGAGATCAATTTGCTTACCAGAAAGCAGATGGAGGAGTGTGGTCTGCTTACACCGTTCCAGATAGAGAGCATTCTGGATTACCGGAGGGAGTATGGCGATATCCTTTCACTTTCAGAGCTCGCGCTGGTGGATGGTTTCGGTCCCGAAGCGATAGAATTGGTGAAACATTTCTTCAGGTTTTCCTCAATTCAAGCCATTGCATCTCCTTTTGTTGAGGAGAGTTTCAGCCATCGTTTTTCGGCCAAAGTCCGCAAGAAAATGAAGTCGGAGGGGATCTCATTTACCTCAAAATACAAAATAGAATATGGCAGACGGATTACTGCCGGTTTGACTCTCGACAGTGATGCGGGAGAAAAACTTACCAGTTACTATCATCCTGATTTTACTTCTCTGCATTTGGCATGGAGTCCTCGTGAAATACCTTTTGAAGAGAAAAAGATAAGATTCCGTAAAGTGGTGCTGGGAGATTATGTGGCCAGATTTGGTCAGGGGCTTGCATTGTGGAAGGCATTTCCTGTCTCATTTTTCGGAACACCTTCATCACTCATCAAACGGGGGAGCGCGATTGCTCCCTATACCTCTACAGATGAATCAAATTTCCTGCGGGGAGCAGGGGTGACATTTGGTTCAAGGGAAATGGAATGTTCGCTCTTTGCCTCGTACAACGGAGTAGATGCTCGTGTGGTTGGGGATAGTTGCTACACCTCAATAATCACTGACGGACTTCACACTACTGATGCGGAACGGGCCACACGCAACAGTATGCATGAATATCTCTTCGGAGGACATTTCTCTTACGAATTTCCTCGTCTGCAACTGGGAGCGACCGTTCTTTGCTACGGCTACGATAAATGTAATGCACGTCGAAAACGGGAATACAACCAATACCAGATGTATGATGGCATATGGGGAAATCTGGCGCTGGACCTCTACTCTTCCTGGCGCAGTTTCCGTTTCTTTGCCGAGGCCGCACTGGATTTCCGTCCGGCAGCAGCGCTTCTCTGCGGACTCTCCTGGAACCCGGATTACACGCTGGAGATGGCTCTGATGGTGCGTGCTTATGGAAAGGGATATACTGCTACTCATGCAGCCGCTTATTCCACTCTCTCCAGTTGTTCAAATCAATATGGAGCCACTGCCAGCGTCAAATATCTTCCCTCAAGGGGTTGGACTATGCATCTCTCGGCAGAGTACAGTGCATATCCCTGGTCGAGATACAGGATTGATGGAGCATCGTGGGATTCCAGAGCACGACTGGATATTATTAAGGAATTTCAAAGTGGCTCACAGCTCAGGATGCGGCTCGACTGGCGCCACAAAAGCGAGTCAGGCTCCACTCTCAAGGGGCGATTGCACGCAAGTGCAGCACTTTCTCAGTGCTGGTCGCTCTCTGCGAGGATTGAGGGAGGCCTAAAAGGCTTTGCTACCTATGGAGAGCTTGGGTTCCGTACCACTGACCGCAGATGGGATATCTGCGCAAGGGGTACATATTACAATACCGAAGATTGGAATTCGAGAGTCTATATCTACGAAAGGGGAGTACCGCAATCATTCTCGGTGGAAAATTACTACGGCAAGGGTTGGAGCTGGTACTTCCTTGTTAAATGGTCACCGGCCGGATTTGCGGATTTATGGTTCAAATATTCGAAGAACTATTGTGCCTTCTTTATCTTGATTACCATTCCGGGATAGATCCTGGTGCTTTGGGTAAACCCGTTAAGCTTGAGCAGGGAGCTGAGGGTCACACCGGAAAATTTATTTGCAATACCGGAAAGAGTATCATTTTTCTTTACCGTATAGGTAACATACCCATCTTTCGTAGCAGTTGTTTTATTGCTGCCGGAGGTTGAACCTGATCTGGTAGTTGCAGCGCTGCCTCCTATACGGAGTTTCTGGCCCACACGAATCATATCGCTCCTGAGGTTGTTCCATCTCTTTATGTTGGAGACTGTGGTGCGATATTTCCTGGCGATGCCGCCCAATGTCTCACCCGATCTTACGGTGTGGGTGATCATGCTGCCTTCAGTGCCACCCTTATCCTTGACCTTTTTTATGGCTACATCGCTGAAGAAGAGTGTGTCCTTGTAGCTATAAATAGAGTCCTCATTATTGACAAACTGCATAGTATAGTTATGCGGAAGTCTGAGGATATAGGTTTTTTCCTTTCCGGGAACGATATCGTGGAGATATTGAGGGTTTATCTGGCGGAGTTCTTCCATGGGTATGCCGATAACATCGGAAATTTGCTGGAAATGGAGCATTTTATTGACATGAATCGTATCTACATGGGCAGGAAGTGAAGATTGCTGGGGCACTATTCCGTGCTCGGGATAGTATTTCAAAGTATAGAGTGCGGCAAAGAAAATGGGCACATAGCCACGTGTCTCTCTCGGCAGGTAGTTATAAATCTCCCAGAAGTCAGTCTTTCCGCCTGAGCGACGTATGGCCTTGAGCACATTTCCTGCACCACAGTTATATGATGCGATTGCAAGAGACCAGTCACCGAAGATATTGTATGAATCCTTTAGATACCTTGCTGCTGCGTGGCAGGATTTATAGGGGTCATATCTTTCATCTACAAACGATGTCATTTCCAGATCATACTGTCTTGCAGTATAGTGCATGAATTGCCACATTCCTCTCGCTCTAGCCCTCGAAACGGCTTTAGGATTGAAAGCAGATTCTATCATTGCCATCGCTTTAAGCTCTTTGGGGAGGTCGTACATGTCAAATATTCCCTCTATTATAGGGAGATAATAGGTTGAAAGAGAGATTATGTTGGCGGTCACCTTTGGCATCTTTTCCGTGTAAAGGATGATGTTGTTCCTCACATAGTGGTTGAACTGAATCGGAATGAATGAATTCAACCTGTTCAGCCTTTCGATATAGACGGAATCGGGAATGGATGACTTGAGAGTATCCCTTTCAAGCATTTCAAAATCGGGGTTGAAAGCTTCGGCCTGCTTGTGCAAATACCAAATATTGCGGAGAGAGTCAATGCTCTCAGGTGTATAGGTTTCGGGTTTGAATACCTCTTCCAGAGTAATCTCTTCTTCCACCACTCCTGAAACCGGTTCAGCAAGCAGATTGTATTCGACAGTGAGGGAGTCGTAAGCATTTTGTAGTGAATCCAATCTGCGTGTAAGATCCTCTATGATTTTTTTTCTGTTTCTGATCTGTGCCCCTGCTTCCGGTAGGAAACTGAACAGGGCAATGAGAAGAATAATTGTGGAAAATAAAGGTCTTGCTTTCATAGAATTAGAAATTAAGTGTCATCTGGAGTCCGAATGAGGGCATCGGAGTGTATGTTGGAGAATAATAGGGGGTGAGCGGCTCTATTATAGCAGGCTCAAATTGGAGTGTGGCGAGATTGTCGCTCACATCAAAATCCGCCATGTGTGCGAATACATTGCCATCTATCACATTGAGTGCATATACAAGCACGAAGGCTACTATTGAATAGTCGCGGAATCGTCTGTAGGTGTCTCTGTACCACTCCGCCTGGCCGGCTGTGATAGAGCCTATATAGCCGCTATTTGGGTCATTGTCCATCTTGCAGATATATCTGAACCGCTTGTACTGTATATCGTTCTGGTGGAAGAAGTAGCCGCAGGCCACAAATCCGGTCCACCAGATAGGAATTTTCCAATAGTCGCCGTTGTAGGCTTGTCCCAGGCCGGGAAGAAGGGCTGAGTATATAGTGGACTTTGCTGCGACAGGAACTCTGACCTCTGTCTTGTAGGAGATTGTGGCATCCAGAAGTGAACCCCAGTAGACAAGTCCTGCCCCTATATATCCGAGATTGCGGTAGAGTTTGTACTTTTCGTCACCGGTCTGCTGGTATTTTATGTTATTGGATATGCCGGTGTAGACTCCGGCTCCTATGCCTCCGTAGATAATAGGAACTTTCCACCATTGTTTATTGTAAATCTGGCCGGCTCCCGGAACAATGGCTGTCCCAAGGAGCATATAACCCGGTTTTAGAGTATCCCTGCCCATATAACCGCGAATAAGAGCCTTCATTGAGAAGCCGGCAGTAGTGTCGGCCTTGACATCGCTTTCCGGATTGACCTGTGTGCCTGTTTGCATATTGGAACCAGGAGGTCCTCCCATTCTGCCCATAGTAACATTGCCCGAGCGCTGAAATTGTGCCTCAGCGCTTAAACAAAAGACTATGAGCAGGATTATTACGGAAAGATATCTCTTCACTATGCGAAATCTATAATTGTTTATCTTCGATAACTTTGAGGAATGCGTCGAGTTCGTTATCATTCTTGAAACGGACTGTCATTGTACCGCCTCCACTGCTTGTGCGTTTAAAGGATATTCCTCTATCAAAATATTTGCCAACAATATCTGCGAGGCGGTAATAACTCTCGGGATAATTGTCTTGCTCATGGTTGATCTCCTTCACGGGTGGGGGAGTATTGCTCTGACGGACTTTCTCCTCAAGCTGTCGTACGTTGAGATCCTTGCGTATGGTGAGTTCACATAGTTCTGTTTGGAGTTCGTGGTTATCAAGCGAGAGCAATGCCTTGGCATGGCCCATGCTGATCTTGCCTGTCTTTACAGCCTTCTGGATCTCTACCGGAAGTTTGAGCAGGCGTAGATAATTGGCCACAGTTGCTCTCTTTTTGCCAATCCTGGAAGCCATCTCCTCCTGGGTGAGGTTGCATTCTTCCATCAGCCGCTGAAATCCAAGCGCTGTCTCTATAGCATCGAGGTCCTCTCTCTGGATGTTCTCCACAATGGCCATCTCAAGCATAAGGGTGTCGTCTGCCTCGCGGATATAAGCTGGGATTGTCTGAAGGCGGGCCAATTTTGCAGCTCTGAAACGTCTTTCACCACTGATGATTTGGTATTGTGAGGGACCAATCTTACGTAAGGTAAGGGGCTGAATGATGCCCAGAGTACGGATTGAGTCAGCCAGTTCCAGCAGACCCTCTTCGTCAAATGAGAGGCGCGGT
Organism: Bacteroidales bacterium; assembly: GCA_012728975.1. GTDB lineage: Bacteria > Bacteroidota > Bacteroidia > Bacteroidales > UBA932 > Cacconaster. The sequence continues at coordinate 39,988 of JAAYDZ010000027.1, forward strand.
TGCCCGGGGTTAGGTACAATCTGGCTTAGAGGTACTTCGCAAATGGATGCAGGATTGCTCCTTTCGGGGGGAGGAGTGGGTCGGTATTCAGTATGTTGACGGATATCGCCGGTGTCTCCCAGGAGTGCTCCGAGTCCTCTTCCTAATGCTTCTCTTTTTGCCATGACTGGTTCTTTTTTATTATTTCCTTCGCGAGCTCCAGATAGTTTGATGCTCCGGGTGAGCCTACATCATATAGGATTGCAGGCTTGCCGAAGGAGGGAGCTTCGCTCAAACGAATGTTTCTAACAATAATCGTGCTGAAGACCATTTCTTTGAAGTGAGTCTTGACCTCTTCTACCACCTGGTTGTGTAAACGGAGGCGGCTGTCAAACATCGTAAAGAGGAATCCTTCTATGTTTAGAGCAGGATTGAGGCGGTTCTGGACAAGTTTAATGGTATTAAGCAGTTTGCCGAGTCCCTCAAGGGCAAAAAACTCCGGCTGGACGGGAATGATGACCGAGTCGGCTGCAGTAAGTGCATTTACAGTGATTAATCCCAAAGATGGAGCGCAATCCAGGATAATGTATTCATAACGGTCACGTATCTTAGCTAGTGCGTGTTTAAGCACCGATTCTCGATTTTCGACATTGAGCATCTCTATCTCTGCGCCCACAAGGTTGATATGGGAGGTAATGAGGTCAAGATAATCTAACTCTGTGGGCATAATGGTTTGCTCGATATCCTTTTGTCCAATAAGAACCTCGTAGAGAGTATTACCGGAGTCGGAATCGGGGTTGAAATTGAGTCCTGAGGTGGTGTTGGCCTGAGGATCCGCATCAATCAGCAGGGTTTTCCTCTCCAGCACTGCCATTGAAGCTGCAAGGTTAATAGCTGTGGTGGTTTTCCCTACTCCTCCTTTCTGATTTGCTATTGCAATAATTTTTCCCATATATGCTCTGAATTTGTTCCAAATAAAAAGCAAATTTACAAATTCTTTTTCTTAGGAAAGGTATTTATGTTAAATTTGTCCGAAAATGATTCTTTGAATAAGTATGTCAGACTCCTGGAAAGTGATAGTAAGTAGCTTGTCGGGCAGCGGAAAAGCCGGCAGCGAGTGGCCTAAAATAGAAGACCGCCTCGAGGCCAGAGGTATCTCATATACAGTTTCTTTTACCAAATACCGTTTTCATGCTCGAGAAATTGCAATAGAGGCTCTGAAAGAGGGCTTAAGACAGATTATCGTTGTGGGAGGGGACGGGGCGTTGCACGAAGTGCTTTCCGGTATAATGTCACAGAGTGAAGTTCCTTCCAATCAGGTAACACTTGCTATAATTCCTGTTGGTTCGGGAAATGACTGGGCCCGTCTTCACGAGATTCCGAAGGGACTTGATGATGTCACTGATGTCATTGCCAGAGGAAAGAGTGTGTTGCAGGATGTAGCAAAAGTTGAGTCCGTTATGAATGGTACTCCTTTTGTCTCATACATGGTAAATATAGGGGGATTGGGATTTGATGCTCAGGTTTGTCACAATTTTGATCTGGAAAAAAATGAGGGTAAGGCAGGTGACGCTCAATATTTAAAATGCCTTCTCAAAGGGTTTATGGGATACGATTCGCGCCCGTTCCGTATAGTGACAGATGGTAATCTCTTCTATGAGGGTGATGTTTTCTCGGTTGCAATGGGTATAGGAAAGTATTCCGGTGGTGGCATGATGCAGACACCCGATGCTATCTTTGATGATGGTCTGATTGATCTGACTGTCATCAAAGATATCCCTAAATCAAAGATTCTGCGTAAAATACCCACTCTATTCACGGGGAAAATCCATGAGGTAAAAGAGGTCATGCAGACCCGGGCTCGAGTTATTGAAATATCGGCGAACCCGGAGTCATTTGTCGAGGTAGACGGCGAGGCAGTCGGTTTCAGCCCCATACGTGTAGAAGTAATTCCCGCTGCAATCAGAGTCATCACAAATCTGTAAGAGTTTACATTATGAAGAATATTCTTGGAAAATTGAAAAAATTGCTGCCCTATCTTGTAGCAGCCGCTATTTTTATCATTCTTGCTGTGGCTTACTGCTACCCTGTCCTTTCAGGCAAGGCTCTCCGTCAAGGTGATATCTATCAATGGAAAGGAATGGCACAGGAAACTCTTCAATATTACGAGCAGACAGGTAAATGGTCAGCATGGACCAATTCAATGTTCTCCGGAATGCCCACTTACCAGATAGCCGGCGGTGTCAGTAATGAGGTGACTTGGTATACTAAAATATGTTCAGCATTAAGTGTTTTTTTCGCTAAGCTTACCCATCTGTTTTTTAGCAATAATGTTCTGATGTTAATAATCGGATATTTTGTAGGATTCTATATTTTGCTCTCCTCTTTTAAGGTTGACAAATGGCTTTCGATTGTAGGTTCCATTGCTATTACATTGTCGTCCTATTTTTTCATTATAATAGTGGCGGGACATGAGTCAAAGGCACTAACTCTTGGCCTTATGGCTCCTGTAATAGCGGGATTTTATCTGATATTTCACAAGAAATACCTCTGGGGTATATGCTTGACGATGCTTTATACAGCATTCGGACTCTATAAGCATCCTCAGATGTCATATTATATATTTATGATGATAGGAGTGTTTGCCATTGCTGAGATTTGGCAGCACATCAAAGAGAGACGCTTCAAGGATATGATAATAGCTATCTCTTTATTTGCACTATCAGTCCTGATTGGCGCAGGCACAGGTTACGGTAAATATAAGTCCAATGCAGACTATATGAAAGAAACTATGCGTGGGGGACACTCGGAGATCGTGAGAGAGGAGGCTGTTGCAACTTCAAACAATGACTCAGGGCTTAGCTTTGACTATGCTACACAGTGGAGTTACGGTATCGGCGAAACCTTTACCTTGATGATACCTAATTTCAGGGGAGGAGCCTCCGCTTCGAATATCGGCACTGATTCGCGCTTTGCTGAAACTCTCAAATCCAGGGGTGTTGATCCTCAAACAGTTAAACACCTTTCTTCTGCGGCTCCTACCTACTGGGGAGAGCAGCCATTCACATCAGGACCGGTCTACATTGGTGCTATAGTCTGTTTTCTCTTTGTGTTGGGCATCTGTATTGTTAAGGGGCCCTACAAGTGGGGATTATTAATTGCAACCATTTTCTCGGTGCTTCTCTCCTGGGGTCACAATTTTGAGTGGTTTTCCAGACTCTTTTTTGATTATTTTCCTCTATACAGCAAGTTCAGGACGGTATCCTCAATACTAGTGGTAGCCCAGATAGCGATGCCTTTGCTCGGTTTTCTCGCACTGAAAGAGATTTTTGAGGGTAAAATTGATGTCGGGAAACTCAAGAGGGCACTCCTAATCGCATTCGGCACTACCGGTGGCATAACACTATTCTTTGCGCTATTCGGAGGGCTCCTCTTCAACTTCACATCTTCCGGGGATGCCTATATGGTTGCTCAACTACCCGACTGGTTTATGGAGTCACTCATAGACCAGAGGGCTGCAATGTTCCGGAATGACTGTTTTAGGTCTTTCGTATTCATTTTGCTTGCAGCGCTTCTGATTTTGCTTTTTGCAAAGCAAAAAATCAAACCGGCACTTTTTACTCTCATACTTGGAGTGCTGGTTGTGGCAGATATGTGGCCGGTCAACAGAAGATACTTTAATGAAGATCATTTCGTTACCCAAAAAGAGAACGACTCCTATTTCCAAAAATATGCATACGAGGAGGAGATACTCAAGGACACTGATCCCCATTTTCGGGTATTGAACCTTACTACCGATACCTATAACGAGTCCCGTACATCATATTATTTTAAGTCCATAGGAGGCTACCACGCAGCTAAACTTCGCAGATATCAGGACCTTATAGACGAACATCTTTCACAGATGAATCTCAAAGCGTTCAATATGCTCAATGCCAAATACATTATCGTTAATCAAGATGGATCTCCTGTGCCAATGCTTAATGAGGAACGTTTGGGTAACGCCTGGTTTGTGGATGAGATAATGCTGGTTGACACGCCCAACCAAGAGAGTGATGCACTCAGAGTCATTGAACCTGCTACAGTTGCTGTGACCGACAAGATATTTGCTGATTTCGTCACTGCTTCAACAACACCTACGGACCCCACTGCCCACATAGAACTAACTTCATATGCACCGGATATGCTGACCTACACGAGCCATTGTGCATACGACAAAACGGCAGTCTTCTCAGAAGTCTACTATCCCTACGGATGGAAGGCCTATATTGATGGCACTCCGGTTGAGCATTTCCGTGTCAATTATCTCTTAAGAGCCCTAAATGTGCCCGCAGGTACCCACGAGATCCGCTTTGAATTCCGTCCTGATTCGGTGATAAAAGGCTATAAAGTTTCATTGGCTTTTTCAGGTATATTGTATTTTATACTTATTGGTTCTATTACATTTGGTTTATACCGTTTTTTTGTAAAAAAAGAAGATGAATAAAAAGATTTTTGACAGGATTCTAATAACCGGAGGAGCAGGTTTTATTGGTTCTAATATTGCTTTGAAACTACTGGACAAGGGGTATTCCGTAACAGTACTGGATAATTTGAGTCCGCAGATCCACGGAAATGACCCTGAAAACACATCACCACTTTTTCGTAGTATAAAGGATAAAGTACAATTTATCCGGGGGTCTGTTACAAAAAGAGCAGACTGGATTCGTGCACTCGAGGGGCAGGAGGTTATCATACACCTTGCTGCTGAGACCGGTACCGGTCAGAGTATGTATGAGATTGAAAGGTATAGCAATGTCAACATCGGAGGCACTGCATTGATGTTGGATCTATTAACTAATTCAAAACATAGCGTTAAAAAAGTCATAGTGGCTTCTTCCCGAGCAATATACGGCGAAGGCAGGTATAAATGTGAAGTTCACGGTGAGGTTTTTCCCGCGAGTAGAAAGGACGAAGATATGGCCAGGGGTGATTTTGAGTGCAAATGTCCGGTTTGTGGGGCAGAGGTAATGTTGATGTCCACCACGGAAGAGAGCAAGATACATCCTACATCTGTTTATGGAATATCCAAGCAGACTCAAGAGCAGCTTGTAATGACAGTTTGTCCAACTATTGGCATAGCTCCCGTGGCCTTCCGCTACCAGAATGTATATGGTGCCGGACAATCATTGAGCAATCCCTACACTGGTATTCTTTCGATATTCTCTACCCGCATCAAGAATGGAAATGGAATAAATGTCTTTGAAGATGGACACGAAACAAGAGATTTTGTATATATAGACGATGTAGCAGATGCTACCATAGCAGCTCTGGAAACATCATTGGCGGATGGCGAAATATTCAATGTCGGAACAGGAGTGCAAACCGATGTTTCAACAGTAGCACAAACACTTGTCAAATGCTATGGAGTTGATGTTCCTGTAACTGTCTCCGGCAATTATCGTCTCGGGGATATCCGTCACAATTTTGCAGATATTACTAAAGCCCGGACTCTGCTCGGATTTGAACCGGTCTATGATTTTGAAAAGGGCATCAGGAAATTTTCTTCCTGGGTAGACTGCCAGCAAGTAATGGAAGATAAGTATGAGGAGTCGATTTCTGAAATGAAAACGAAAGGGCTATATAAGTAATTGTTTGATGGTAAGGGTTTTAATTATATCTTCTCCTTTTTTCGATTACCAGAAAAGTGTAGGTAGAGCTTTCGGGGAGCTTGGCTATGAGATCCGCATTGAGACCTACGATGAGCCTATTCATCCTTTCAAGGGAGTATTGAGATGGCGACATAAACTTGCCTCTTCAGCAAGGAAAGAGGTGCTCAGGCAACGGAGTAGAGAGCGGTATGATGACTATATCCGCTCGGTATTCAAAGAGTTCTCTCCAGATATAGTTTTTAGTTACAACGGAACCATCCTGCTTGATGAGACTCTTGATTGGTTCAGGCAGAGTTCCAGGGTGATTATTTGGATGTACGATAGCGTTCTTCGTAAGGATCGTAAAAGGTGTCGGGACCATATAGATCATGCAGATGCAGTTTTCTGCTTTGAGAAAAAGGATGTGGAGTACTATGAGTCAGTTGGGAAAAAAGCCTTCTTCCTGCCTCTTGCTTGTGATACAACTGTCTATTGTCCTCCTAAAAATCCTCTCGGATGGGATGCGAAAGATATTGATATTCTATTTGTCGGTACCATTTATACCAGTCCCCATCGGGCAAAAATCCTAAAAGAAATTGTATCCCGTTATCCTGATAGGAAAATAGTCGTTTATGGCCACTATAAGCCCTATTTTAAGAATCCCGTTAAATGGTTTTTCCGTGAAAAACGAGATATCTTCAAAAACCGTAATATATCACCTAAAGAGGTTAATGCTCTCTTTGCAAGAACCAAAATAGCTCTCAATATCCATCACAAACAAACTTCATTCGGAGCAAATCAGAGGGTGTTTGAAGCCTCAGGTGCCGGTGCATATCAGATTTGCGACTGGAACCCTTTTATTGAGTCACTTTTCCCCAATGGAGAAGCGGGACTCTATAGGAATACGGAAGAACTATTCGCCCTTATTGATGATGCTCTCGCTAACGATAAGAGTGATTGTGCATTAAAAGGGTATAAGATAATCACTTCATATCATACCTTCAAGGTGAGGGTACAGGAGATGCTGAAGACAATTGGCGTTAATTAACCTTTTCCCAGGCTCCACTCTGTGTGTTATACTTTTTAATGACTCTGGCCGGACTGCCGACAGCAATGCAATAATCCGGAATATCACGAGTTACAACTGAGTTGGCTCCTATAATGCAGTGCTTGCCAACAGACGCGCCTATGATGCAGACATTTTCACCAATCCAACTGCCATCGCCGATAGTAACCTGTGCAAGTTGCCTGATAGGCTGTTTGAGGATAGGTGTCTCAGGGTCTTCATAGCTGTGAAGATTGTCAGATATATAAACTTTGTCGGCAGTAAGCACACATTTGCCGATATGTATGGAGGAGGTGGAGTATATATGGTTGAAGTTTCCTATGATGCATCCATCATCGATGACAAGTTTAGGTGTCTTGCAACCGGTGAGCGGTTTACATCCAAGCCAGGTGCGGTAATGGATATGGACATTGTTGCCTATGCGAATATTTTTTCTGCCTTCCAGCTTTAGCGGTGCATCTATTCTGCTTTTTTTGCCAAACTTTCCAAATTGGAATCTGTAAATACAAACAGCCAATAACTTGTAATATACTTTGAAAAGAAGTGAATCGACTACCATATAACGGGATTATTATTTGAGGGTTGGTTCAGAAGTAAGAAACTCTTTTAGCACATCCGGATTGAATTTCCGGAAGAATAGAGGCTCGGTTTTATGTAAAGGAGAAGCAATGATGGCATCCAACTCATCTATGCTTTCGAATAGATGAAGATTTGGATGATCAAAACAAGCATCTTGCCATAAATAATTTGACGCCTTTAATATTGCTACTTTTGCCCCTTTGTCAAGTGCTTCATACTGAGCGGTAGAATTGATAGCGACAACAAGTCCGGCTACATCAAATAGGGAGGAGGTGTCTATTTCATTTCTGACCACCTCCACATTGTTGTTTGCGCTGAATTTCTGTATAATTTCATCATATCTGAAAAATTCCCCGGGATGGAGTTTGAAGATGATTTTAAACTCAGGATGGGAAGATGCTAAGTCACGAGCAATAGGGAAGAGGAAGGCACCGTGTACAATCGATGATATGAATACAATAGTGTTTGAATCACGAACAACATTGCCGGGTCCAATAAAAAAGCAGCTGTTACCTAATGGAACAATTCGAGTTGGCATCTTGAAGTCTTTACTCCATTTTGGACCGAAGGTAAAAATCACATCGGGATAAAACTGATCGGCAATGTTGTCTATCTCAGGATAGTGGTATAAGACATGCTGTTTGCCATAGACAGCATGTTGCATTTCATAGATGGGAATACCACAAATTCTGGCAGCGGCTATCATGCCTTTTTGTACACCATTCTGTACAAATATTATCCTTTCAGGGGATACTTTTTTGAATAACTTTGTGTAATAGGCTCTTTCTTGTTGGAATGAACGGTATTGTGAGTTGAGACACTCATAGGGGATGGAGAGTCCGGGTACATTATTAGTGTATGCATCTCTGATTTTTTGATATGTATTCTCAGAGAGGTTAGAGTAATCTTTGTGAGTAAATTTGAATATTGGAAGAGGGTTGTATAGGACTTTGTTTTTGTATTTGTTGCCGGGTTTTAAGTCGTCAAGGTCAAGCAGGCCACCTTGATGTTTTTTGAAAAATCTCCCTATATCATCACTTGCCTTATCATACCACAATCCATCTTTGTCAGAATATCTGTTTGTGGAAAAGAGCAATGTGCTACATTTTTTTTTGTTTAACTCAAAAAGAGATTTGAATAGAATAGGTGCAAACTGTATTAATTTTTTCGGTGTAAGTTTAATCCTCTGATTCTTGTTAATCGGCGTGGCAATCCTTATTAGAACCTGGTGCCTGAACAAATCCCAGGGTGCAGCGCAATCCTCTTCTTTGAGATCAAAAAGATTGTATTCTTGTTCAATTTTGTAGAATATGTCTATTGCGTTTTCCATAGGGGTTTGAGTATTTTTCTGATAATGCCATTGATTTCTTCGGATATTCTGCTAAAATACAATGCTACAAGAGAGATACTGCCGAATAATGCAGTCCTGATAATACAATCTATGATGGTTGCCAGCAGTGAGTTGTCAAAAGAAATTTGAATAACTGGTGTTAAATGTCTGTTCCAGAAGAAATTAGCAACAAACAACATAATCATTCCAACAACTATTATAAGATGATTCCAGGTCAGTACATTTACGCCTACCTTCCATTTGACAAGAGCCAATTGTAGTATAAAGATTAATGCATAAGAAATAAGGGTGGCAAAAGAGGCGCCTTCCATTCCATACAAAGGAATCAGGAAAAGGTTTAATATTATAGCTATTCCTGTCAGTAAGAATGAAAGCAACAATGAATAATAGTAGTAGTTTGAATAACTCAGCACGGAACCGCTGATATTCAAGGTTGTGAATATTACTTTTGATATGCCAAGTATTAAAATAACATATTTGCCTTTACGGTACAAATCACCATTTGGGAGAATATCAAAGAACAAATCTATATTAATCCATATCAGAAGAAATACAAGTGTAGAGATAATAAGTTGGTGACAAGATACTTTCTTACTCAACTTATCAGCCTCCTCCATCTCCTTGTTCCGGATTGCCTGGGAAAGCAGAGGTTGAGAAATGTTGTTCAGAGATATATATGCCATTCCTATGACTGATGTTACATAGGTTGCAATGGTAAAGATTCCGGTTGATTCAAGCCCCATTTTTGCAGTCACAAAAAAAGAGTTGATGCTGGGTGTAATCAATCCACCCAAGGCCGCAAGGATTAGAAACAATGTGTACATCAAGTACTCTCTTCTGATTTCTTTCGTTATGAATTTGAAGTCAGGCTTGAATGATATCTTTCTGAGCGTGAGTAAATAAATGATATTTAGTAGAGTTGCAATGGCATAAATGACGCAGAATGATACCATCATTCCGTCCAAAGAAATTATCTTGAATCCATATAGAAGGTAAGTTGCCAGGAGCATTATCCGAATGCCCACCTCACGTATCAATTTTGGAACAGCTATTCTTTGCAGTACATTGGAGTTTGTTTCAAAAACTGTTGTGTAGAGCATAAAGAAAGCTAAGGGAATAACAAAATAGAAGTAATCAACAAATAATTGCGAATTCTCTGCAAAAAAATTACATATGGGTACTTTTAAGAGCACAAAGAGGATGCTGTAGATCAAAATCCCAATAAATGGAACCAAGATAGTCCAGAAAAAGAACCCATGGTCCCCATTTTTCTCATCATTGAAATGAGGAAAGAAACGCATAATGGATGTGTTGGTACCCAGCTGGCCTAAGCCTGCAAGTAAAACCGCTGCATCCATCATTACTTTGGTCAACCCAACCTCTTCTGCAGTAAGGTACCTGGTCAGAACAAAAAAGGTAGTACAGAAACCCAGCGCTGCCCCCAAATAGGTAACAACAGTTCCCTTAATGCTTTGTCTGACTATTACTCCCATGTTAGTATATGCTAAACAATTTCCAGTATCGTACCGCCCCAGGAATAACCTACTCCAAATCCGGAAAGCATGACTTTGCCCTTCAAGTCGCCCGATTTGTGAGCTTCTAATAATGCTATCGGTATTGTTGAGGATACGGTGTTACCCACATTATCCATAAAGTAGTAAAAGCTTTCTTCATTAATTCCGATTTTCTTTCTAAGGAAATTGAGCATATACTTATTCGCCTGGTGAAAGATAAATAAGTTGATTTCATCTTTGTTCAATTTGTGTTTTACAAGGAGATTATTTACCATTTCAGGGACAACACTTTGCGTGAAACTGAAAATCTCACTACCGTTCATATAGAGAAAATCATCGGAAATAGGGTTTCCATTCTCATCATAAATGCACTCGCCGGATGATTCTTTCTGCCTGAAAGCTCCGGTTTTGGTAATCAGATTTTGAGCACCGATACCATCTGTTCCAAGAATAAATTCTCCTATTCTCGCAAAACCATCCGCAGACACAAGTGTAGCAGCTGCTGCATCGCCAAAAATTGTTCTATTTCCCTTATCTTTGGAATGCAGATGTTTGGTATAGGTTTCTGATGTAAGAAGAAGTACATTACGGGCAATTTCAGACACAATGAGTCCTTTAGCGAGAGCTAGACCATAGATGTATCCGGAACAACCAAGGTTAAAGTCTAAAGCTCCAGTGGATGTAGGTATATTGAGCCTATCCTGAAGAATGCAAGCAGTAGAGGGGAGGAAGTAATCCGGTGATTGTGTGCAAAGCATCATAAAATCAATATTAGCCGGATTGATGTTGTTTTCTTCAAACAATTTATTAGCTGCTTTAAATGCCATATCTCCTGCAGTCTCGTTTGGAGCGGCAATATGGCGCCGGGAAATACCGATTTTTGAAGAGACTTTCTCAACACTCCACTCGGGGAATTCTTTGACTAGTTCTTCGTTGGTCAAAACCTTTTCAGGTAGATAATAAGATATTGCTTTGATATATGCTTCCATAACTATATGCAGGTATAACCTCCGTCAATTACTATATTTGATCCTGTCATCCAGGCAGTGGCATCAGAGAGCAGGTAGACAGCAGTCCAGGCGATATCCTCTGGTTTGCCATATCTCTTAAGAGGGTAATTTAATCGGTCCTTTTCCAGTTGCACATCCGAAACAATTCCGTCAGCCATAAGTGCTGTGTCAACCATGCCGGGACTGATACAGTTGACTCTTATGCCTCTTGGAGCCAACTCAAGAGCCAGGGATTTTGACATTGCAGCTATAGCACCCTTGGATGCAGAGTAGCTACTTATACCAACGTTAGACACAAATCCTCCCATAATAGAGGAGATAAACACAATAGAGGCGTTTTTGTTTAGCTGTTTGCGTTTAATAAAATGCTGGGTGAGTGTAGTGGGTGCAAAGAAATTTACTTCCATTACAGAATCAAGGTACTCTCTGTAGTTGAAACGGAACGGTACGTGTTTTACTATACCGGCGCAATTTACCAGACCGTCAATGTTACCTGCAAATTTTGCCAAGGCATCAATATGAGAATCATCCGTTAGGTCTGCTATGTACATTGCATTGTCAGCACTATCCATCATAGATAATGTTTCTGCTAGACGCACATCGTTTCTTGCAGTAATAAGTACCTGTGCGCCCATTCTGGAACATTCGATAGCAATAGCTCTTCCGATGCCTGAAGAAGCCCCTGTAACCAGGACTCTTTTCCCTTTTAATGAAAATGGATTATAGGATTCTTTGCTCATAAATCAATATAAAATGGTATTATTTTCTGCTTTCAACGAGATCAAAGAGATCTTGTATTGTCTTAGAATTGCGGATGTCATCACCCTTTATTTGGACGCCGTATTCTTCATCAACCATAGCGATTATTGTCAGAGCAACAAAGGATGACCATTCATCTAGTGTCTTGAACTCGGTCTCAGCATCGAATAGAGAAGAATCAGTTTCATCAAACTGAAAAGCGAAATTTTCTATAAACTTTTTAATATCCATAATCAAAGGTTGTTTGTTTATTGTACAATATTTCTGGTCTACTTTTCTGTTTTGCCCTGCTTAGAATTTAAAAATTGTAGCTGGGTTTCCTACATAAGAATTCCCATCTTTTACCTTTGTCATCAGTACACTTGATGCGCCCAGACGAACTTGGTTGCCTATTTTCATTTTTTGAAGGACTACACTAGATACACCGAAAAAGTTACGATTACCAATTGAGACATTTCCAGATATTTTGACTGAAGGCATTAGTGCATTGAAATTACCTATACTTACATCGTGTCCGATATTAATTCTTCCATTGAAAATGTTAAAGTCTCCTATTTTTACATTACATGAAAAACTACAACCGACACATATGATATTACCTTTTCCAAAGGAAATATTGTTTTTGTCCAGGAATACTGTGTCCGGAGAAAAGAGGTTAGGGAAAACAATGTTGTCATTTTTAATTTCGCTGGCAACTTTAAAAACAGATTCTGGATTGCCGATTGCAATCACAATGTTCAATTCACTTTCCCAGGCATTTAATTCAGGAATATCGCCTAGGACCTTACCATATTCATTTTCTTCACCAATCTTCTTATCCCTATTGAAAAAGCCAATAAAATTCCAAACAGGTTCTTTTTCATTGATACAGTTTATCAGACAGGCTATTTCCTTTGAAAACCCGCCACCTCCATATATTGCAATATCCTTCATAATATCAATTCTTGTTTAAATTACTAATATGAGATAAAAAATGTCGCTATTTCAATCAATCGAATTAGTTGTTACTTATCCACAATATGCCTTACCAGTTCATTGGCTTTCTTGTAATCTTCGTTTTTACCGATGTCGATCCAGTAGCCTGTGATTGGGAACCTGACAACTTTTGAGCCACGTGAAATTAGAAGTTCAATCAGATCCGTAGCATCGAAATACTCATTGTCTGGTATCAGTGAGAGCATTTCTTTCTTTATCAGATAGATGCCGGCATTTGCGTAGTAGTTGTAAGTCGGTTTTTCTGCAAGAGCCGTAATCGAACCTTCTTCAATTTCCAGAATCCCATAAGGGATAGAAACGGAGTAGGGGATAGCAGCGACCGACATATCTGATTCACGTCTAACAAAGTCGAGATAGAAATCCTCGTAATTGATGTTGGTGAAAAGATCTGAATTCATTACCAATATTGTGTCATTATGGAATGTTTCCACAAACTTAACTGATCCGATGGTTCCAAGAAATTTTGGCTCTCTAATGGTATTGATTGTTACGCCGTTTCTTGGCTTGGAGAAGTGCTCCTCCAATTGTTCTTTAAGGTAATTTACTGTAACTGAAATGTGTTTGATGCCGTACGATAGCAGACGGTCAATATTATGGTCAATGATGGTTTTATCTCCCACTTTGAGAAGCGGTTTGGGAGTAGTGTCAGTTAAAGGTCTTAGACGTTCTCCTTTACCACCTGCCATTAACACAGCATCTACAGGGAGCATAGACTTTTGTTTAGCAGTGTCGATAATTCCAACCAGTCTCAACTCCTGATCAAGTATTGGAATGACTTTTATTCCCCTTTGTTTGATCTTATGAAATGATTCTACCGTGTCACTCTCATTAGATGAATAGAATGAGAATTCGTTGTTCATAGCAGTTGTGACGCAGTCAGTCAAAGCTCCTCCTCCAACCAATCTTCTACGGATATCTCCATCGGTGATTGTGCCGACAACCCTGTTAGAGGGGTCAGTCACAAACAAAGTAAGTCCGATAACAGTAAAATCGTTAAGTAACTTAAGCGCATCCAGTATTGTAGCTGAGTTGCTTATGGCATTATTCTTTATCATTGTATTATATGGCTGTCCAGCCGCCATCTACGGCTATATTTTGTCCGGTAATATATTTAGCCCCGTCTGACACAAGGAAGAGGCAGATTGGAGCGATATCATCAGGATTACCCATCCGTTTCATTGGGCATTTGTGAGTGTATTTCTTAACAAATTCCTCTCGTTGATTGTCAAAGATGCCTCCGGGAGAGACACAGTTTACTCTTATATTGTACTTCCCAAAATATGAGGCGAGGTAACGTGTAAAGTTGATTATTGCACCTTTTATTGTGCAATATTCTGCAGGAGAAGTTCCGTTGTAATCCTCGTATATGGTAAAATCATTTCCAACAATTCCATAGATGGAGCCGAAGTTGACTATAGAGCCATATTTCTGTTCCTTCATAACTTTCAGGACCTGCTGGTTGAGGTAAAAAATAGGATTTATCTGAAGATTAATGTTGTTTTCCCAGTGGGAAAAAGGGGAGTCTTCGAAATAATACTTTCCCCAATCTTGTGTGCGAGGATAGGCGGCATTTACAAGTCCGTCAATACGTCCATACTTTTTAATAACAAAGGAAACAAGAGCGTCAATAGAGGAATTGTCAGCAAGATCAAGCTTGAAAGTATTATTTTCCGAGGAGGTTTCATTGGCCAAATCCGCATCTATTACAATCGAATTACTTTCCTTGAACTGTTTTACAATTTCTCTTCCGATTAATCCTCTGCCGCCGGCAACAATTACTATTTTATTCTCAAGGTCTTTCATAATCCAGACATAATTTCAAAATCTCATTTGCAAATATAATATCATTGAAAGAATCTTTCTCACTATTTGAGACAAGATCGAAGAAGTACCTCATCTGCCCGGTATAGGTATCAGCAACACTTTGCTCTGACTGGAAAATTACAACCCCATTAGAATTGGTAATAGAGTTTTTAGCCAGGTCCATCTTCCATGTTACCGTATCAAATAGAATCTCAATCTCTCTTTTGTAGTCCCTTCTAAAGTAGTTGAGCGTTATGTCGCAGGTAAAATCTTCATAAAAGAGAAGATATTTTGCATAATCTATTGCGTCAATCGCAAGAGATGATTTGCTCCGGCAAAAGGCCTTGTGACGCTCAGGCACTCCAAAAATCCAGCATATATAGTCGAATTCGTGAATCAGATCGAGGTGAACACCTCCTCCCATTTCCGGCTTAGCGCTATATGATTCCCTAAAATCGGTTCCGGGACGCCATTCCGGAAGATAGGAACCACAATATACATTAACTTCATTGATTCTTCCGGGTGTGTTTCCCGATTCGACACGTTCTTTTAAAAATTGCATAACTTCAAGAAATCGAAGGTTACAGGCTACGTATGTCAATATTCTGCTCTCTTTGATGCTATTTATGAGATCGTCGATGGGCGAGGAGGCTACCGGTTTTTCTATAAAGAGTGGAATTTTGAATTCCAAAAGCTTTTGTATGGTGTGTTTATGCTCTGATGTTGGATTGGATATTATGGCAAAATCAAAACCAATATTTGATGCCTCATCAAATGAGTAAAGATTTGTGATTCCGTCATAGGCCTGCGCATTGTGTTGTGACCTCAATGCGTAGATTGAAGCATTGCTTTCAATAGAACGTATTGCTGCAATGTGCTTTTTTGCTATGGAGCCAAGTCCTATAATCAGAATTTTCATTATAATTCAATTCGTTTGATTGATACCAGGAAAGAGAGATAGTCGTAGTCGTGAGGTTCGTCCAGATCAAAACAGATATGGTCCATTACATAGGCTTTTGTTTTATCAGTCAGAGGTGTTGAGGAATCTGTATCGAAAAATGGACGCCGATAAACATAAATAGAGGCATTCATATCGTAAACTTTAGGTGCAGTCTGCCTTGAGAGATACTTGCCTTCAATTACAAGTTTGCAATAACCGTCCGCTTTCTCCTCAACTTGATTAAAATAGGGATTTCTGGCACAGTGATTAACCGAAAAGACCGTCTTAAGTTCGCCATCTTCATTAAACATATTGAGACAATTGATTATGTCATCAGTTGTTCTTATCGGTGAAGTAACATCCAGGTCCACCACAAAATCATATTTACAGTCATTCTTCTTTTCCGAATAAAGCACAAGATCTCTAATGGCGTCCACTTTGCCGCTCGTATCGTTAGCCAGATAATCCGGGCGTTGGTAGTCGGATTTCAGACCATACTCTGCTGCACATTTTCTTATTTCCTCCGAATCGGTAGAGAGCTCAATATCAACCCTGCATTCGGATAATTTCTCTTTTACACGTCTGGCTGCTTCAATGGTATATGCTATAAGGGGTTTTCCGTTTACTTCCTTGATGTTCTTACCCGGGATGCCTTTTGAACCTCCTCTTGCACAGATTGTAATAAGTATATTGCTGTTATTTTTCATTATTTCAAATCATAAAAACTCTTGTTAGTGCAGTTTTGAAGATCATAAGATGAAATGATTTCGTAAATGGTCTCTGCACACCGCTCTTTTTCATATGGGTTGATACTATTCGCAGAAAGTACCTGATGTTCCGGGGATAAAACATGCTCTATACCCTTTGATATGGATTCTCTGTCATTGGCGCAGTGAACCACACTCTGGGAAGCGATACGGCCTTTCTGACGGTCACCTATATTGAGAGTAGGGATTCCGAATGAGGGTACTTCAACAATTCCGCTTGAGGAATTGCCTACAACCGCCTTGACATACTGCAGTACTGAAAGATAGCGTTTTACTCCCAGAGAAGTGAAGGCTTTGGAGCTATCCGGATGTTGTTTTACATACTCTTCAATGGCTTGCACAATCGGTTGATGGCCGGTGTCCGAATTGGGCATTGTAAATATCATTCTAAGCTCAGGATATTTCGATATAGCTGCGAGCAACTCACGAATACCTGTTTTAGAATCACCTCCAAGAGTTTCAGGATGATATGTGACAAGTATTGTGCGGTCATTGAATTTGAAATTAAGAGAGTTCTCAAGCTCTTCTTTCTCCATCAATGGGATTTTCTTGATATTCTCCACTCCAATAGAACCTACATTGAAGACTCTATCCGGATTCTCGCCAAGTTGTATGACACGCTTTCGATATTCTTCGCATGAGGTGAAATGAAGTGAGCTCATCTTAGTAATGGAATGTCGGATTGCATCATCATAAGCACCCTCAGTAACATCTCCTCCATAAAGATGGGCTATCGGAATTCTGGAAATCAATGCAGCAGTTGCAGCAGAAAGCATCTCATATCTGTCTCCAAGAATGGCGATAAGGTCAGGTTTGAGCTCCGAGTAGGCTATTCCAAACCTTTTTAGTCCCTTTGACATTGCTTTCAGTGTGGAAATAGGGGAGTCCTCAGCAGTATCATCAATTATCGGGATTTTTTTATCAATCCTGAACCCATCATTTTCAATTTCTCGATAAGTTTCACCGAATTTTTTTGAGAGATGCATGTTAGTAGCAATAATCTGCAATTGCAGGTTTGAATCCTCCTGTACTAGGCGCATAAGGCGGCTTAAAAGGCCATATTCGGCACGAGTTCCTGTTACAAAGCAGATTTTCCTCATATCTCAATCAATTGGTCTTCCAAAAAATCTCGTTTAGCCGTGAGTCCTATCACTTCATCCCATCTCATTGGAGAGATACCGGTACCGGGACGTTTCACAGTGAGATTCTCCTCTGTGAATTGCTCTCCTGCCTTAATATCTTTTGCTGCCACAATGCTTTTTCTTGCAATGGCAATATTTTTTCGTTCACTGATGGTGACAATCTTTTCATCGCTACCTAGGGCTATTTCGATATTTCTAATAGCATCTACCATTGCCTTCAACTCATGCGGTTCTAGTGAAGCAATATGGTCAGGTCCGGATAATGTCTTGTCAAGGGTAAAGTGTTTTTCAATTATTTCCGCTCCCATAGCTACAGCAGCAATTGGAACTTCAATTCCTTCGGTATGGTCAGAATATCCTACCTTTACACCAAATCTCTCTTTGAGGGTATTCATTGCCCTTAGATTGACATCCTGCATAGGAGTAGGGTACTCGGTATTGCAATGGAGAAGTGAAATGCTTTCCAAAGAGAGTCCATTATCAGTCAAGACCTTCAATGCATCTTCTATTTCTTTAAGCTCGCACATGCCAGTAGACATGATAACAGGTATGCCCAGTTGCGCAATTTTACGCAAATAGGGGAGATTTGTAACCTCCCCAGACGGGATTTTAAAATAGTCCATACCAAATCCACTAAGAAAATCCACTGATGGCATATCGAAAGGCGTAGAGAGGAATTTTATTCCTATCTCATTACAGTAACTTTTCAATTCAGTAAAATCGTCGAATGTGAGTGATATCTTTTCAATCATTTCAAGCTGACTTTCCTCACTACCCACATTCTTCTTCTGGTAGTCTGCCATTACTGCAAATTTGGATATCAGTAACCTTGGAATACCGGTCTGAAACTTTACATAATCTGCTCCAGCCTCTTTTGCGACATCTGCAAGTCGTTTGGCCATTTCAAGACTACCGTTATGGTTTACACCTGCCTCAGCTATGATAATAACTTTGTTCACTTGATCTGATTTTTGGATAATGAGTGTATATTTACACTACTTGGAATATTTACAACCCTATCTGCAAGCCATTCGGTGTTCTTAAGTCCGTCTGTCTGACAGTTGCGGAACATCGGAAGCCGGTTCATAAGCTCCCAGATGGGGCGTGTCATAATCCCGTTGTTGTTAGTATATTGGAGGAAACTGTCACGGGTTTCCCTATCTTTCATAATCAGCGCATTGAGCCAATAATTTGAGCGGCAGCCTGCAGGTTCGGTAAAAAACTCTAATCCCTCAATATCTTTGAAAAAAGCAGCATAAGAGGAGGCTGTTTCTCGTTTGTTAAGCACAAATTGTTCGAGGTTCTCCATCTGAGCGCATCCGAGGGCAGCATTGATATTGGGCATACGGTAATTGTAGCCCACTTCGTCGTGATAAAATTCCCATTTATGGGGTCTCTTTGCCTGCGTAGTGAGGTGTTTTGCTCGGGTGGCAAGTTCTTCATCATTGAAAAGTAGCATTCCTCCACCTCCGGTGGTAATGGTTTTATTTCCATTGAAGGAAATTATACCTATTCGGCCGAAAGTACCGGTATGTTTTCCTTTGTAAAATGAGCCAAGACTCTCGGCGGCATCTTCTACCAGTTCCAGATGCCATTTGTTGCAAACCTTCATAAGTTCATCGAGGTGTACGGGATGACCGAATGTATGCATCGGTACGCAACACTTGATCCTGTGGCCGGTATTTTTATTGAAACACTCTTCGCCGTGTAGTTCAGCGTTGGCATTTAACCAGCGATCCACCGCAGTAGGGGAGAGCCCCATTGTATCTCGGTCAACATCGATGAAGATGGGGTGGGCTCCGATATAACTGATCGCATTGCAGGTAGCAACAAAGGTGAGAGCCTGAGTGATCACTTCATCATTGCGCTTCACACCTGCAAGCATCAGAGCCAAATGGAGGGCATTGGTTCCATTAACACAAACCACAGCTTTTTGGGCGCCGGTGTAATTGGCAACCATTTCTTCGAACTGATCAACGAACTTTCCTACGCTGGAGACAAAAGTGGAATCGATACACTCCTCCAGATATTTCTTCTCATTACCTGTAAAGACCGGTGCGCTGAGAGGAATAAAATCCTGTGAATTATAGAGTTCCCTGATATATGCCGCAATCTTGTCAAACATCATTCGTTACATTTTCTGATCCAGATTCTTGCCCTTTTCTTCATGTTCGAAGTTGGGGAGAATAGTACATAAAGTCTTGACGATACCGGCTTTAGTACACTCAGGAGACCTAAAAAGATACTCAAGTGTAGTGAGGTGTCCGGATGTTTCATCAACTGTGCAATGCCTGTTATATTTGATTACTCCAAGCGATGTAAAACTCTCCATATCTACCTTTTCTCCGGGAACGAAAAACTCCTCGAAATCCTTTTCTCCGGTAGTGTCGCTCTTAAAATAGAATACGGGATATTCCTTGTCGCCCTCTTTCATCTGTGAAGCATACAAACGCGCTTCATTCTCGTTGCTAAATTCTTTTTTTGTATAGCCAAACTCCTCTACAAACTTATCGCAAATGGCAGAAAAAGTGGTCATTTGCTCTTGTTCCAGTTTCGGGAAAAAGATCTCTCCACTCTTTCCAAGAATGCATGCCAACATACATATCTCTCCACTTTCCTGAGGTGAAACGAAGTACCTCATAACATCGGATGGAGCTACCAAAGGCTGTTTTTTCATCATTCGGCTGATCCAACTGTCGGGGAGTGAACCATTAGAAAACGCAACATTGGCAAATCTGGCAGTGGTTACCGGAAAACGGTCACAGTATGACATCACCAGCTTTTCCATCAGAAGTTTACTGGCTCCCATAATATTGACGGGATTTGCCGCTTTGTCTGTTGAGACACAGAAAAAATGTTTAGGAGGATATTTGGATAAGAGCTCCATCAGCTCTTTTGCCTTGAAAACATTGTTTACAATAAGTGCCTGTACGGAGAGAGTGTCGCGTTCGCTACGGACATGTTTGTGGGCAGAAAAATTTGCAACAATGTCAAAACCTTTCTCACGAAGGAACAACTGTTCAAACAACGGGTCGGCAAAGTCAAGTGTGTATGTACGGTAATCATCCGGTAAAAACATACTTTCAGTTGACCTGAGGTCTCTGGTAAGTTCTACAAGACCATTTTCACTTAAATCAATGACCACAAGGGAAGATGGTCTGAACGGGAGCAGGGCTTTAATGAATGAGGAGCCTATGCTTCCGGCACCTCCGATTACGCATACTCTCTTATCACGGATTGCCTCTTCGAGCTGATGCCGATTGGCTTCAATGTCTTTTATAAAAAGACTTTTATCCCGTTTTGTTATGTATTTGGAAATGAATTTATTGATATCAAACATAAGGATTTGCGCGTTTTATTCTTAACTTTCAAAGTTAGTAATAATTTCTTGCAAATCATCGACGAAGAGCGTAAAACCGCTTAATACCATTTGCAGCGCACTTTATTCAGTAACAGAGTTTTCAGTTTCAAAATTGATTCTTTCTTCCTCAATTACCAATGGTCTTTTCATAACACGTGTATTTACACTCATTACATATTCACCTACCAAGCCGATAAATACAAGTTCGACGGCATGAAGGAAAAATAATCCTATCAACATAGGCATAATACCCGCAGAAAATCGGTCCCAATAGATTAATTTGAGTACTAAGTATACTAAACCTACCAATATTGACAATACGGCTAGTATAAAGCCTGTTATTGTCACAAGATGCATCCCAACCTTCGTATATGAGGTGAAACTTAGCATAGCAAACTCAAACAAATCCATAAAACTGTTTTTTGGTTTACCGGCTCTTCTTTTTGCTTGAGTATATTCAATCGAAACTCTTTTATAACCCAATTCCGCGACAATTCCTCTTAAGAAAGGAGTTGGATCCTCTAAGTTTCTCAAAACATCGATAAATGACTTGTCATATAGTCCGAAGCCAGTAAAATGCTCAATCTGTTCTATTGAAGACATCTTTTTGATGATCTTGTAGTAACATGTTCTTATAAAACGCATTACTTTATTTTCCTTGCTTTTTGTTTTAATGCAAGAGACTATTTTTGCTCCCTTTTCCCACTCATCTACCAAAAGAGGTATCATCTCCACAGGATCCTGAAAATCACAACATAACAAAATTGTACAATCTCCACCAGTTTGTAGCAATCCATAATACGGACTGTTGACCGGACCGAAGTTTTTAGCATTGAAAATAGCCTTAACCTTGGGATTTCTCTTACAAATTTCCCGGATTAGCGGGCGAGTACTATCCTTAGAGTTATTGTCAATAAAGACTATTTCGTAATCGTAATTGGGCAGATTGCTCTTGATTTCATTCGATACAGCCGACGCTATCTGTACCACATTCTCTTCCTCGTTATAGCAAGGAATCAATACACTTATTTTTTTCAAAATCTCTTTATTCATTTTCATTAATCTGTGGAGAAGGTTGGTTTATGGGTCTGTTATATTCCAATTTTGGGGAGACCGTCGTCAGGTCATCTATTTGGTATTCGTAAAAAATATTATGAATTGCCAAATCTTCCTTTATAGTACTCAAAGATTCTTCATTTCTTGCAATGTAATTTAACCCATAAGCTTTTGCAATTCCCTTATAATCAGGATTTAGGTAACCGCTGTGGGAAGTGGTCCCTTTCATTCTGCCATCAAAATATAATGACTGAAATTGGGTTATCATACCCAGCGCATTATTGTTGAGAACTATTATCTTAATATTTAGATTATATTGGGAAATGAGCAACAACGACTGGATAGAGATATGGAGTCCCCCATCTCCTGTTATTGCATAAATGGTTTTATCAGGACTGGCGAATGCCATTCCTATAGCCACGGGAAGCGAAAATCCCATTGGGGCCAGGCCGCCGCTGGTAATGAATTTCTGTCCTTTTTTCAATTGCACCATCTGAGCAGCCCACATTTGATTTTGGCCAATGTCAACTGTTATTATATCATCTTCCTGAGTGACATTGTTCAGTGCCTGAATAAATCTGTATGGTGCTTTGTTTTCCACAAACCTTTCAACCTCATTATATTGATTGTACTTGGATTTGAGTTGTCGTATGCGTTGAATCCAATCAGCATTTTCCTTTGGAGACACCGAATATTGCATCAATTGTTGTAGGAATTCTTCCACAGGCAAATTCACCTTGATACGATTGCTCAATCTATGATGCTCAAGCTCATTTTTATCAATATCCACATGGATAATTTTTGCTTTCGGCAGGAATTCCTCCACCATAGCACCCGTCTGTCTGGTGTCTAATCTTGTCCCAAATGCCAATAATAGGTCAGACTCCGCAATGGCCATGTTTGCACAACGATTTCCATAACTGCCGATCATGCCCATGTGATTGATATATGTTTCATCAACTGCACCTTTACCCATCAATGATGTTACAACCGGAATTTGTGTCTGCTTTATAAAAGCAGTTAGCAACTCTTTACTTTTTTCACTCTGACATCCTCCGCCTGCGAGTAACATTGGTCTTGATGCAGAATTTATGAGAGAAACCACATCTGAGAGATTATAACTATCAAATTTTTCAACTTCCGGCACATAAGATTTCAGTTTAAAAGGATCAATTTCCGCTCTGGAAATATCCATCGGCAAATCTATTACAACAGGTCCTTTTCTTCCTGTAGTGGCAATATGAACAGCTTTTTCCAATTCGTAACGCAAATTATAAGCATCATCAATCATGACAGCATATTTGGTGATTGGCTTTACAATACTTACGATATCCGTTTCCTGAAAACCTTGCTGACGAATCGGCTTATTATATTTATACTCGTGAGTGTTAACTTGTCCAGATATATACAACACAGGTATTGATCCGAAATATGCGTCTGCTATTCCTGTCATCATATTAGTGGCGCCGGGACCACTTGTACAAATGGCTACACCTAATTTTCCGCTTTCCAAAGCATATCCTTCCGCCGCAATAGCCGCAGTTTGTTCATGATAAGTTTGAATATATTGTACGTCCTTAGAATTTGCCAGAGAATCCACGAGGTGAGTTATCATCCCGCCGATATATCCGAAGACGACATTTACTCCTCTCTCTGAAAGAAATGAAACTATATAATCAGATGCTTTCATTCTCTTTTGTAAGTAATGTTTGTTATTGTTTTGTAAATAGGCCTATCTGATTACAATGTTTTTCATTATGTAAAAAAAAGAAATTTGTTTCTACCGTATTTTCATCCATAGTGTTAAAAGGTAATAGATGATCTTTATTAGTAGTAAAACAAGAATATCCTAAATCTTTAAATAAATATATTATATCATTTGGGTGATAATTAAATTTAGCACTCCATTTTCTCAACATTTCTGTAAAAATAATCGGACAATCTCTTTTAATGGTATTGATTCCGCCTTTGTAAACCAGTAATTCAGCACCCTCAACATCACATTTAATAAAATCCACACTTATTTTCTGTTCCTGTACAAAGTTATCTAATCTTTTTACGGAACACTCAACATTAGAAATCTCTTTATCTTCAGAGACATTAGCCAGGCTTGCATTAACGGAGAGTTTGGGATTTAAATAAAAATTAAATACACCCTCATTGTCAGAAAAACCAAAATTAAAAGTGATGATATTCGTAAGATTATTCAGAGAGACATTTTTATTTAAAAAATTAAAAGTATTTGGAATAGGCTCAAAAGAATAAATATGAGCTTTAGGTTTTTCTTTTGCAATATGCATTGCATACCAACCATAATTGGCCCCGATATCAAAAACATTATGATCTTCTTCAATTAATTTAAGTTGCATTGATAATTCGTCTTGTTCGTAATTTCCAAAATTTAAAGTCTCCAATGGAGCTAAACGTTTGTCATTCCTCGAACAAATGAAACGGATTCCCGAATCACGAAATGTCATCAAAACCTCATTATCAATAATTTCAATGGAGGAGATATTCGTTTTATCGATATATTCGGCGTA
Organism: Bacteroidales bacterium; assembly: GCA_012728975.1. Lineage (GTDB taxonomy): Bacteria > Bacteroidota > Bacteroidia > Bacteroidales > UBA932 > Cacconaster. The sequence goes on from JAAYDZ010000027.1 coordinate 64,481, forward strand.
GTCAAAAAGAACAGAATGGATACAATACATTTTATCAATATAATTCCACTTATCAATACCCCCTGTGTTGAATTCTTTAAATATATCAATCAGCTTATTCATAACTTAATATTGTTCTATAAAATCCTAAATCCATATTTGTTTGGGGAGTCCAGCCCAAACTGTTTATTTTAGTTAAGTCCGGGCAAATTCGGGATACATTACTTTTTAGGTACCCGGTATTTTGTTCTTCGTTTATAATTACTTTTAATTTTTTTTCGGGAAATAAAGTTACCAATTTATGGGCTAAATCATATACGCTTATCTCACATTCTTGATTTCCTACATTGTAAGCTTCACCAATTTCACCCTTCAATAAAACAAGGAAAAAAGCGATTGTCGCATCGGATATATAACAAAAAGCCCTTTTTGCACTTCCGTCGCTTTTTAAAACAATATTGCGATTATTGACAATATCCGAAACGAAATCAGCATATACTCTTCCATCATCTAATGCCATCCCTGGCCCGTAAGTATGGAAAGGTCGAACAATCTTAATTGGTACATTATGTTGATGTACCCACGAAACACATATAGTTTCCCCCATCCTTTTGCTCTCAGCATAACATGACCTGACATTTGTTGGATCCAAATATCCGAAATCATTTTCCTTTGTAGGTATTTTGGTGTCATCAAGAGAACCATAAACCTCACCGGAACTGAAATATAAAAAAGATTCGACGGAATGAGTTTGTGCTAATTTAAGCAAATTGATTGTACCTAATGTATTTGCACTCAATGTTCCCACAGGATCTAAACCATAATATTTCGGGCTTGCCTGACTTGCAGCATGAATAACAAAATCAATCTTTTTGTCAATTTTTACGGGCTCACATACATCCTGTACTATAAATTCTAAATTCTCATTATTCAAATGACATTTAAACCTAGATTTCGCCTTATTAATATTCCTTACCACTCCTATGATTTTAGCACCATTGATCAAACCTTTATGATTCAAAAACAGCAGGGTCTCTACAATATATGCCGGCAAAAACCCATTTGCACCACTTATCAATATGGTTTTGTTATTAAATCTGCCCCAATCAATCGGTGCATTTGTTATTTGATTTAAATCCTCTAATATAATTTTATTGTTCGTCATTCAGTTATATTTGATTTTCTCAAAAACCACTTTATCTCCTCTCTACAGAGGTTGTAAACAGTCTCATTTTTATATCTTTTATACCAGTCGGCCGTGAGGGAAATTGTTTGTTTTGCATCAAGACGTGGGTACCAGCCGAGACGTGTTTTGGCTTTGGTAATGTCAAGCATCAGTATGGAGGCTTCATGTAGGGCGTTGGGATTTGATACATCCTTAAGTTCACCATATCCGAAATTTTCTACCATTGCTGTTGCTATCTCCCAGACGGTAAGTACCGAATTCACTTCAGGACCGAAGTTCCAACCCTCACAATATTCAGTAGGGTTTTCCCACATTTTTTGCGCTAGCAATAGATATCCGCTCAAGGGTTCTAAGACATGCTCCCAGGGACGTACAGCCTTTGGCGAGCGTATTTCTATCGGTTTTCCGGCTTCAAGTGCACGTATGCAGTCCGGAATTATGCGGTCGAGAGCCCAATCACCACCACCTATCACATTGCCGGCACGAACAGAGGAGAGGGACATGGTATGTTTTGTGCCATAATCTGCCGGATTGAAATAGCTATTTCTCCAGGATTGAATTGCCAATTCACAGGCTCCTTTTGATGAAGAATAGGGGTCATAACCACCTAATGGATCCTCCTCCTTATAGCCTGTCAGTTTCTCCTTGTTGTCGTAGCACTTATCGGTGGTAATCATTACACCCACTTTTACACTCTTGGTGGCGCGTATTGCTTCCATAATATTTATGGTTCCCATTACATTGGTTTCGTAGGTCTCAACCGGGATTTCGTAGCTCAATCGAACAAGAGGTTGTGCTGCAAGGTGAAACACAATTTCAGGCTGGTATTCTGCAAAAATCTGCTTCATACATTCGCCATCGCGAATATCTGCACGAATATCTGCTTTTATTCTGCTGCCTATACCGGAGAGTACAAAGTTGTCAAGGTCTGAGAAGGGCTCAAGTGCAACTCCTATCACCTCTGCACCAAGTTCGTGAAGCCAGATGGAGAGCCAGGAGCCTTTGAATCCGGTGTGGCCGGTCACAAGGACGCGTTTGCCTTTATAGAAGTTGTTGAAAGGATCAATCACAATTTTTAATATTTAGGTACAGCTTGTTCCCATTTTTTCCAGGGAGCCTTATCCTCAAGTAATAGTCGCTCCAGCATCATTTTCTCACGAATATTATCCATACACTGCCAGAAACCTTCGTGTACATAGGACATCAATTCTCCCTCAGCTGCAAGTCTTTCCAACGGTTCACCCTCAAGAGACTGGTGGTCACCATCCAAATAATCAAAAATAGCAGGTTCAAATACCATATATCCGGCATTTATTGGAGCACCATCTTTAATGTTTTTTTCGCGGAAAGATTTTACTGCCATCTCTTTTGTTATGTCAAGCACACCCTTATCCAGTCCCATTTTAACAGCAGTAAGAGTAGCTTTTTTGCCATGACTTTTGTGAAAGTCAATAAGTTTATTGATATCGACATCACAAACTCCATCTCCGTAAGTCATCAAGAATGTTTCGTTACCGATATAAGGTTGAATGCGCTTGATACGACCACCCGTCATAGTATTGTAACCGGTGTCAACAACTGTAACTTTCCATGGTTCACAAGCATTTGTGTGTACCGTCATCTCGTTCTTTCCGTTACGATAATCAAACGAAATATCGCTCTTGTAAAGAAAGTAGTTTGCAAACCACTCCTTGATATACTCCTGCTTATAACCGGCACATATTATAAACTCTGTGTGACCGTAGTGCGCATACTCTTTCATTATATGCCACAGGATAGGCATACCGCCAATCTCAATCATTGGTTTTGGTTTAAATGCCGACTCTTCGCTTATGCGAGTACCAAAACCACCGGCTAGAAGAACTACTTTCATAATTATTTTGCAATATTTTTGTTACAGAATTCTTTAATTGAGTCTATCATATATTGGAGCATTTCCGGGGTCATCCCAGGGTAAACGCCAATCCATAAGGTGTTGTTCATTACGAAATCGGTATTCTTCAAATCGCCAACTACACGATAGCCTTCGTCGGATGCACGCATCTCGTCAAATACAGGGTGCTTGAGGAGGTTGCCCGCAAAAAGATTGCGGGTTTGAATCTTCTTGCTTTCAAGATATCCGGAGAGCTGGTTGCGTGTAAACCCAGCATTTTCCTTTACCGAAATGAGGAATCCAAACCAGGAAGGATTGGAATTCCCGGTAGGTTCAGGGAGAATAAGTCCCGGGGTGTCAACCAGTGCGTCATAGAGAACTTTAAAATTGCGGCGGCGGGCTTCAACTATTTTGTCCAACTTCTCAAGTTGGGCACACCCTATGGCGGCTTGCATGTCTGTTGCCTTTAAATTGAATCCGAAATGGCTGTAAACATATTTGTGATCGTATCCCTTTGGGAGTTCTCCGTATTGTCCTGTAAAGCGTTGTTTACACGTATTATCGACACCACCAATACACCAACAATCGCGGCCCCAATCCCTGAAAGATCTGCAAATACGGTTAAGCTCCGGGTTGTTGGTATATACTGCACCGCCTTCACCCATTGTTATATGGTGGGGAGGGTAGAAGGAGCTTGTCCCTAAATCTCCCCAAGTGCCGGTCTTTTTTGTGATTCCATTTATTGTGAATTCAGACCCAAGAGCATCACAATTATCCTCAATCAGCCACAGCCCATGTTTGTCACAGAAAGATTTTACGATTTTAAGGTCGAAGGGATTTCCCAAAGAGTGGGCAATCATAACAGCTTTTGTGCGAGGACTTAATGCCTCTTCAAGCTTTGATACATCGATGTTATATTCAGGGATAGTTATATCTATGAATACTGGCACAGCACCAAATTGAATGATAGGCGTAACAGTAGTAGGGAAACCTGCCGCTACCGTAATCACTTCATCACCCTTTTGAATGCGGCGGTCACCCAACTTGGGCGAAGTAAGAGTGTAAAATGCCAAAAGGTTGGCAGAGGAGCCTGAGTTGGTCAAAGCGCAATGCTTTATACCAAGCCATTCAGCAAAACGGTGTTCGAACTTGTTGGCCCAGGGACCGGCAGTCAACCAGAAGTCGAGCGAAGAATCTACTAGATTTACTATTTCCTGCTCGTCAAAATAGCGTCCCCCGTAATTGACAAATGTCTTTTCGGGAACAAACTCCTTTTTTTGTCCATGTACTTCTGAGTAATACTCTCGCGTAAGATCCAGAATCCGTTTTTTAAGTTCTTCTTTTTTGCTCATAAGTTAGTCGTTGTACTTTTTATCAAAAAATTCAACTCTAATATCAAATTCCGCTTGCAGAGCCTCTCTATATTTTGTCGAATTTATCCGATAATAACACTCACGTAATAATGTTTTAGCATATTGTTTCGCTTCATCATTGATAAAAATACCTATTGAAGGTTCACCGGGGGTGGCATCTTTTTGATTGTATCTTTCAATAAGATACTCCTTTTGGTCAAAAAATTTTCCAACATTTACCATCATGAAACATTTATCCTGATATCCTGTAGCAATTTTATATAAACCGGCCCATGTGTAAAAATTTGACAATGTATTGAATTCCGTCTCTGCTACGATTACATTTCCCTGTGGCATCGGAGTGTTCTTGAACATTGACACAATGGCATCGTTTTGATGACTGTAATAAATAAATTTAATATATTGTGAAAAAGAATAGGTCATAGACACGGATACACATAACACAAATATCATTCTTCTCCATTTTTGTCCTTTTACCACGTAATTAATCAGTAAAGCAACGAAAGTAACAAGTACAAAGGGAATAAATATGCCATGTCTGTCATCCATCGTATCAAATTCGGGGATTTTTCCAATTGCCACATAAGCACCGATAGCTGACAAGAAGAGTAAAACAAAAATAATGAGTGTTTTTGAAGTTATTTTCTTTTTTTGACCATCAAAGGGACCCTTCCTAAATACGAGCCAAAAAGCGGATAATACCAGTAAAGCAACCAATAATAATAGTTTTGATGATAGTATACCCGTGAATTGGGTGAATAGAGCCCTAATCGTATTGGTAAAAGAGAAGAGTATGTTGAGCGGAAGCAATATAAGAGATTTCAATGTTATTTCATTATATGCTTCTGTTGCATATATTTCCTGTGGATGCCAGAAAATAGACTTGATTGCAAATAATACAATACAAGGTATAAACCATAGAAAGTTATATAATCTGGTCTTGTTGAAAATATAGCTTATTGTGTTTTTAAACGAATCCGGTATAATAATGTCTTTATAGGTGTATACAAATAAATAGCCCAGCCATAACACGATGCTCGAGTTTAGAAACATAGTTGCAAGGAACTGTGAACAGGCAAATAGGGGTATTATGTATAAACGCTTATTCTCATTGTAAAAATGGAAGAGAAGGATTGAAGTAAGTTGTAATAGCAGACCTACCTGATATACGAAACAACACATTTCAATATGTGCATATCCAAGAGGCCACACTGCATACAACAGCGTTGAATAAAAGATAATTTCCTTATTCAAATTCCAATACTTCAGAATTGCACGAAACAATAAAACATTCAGCAATCCTATTATAAATATCAGAATGCGATAGGGAAGAACCATGTCTATTCCCAAAAAATGAGATAAATTCAACATGGACAAATGAAAGCCAATTCGCCAGGGAGCTCCAACACCTGTCAATATCTGCCTTATTCCTTCGGGATTTTCATAAAAAGCCCAATCATCCCAGAATACCCCTCTGACAAACAATATCAGTACGTTTGCAACCAAATAGGCTAACACCGGAATGGCTTGTTTTAGACGGATATAATTACTCTTTTGCATAATTATTCATCTTTTGACCTGTTACAGTCTATGATTGGAACTCTTTCCTTTTTCATTTACTCTCCCTTATTCATTTATTAGTTGTTACCCCACCAAATTCTTCGTTACATTCCATCTGAACCTGACAAGCATGTTGCCGCGGCTGGGCTTGAATTGGATTGCATACCAACACCACAATACAAGCGTTCCACCCCATTTGATAAGTTCTGCAAAAAGACGTTTAACGTAGCAACTTTTAGATATTTTCAGAGTGCGGATTTTTTCGCTTGCACCTATACCACACGTGACACGGTGGAAATAATCCTTTTCCAGCTTATATCGGGGGATTTTGTGGTAGAGGATACACTGTGGCAGATATTTGAACTTAATCCCTGCAGCACTCATCTTTCTAAATATGTCTTTTTCTTCACCTCCCGCTACGAGCATACCTCCGGTACGACCAAGGTCGATATCGTAGAATCCGACTTTGTCAAATACTTCTCTGCGGTAGGCCGCATTTCCTCCGCCCGGGTAGTTATTGAAAGGGAAATTGCGCTCTTTATCCCCGAAATATAGATAAGCAGTAAGGAGCCTTCGTATAAAATAGGTCATCCATTCCGGCTCTTCACCATCTTCGTAGTCGGGGAAAATTGGTCCGCCGGCAGCATAAATATTGGGATTTGCTTCAAAGAAAGCTGCATATCCGGCAATATATTCCCTGTTAACGGTAGCATCGTCATCCACAAAAATTAATATGTTACCTATGGCCTCTTCAGTTCCCCGATTGCGTGCATAAGCTACGCCCTGATTCTTCTCAATAAAATTCCGGAGCTTCACATCCGGATAGTCAGCAGCAAATCGTGCCACTTCAGCCTCTGTATTGTCCGTGCTATTGTTGTTTACCAGCACTATTTCATATTTTGATTTTGGATAAGCATTTAGCGCAATGCTTTGGAGTACACCATAAATATATTTGTCCCTGTTGTAGGTGCAGATAATAACTGAAATCATTGTTGTAGTCTCTATTGGCCGTTTCTCTTTATCCCACAAAGGTAATATTATGAATTGATTCAACAAAACGATTAGAGTGCTCCTCTAAACCATTTTATATGAAAAATAGTTACCTTTACGATTTATGATTGAAAAGTTATTAAAAGAGAGGATAGTCATACTTGACGGTGCGATGGGGACCATGCTGCAGAATTCTAGGGTAGCTAGGCACAATCTACCTCTGAATGATCTGCTCAACGAAATCAATCCCGATCTAATTGAGGATATCCACCTACAATATATTGACGCAGGTGCCGATATCATTGAGACCAATACTTTCAATTCCAATGCTATTTCCCTGGCGGAGTATAATCTGCAGGATAAGGCTTATAATCTCAATCTTGAGGGTGCGCGTATTGCATGCAGGGCAGCTGCAAGTGCCACTGCGAGGCATAATCTGCGTAAAGTATTCGTTGCCGGCTGCATGGGTCCTACCTCTGCAATGCTCACTCTCTCCCCGGACATATCCCGTCCGGAGTATCGTGCAATTTCCTTTGATGATATGGCGCAGGCATACTCGGAGCAGGTGAGGGGCCTAATTGATGGAGGTGCTGATTTACTTCTTGTGGAGACAGTTTTTGACTCTCTCAATGCAAGAGCGGCCCTCTATGCTATCTCTTCGGTACAGCAGGATATGGGCACTCAGCTGCCGGTGATGGTCTCTGCGACGGTGAATGACCGCGCTGGCAATATCCTTACAGGACAGAGCGTGGAGGCCCTATACCACACACTTGCCGGACATAATTTGCTCAGCTTCGGGCTCAATTGTTCATTTGGAGCCAAGGATTTAAAGCCTATTATTCTTGATCTGGCGAACAAGCTTCACTGCGCAATCTCTATATATCCCAATGCCGGACTCCCGAATGAATTAGGGGAATATGACGAGACTCCGCAAATGACTGCATCCCTCCTAAAGCAGATGGCACTTGAAGGATTGATCAACATAGCGGGAGGCTGCTGTGGTACTACACCTGATCACATCCGTGCTATTGCTGAAACACTTCAGGGCGTTGCTCCGCGCAATATCCGGGGAAAGTGCACTACAGGTCCTTTGATTGTTACCGGACTTAGCACGGTTGTCGTCGACAGGCAGGAGCAGAACTTTATCAATGTCGGTGAGCGAACCAATGTCGCAGGCAGCAGAAAGTTTGCTCGTCTGATCAATGAAAAACAGTATGAAGATGCGGCTTCCATAGCCAGAAAGCAGATAGAGGATGGCGCATCAATCATAGATATAAATATGGACGACCCTATGCTTGAGAGTGCGGTGGAGATGGGTAAGTTTGTAAGATATATTTCCAATGATCCTGACATAGCCAAAGCTGCCTATATGATAGATTCTTCTGACTGGGAGACCATTCTGGAGGGTTTGCGCTGGTCGCCCGGTAAGTGCATAGTAAACTCCATTTCACTTAAAGAGGGTGAGGAGGAGTTCCTTCGTAAGGCGACCGAGATACGTAAGTTCGGAGCTGCAGTGATAGTAATGGCTTTCGATGAGGAGGGGCAGGCAGTTACGTTTCAGCGTAAGATTGATATCTGTCACAGGGCTTATGACCTGCTTACGAAGAGAGCCGGATATTCACCGAACGATATCATATTCGATGTTAATATCCTGACCATAGCGACCGGTATCAAGGAGCACAATCGTTACGCTTTGGAATTCATAGAAGCTGTGCGTTGGATAAAGGCCAATCTACCAGGAAGTCATACCTCGGGTGGTGTTTCCAATATCTCTTTTGCTTTTAGGGGTAACAATATTATCCGCGAGGCAATGCACTCAGTCTTTCTTTATCACGCTATAGAGGCGGGTTTGGATATGGCAATTGTCAATCCGTCGATGCTTAAGATATACAGCAGTATAGAGCCAACTTTGCTCAAGAGGGTAGAGGATGTGGTATTTGATCGCTATCCTGAGGCAACAGCCAATCTTGTGGATCTGGCCGAGAAACTCAAGGCGGAAGCACAGGGGTCACAACACCTTTCCGGGATTGAATCAAGGGTGGAAAAGTGGCGTGAAGAGAGCATTGAGGGGCGTTTAGCCCACGCAATTGTTTTGGGTGAGTCTGCATTTCTTGAGGAGGATATCAGGCAGGCACTGGAGAAATGTAGCCCGCTGGAGATTGTTGAGGGGGCACTTCTAGAGGGTATGGAGCGTGTTGGAGAGCTTTTCAGTGAAGGAAAGATGTTTCTTCCGCAGGTGATTAAGTCCGCCAAAGTGATGCGTAACGCGGTAACCATCCTTCAGCCTTTTATGGAGAAGGATCAGGGTGATATTCCCCGGCTCCGCCGAAAAATGATTCTCGCAACAGCAAAAGGAGACGTACACGACATTGGGAAAAATATTCTCGGCATTGTACTAAGCTGTAACAATATCGAGATTATTGATTTGGGTGTGATGGTGGATAATGAGACAATAATCGAGGCTATACGATACCACAAACCAGATTTTGTAGGAGTAAGCGGACTTATCACACCTTCTTTGCACTATATGGAGGAATTGTGTCGGATGCTGGAAAAGGAGGGACTGGATCTTCCTCTATTTGTAGGTGGTGCTACTACATCGGCACTTCATACTGCAGTAAAACTTGCTCCGTTGCGTACATCAGTTGTAATCCATACTGCCGGTGCTTCGGATTGTGCTAATATGCTTAATCGCATTGCACGAGAACCACATAAGAGCATTGAGGAGGTAATGGCATCTCAGGAGCAGCTTCGGGAATTGTACTATAAAAGCAATGAAAGCTTCGTTTCCATAGAAGAAGCACGTGCCAGGGCTGAAAAATATCCTCTTGAGAGTTATCGTTTGCCCGAAGGTTTCGGGGAGGATAATCTCCATGTACGCTTTTTGCCTGTGGAGACTCTCGTAGATAAGATTGATTGGAATATGCTACTTGCATTCTGGGGATTTAAAGGAGGCTATCCGGCTATTGTTTATAGCAATCCTGAAGCACAAAAATGTTACGAATCCGCAATAGCTGCAATAGATTCTATAATCGTAGATCAGAGTGTAGATATCTCAATTGAGGTGCGCTTTTTTGATGCACAAAGCAGAGAGGAAACTATTTTGCTGGATGGAAAACACCGATTTGAGATGCCACGTTCCACTTCAGAAAGGACCGACTACAGGTCGCTGGCCGATTTTGTTGCTCCAGAAGGATCAGGAATTACATCCACAGTAGGCCTTTTTGCCCTAAAGGTGGAAGATTTGCAGAAGAGTGAAGATTTCAGAGATTACGAACATTTGCTTAGGGAGAGCATCTGTGCTCGTTTTGCCGAAGCGGCCGCTGAGTGGATGCAGGAACAGGTTAGCGGAGGTACGGTGCTAATTAGGCCCGCTTTCGGTTATGCCGCCTGTCCGGACCATACTCAGAAAAGGCTCGCTTGTCAACTCCTGGATGCTTCAGGTCGTATAGGACTGACATTAACAGATACCTGTGCGCTTGTTCCAACTACTTCGCTTTGCGGAATGCTAATATCACACCCAAAAGCCCATTATCCCCATATCAGAAATAAGAAACAATAGCCAAAATGAAGGTAATTGACATAATAAACCGTAAAGGCAAACCATTTCCATCGCTGGAATTTGTGCCACCGATAAAGGGTAGCGACATCAACCGTCTCTACTCTTCAATTGAGCCATTCATGGAATTTAAACCTCCTTTTATAAATATTACTTGTCACAGGGAGGAGATTGAGTACAGAGAGAATTCGGATGGTTCGATATCAAGATATGTTTTAACCAAACGTCCAGGTACAGTGGCTATTGCAGCAGCGGTGATGAAGAGATTTCCCATCGAGGTAGTACCTCATATTATTTGTGGAGGAACCAACAGGTTTGCCATAGAAAACGAATTGATAGACCTCAATTTTCTCGACATTCAGAATGTAATGGCCCTTCGTGGTGATGCACCTGCTGGTAGTAAGATATTCAAGGCGGAACCAGACGGTTATAGCTACAGTAACGAGCTTGTCTCACAGATTAAGGCCATGAATGAGGGCAGATATATCGATGAGTCCATCAAAGATGCAGTTCTAACCAATTTCTGTATCGGTGTTGCAGGTTATCCCGAAAAGCATTTCGAGGCACCAAATATCGAAGTTGATATAGACAATCTCAAAAGAAAAGTGGATTCGGGTGCTGATTATATCATTACCCAGATGTTTTTTGATAACAACAAGTATTTTGAATTTGTTGCCAAATGTCGCGAAAGAGGAATCACCGTACCTATTATTCCAGGCTTGAAACCTCTTTCCTTAGTTTCTCACCTGACAAAACTGCCGGAAACATTCTCTATTGACATACCGCAGGACCTTGTCCGTCTGGTAAATGACTGCAAAGATGAAGGCCAGGTCTATCAGTTAGGCGTCGAGTGGTGTGTTGCCCAGAGCAAGGAATTGATTGCAAAGGGAGTTCCCGCCATCCATTATTATACGATGGGACGCGGCAATAATGTCACTGAAGTTCTCAAAAGAGTATTCTGAGACTATTTATCCAATGAACCGGTAATTTTGAGGTTTATGGCACGGACGCGGTCAGCGTCTGGTTTAATCACTTTGCGGTCATAGGTCATAAGGCCGTTTACCTCGATTTCAACGTCAGTGGTTTGTGTATAGATGGCGCCTGAGAATCCACGGGCAATCATATCATAGAGCATTTCTGCATATTTGACATATTCATCGGTCACCTCGGCGCTGCTGTTGAAACGGATATAACCCCAGTTACGGTCGGGCTCCCAGAGATGGCCTTCCATAGGCCATCCGATGCCACCATATTCTCCCATTACATTGACCCTGTAGGCATCGTAGAGATACATTTTTGGAGTAGGATAGTGATGAAGGTCAAGTACATCTCCTGTCATAAAATGATTGCCGCCACTAGCTGCGTTGACAAGGCGTGACGGGTCGTGGCTTTTAGTCCATTCTGCTATTTCACAGGTCTTAAACTGGCCCCACCCTTCATTGAAGGGAACCCACATTACGATGGAGGGATGTGAATGGAGATAATCCATAATTTCACACCACTCTTTGCGGTAGCCGGCTTCCGATTCGGGGCTTCTCTCCAATTCGTTATAATTGAAATAGTGGGTCATGTCCCATTTTGGGGTTTTGTCGCCGCTGGGCATATCCTGCCATACCAGCACACCGAGTCGGTCGCAGTGATAATACCATCTTGCAGGCTCCACTTTGACGTGCTTTCGGATCATGTTGAATCCCAATTCCTTTGTCTTGATAATATCAAAGGCCAAAGCTTCGTCGGTAGGTGCAGTATAGAGGCCATCGGGCCACCATCCTTGGTCAAGCAGACCGAAATGGAAAAGAGGTTTGTTGTTTAATTCCATTCTCATTATTCCGTTCTCATCAGCTTTATAAGAAATCTTACGCATTGCAGCGTAACTGTGCACAGCATCCACCTTTTTGCCCCCTGACCACAATACCACCTCTATATCATAAAGGAAAGGGGAGTCAGGACTCCAGAGTTTAGGCTCGGATAGAGCAATCTCCACTTCTTTGCCGGCGAGTGCTTTGCCTGAAGCCACCTTAACGCCCTTGTCGAAAAGTGAGACCTCTATTATTCCCTCACTATAGTCTGAAAGCGATGCCTCCACTCTGAAAATTCCCTTGTCAAGGTCGGGAGTGGTGCGTAGACCTGTTATATGGCGAGCAGGTACAGGCTCCATCCAGACAGTTTGCCAGATGCCGGTCACTGAGGTGTACCAGATGCCTTTTGGTTCAGCCACCTGCTTGCCCCTGGGTTGCCATCCGGCATCGGAAGGATCCCATACTCTTACTTTGAGAGTATTGTTTCCTTTGATAAGAGCATCTGTAATATCTGCTGAAAAAGGCGTGTAGCCGCCTTGATGACTGCAAACCTTTATATCATTGACCCAGACGTCACACTCACAATCCACCGCTCCAAAATGGAGTATGATGCGTTCTTTGCTCCAGGATGATGGGATGGTGAAACTTCTGCTGTACCAAAGGTGGCACTCTTTACCGACCTTACGGCCCACTCCGGAGAGCGATGATTCAGCGCAAAATGGGACAAGGATCTCACCCTGCCACTCTTCCGGCTGCTTTCCGAAAGGTACTATTGAGTAGTTCCATAACCCGTTGAGGTTACTCCATCGGTCTCGAACCACCAAAGGACGGGGATATTCGGGCAGGGGGTCGGAGGGGTTGACCTTTTCAGCCCAGGGAGTCTTTATTTTGTCTCCTACAGGCTTCCATTGGGCATGGCCCATAATTGTTACTAACAGTAGAAGTGCGGTAATCAGAGATTTTTTCATAACTTTATAGTTCATAAATAGTACAGATTGTACTCACAAAATTATAAAGAAAATGAAGCCATTCAAAATAATCGGGATGCTTTCGCTGGTAGCGGTTATAGCACTTTCCTGTCAAAGAACCCCCAAGGTCGAGATGATTACAATTTCCAACCACAATGGAATGTCTGCTACTTTTACCAATTACGGAGCACGAATTACTTCTTTGATTGTGCCGGCGTCAGACGGTACATTTAAGGATGTGGTATGGGGTTACGATACTGTAGAGGAGTATTATGATTCAAATGATCTCTATTGCGGTCCGATTGTGGGCAGATATGGCAACAGGATAGGCAAGGGGAGGTTTGTTCTCGATGGAAAGGAATATTTCCTTACTATAAATGATGGCGAAAATCACCTTCACGGTGGTTCCGGAGGCCTTAGTACGAAGGTATGGAATATGGAGAAGCTCTCTGATCGCGAGGTAAAGATGAGCATACTCTCTCCTGACGGCGAAGAGGGCTATCCGGGGAATGTGGAGATAACTGTCTACTATACCCTAAATTATGACAATTCCTTTGATATAAAGTATGAGGCGGTTACTGATGCTCCCACAATTATCAATCTGACTTCACACGCCTATTTCAATCTCCATGGTACCTCTAAATATTCTACAAACAGTCATATTCTGAGAATCAATGCCAGCCATTTTACGCCAACTGACGAAGGTCTTATCCCGACCGGGGAAATTGCTTCCGTTGGGGGTACACCGTTGGATTTTCGTGTTCCGACAGCCATTGGGGAGCGGATTGATGAGGTTTCTTTTGAGCCTATTGCTTTTGCCGGTGGTTATGACCATAATTGGGTGCTTGATAAGGAGAGGGAATTTTCTCTGGCGGCCGAAGTTTTTGAACCTTCGACAGGTATCGTAATGCAGGTATGGAGTGATCAGCCCGGTCTGCAGTTTTATAGTGGAAATTTTATGGATGGCAAAGATATAGGACGTGGCGGTGATATACACGGATATCGTACAGGGATAGCCCTGGAAACACAGAATTATCCTGATGCCCCCAATCATCCTGATTTTCCCTCACCGGTCTTAAGACCCGGAGAGGTATACAAGCAACTTACTCGTTATTCTTTTTCTCTGAACGCTTTTTAGGAGGATTGACGGCTACTTCCACATGGATTAATCTGTTCATGTGTTTGGTGCCGTTAAGCGCAGCAATGGCTGCGGCACCCTCTTCATCGCTCATTTCTACAAATCCGTAGCCTCTGGATCGTCTTGTTTCGGGGTCGACTATGATACGTGCAGATGTCACAGTACCATACTGTTCAAACAACTGCATCAGGTTTTCCCGCCTCGCCTTATAGCTGAGGCCATAGATAAAAATCATCATCGTTAACTATTTCTTGGTTGGGTGGTTTCATGGTTAAGGGGCTTTGTGTAAACCTCATCCGCCTTCGCCGGTACCGTCAAAGCAATGCGTACACAGGGACTCTTTTGGAAGCCCTATGGCATGCACTATATCTTCTACACTGTTAAAACGGAGAGTGCTCATATTGAGGCTGTTCTTTATAAATTCCACCATACGGGTATACTCAGGGCAACTCTGGCAAGAGTATCTGTGCAAATCTACAGGTTCTGCTTTCTCAACTTCGTGGATGAATTTTCGTGTGATCAACTCCAGAGTTGACCTGGATGAAGAAAAGTTGAGAAAGGGGCAGGGGTAAATTATTGGTGGGCAACTTATCCTGATATGGACCTCCCGGGCCCCGTGATTGTAAAGAGCTTTAACATTGTTCTTGAGCTGTGTGCCACGCACTATGGAATCGTCACAAAAGGCTACTTTCTTATTTTTTATTATGGAGTAGTTGGGGATAAGTTTCATTTTGGCCACCAGTTCTCTGGTGTGTTGGCTGACGGGAGTGAAACTGCGGGGCCATGTAGTGTTATACTTGACTAGTGCTGCCCTGAAGGGGATACCCTTGCCGCGTGCGTATCCCACCGCCATACAGGTTCCCGAGTCAGGGATTGATGAGACCACATCCAGCGGAGTGTCATCTTTGGCACCCATTATGCTGCCAAGTCTGTTTCGTACATCATCTACATTGATACCTTCGTAGTTGCTGGTAGGGAAGCCGTAGTAGATCCAAAGGAATGAACAAATTTGAAGCTTCTTCTGTGGTGCAAGCAGTTGTGTTATACCTTCCGCAGTGAGTAATATCGTCTCACCGGGACCAAGTATGTATTCACTCTCAAAACCGATGTTGGGGAATGAGCAGTCCTCGGAGGCTACTGCAAAGCCTTCTTTATTGCGACCTATGATTAGCGGAGTGCGACCATATTTGTCCCTGGCTGCTATGATCCCCTCTGATGTAAGGATTAGCATAGTAAGGGAGCCTCTGATACGGCTCTGAGCATATGCTATGCCTTCGGCAAATGTATCCTTTTCGGTGACAAGGTGTGAGGCGAGCTCAGTTTGGTTAGTCTTCCCTGAGCTGATTTCGGCGAAATTTTTATTTTGGGCAAGAAATTCCTCTTCAAGCTCTTCAATGTTGTTAATCTTTCCGACCGTAGCAATAGCAAATCTGCCAAGGCGGGAATTGATCAGTATTGGCTGTGCATCGGTATCACTTATGACTCCGATACCGGAATTGCCGTCAAACTTGGCAAGGTCGGGCTCAAATTTGATTCTGAAATAGGAATTCTGTATGTCGTGGATGGAGCGCGCAAAGAATCCATCGCGGTTGATAACTGCCATTCCGGCACGTTTGGTGCCGAGATGTGAGTGATAATCTGTTCCGTAAAAAAGTTCGGTTACGCATTCGCGTTTGGATATTACTCCAAATAAACCACCCATAATTTCAGATTTGTGATTCAACCTGCAAAGGTAGCATAAATTAAAATATAAACTACTCCAAACCGGCGATAATGGCGATAATTTCATTCAATAATCTCACCGTAAATTGTAAAATAGAAGCTGCGAAAGTGCCTGCTGTGGGTATGCTTTTAGTAATTATCGCAACGGCAGTTAGATAGAGTGATGCTCCTGTGAGGGGTATTGCCAGAATGTTTGTGATGAGAAAATATGCGGGAAAATGTCCGAAATATAGATAGGCGATGACTCCGGCGGTCATCTGACAGCTGATACTTATACAGACGCTGTTCCATAATTTCTCCAAAAGTCGGATGCGGGTATGCATCAATCCTTTCATAATTGGGTAGATGGTGAAAATAGAAAATACGGCAAAGAAAGAGAGCTGAAATCCCACTTCACGAGGGGCTTCAGGGTTGAAAATTGTGATTATCAGTGCGCTGGCAGCCAGGGAGGTGAGCCCGTCCCTGTCGGAGTAGCGCCATCCCGACAATTCGTGAATGGTAATCATCAGTACTGCCCTGAAGATGGAGGAGCTGAGTCCGGTGATAATGGCAAAACTCCACAGCAGAAACACTATTATAAGACTCTTGAGCCTCTTTGCAGCGATTGATCCGCCAATAAAGAAGAGCATAAGCTCCACTAGTTTGTAGATGATGCCAACATGAAGTCCCGAAAGGGCCAAGAGATGTGCTGCTCCGCTTTTTCTATAATTGTCCCTCAATTCGCGGTTAATATCGCTCTTGTCGCCTGCTGTTAGAGCACGTACTATAGCCAGTTCGTCCCCTTCGCTGAGTATCTCTCCCAGTGATGTTGAGAAATCTTCTTTGAGAGTGGCTGCAACATGACCAATCACAGTTATTCCGCTTTCGATGGGAATTCTGGAGATTTGGAGAGATGCAGCTCCCAACAGAAACAGTGTCGCCAGCAACAGTATACCGTTCTGATATACCCTTGCTGTTATAGCACAAACTATTGCCGCTACGAAGAATAGGAGAGGTGACAGAGTCAGCCACCCTCCAAACAAATCGCCCGCTATAAAGGCGAGCGAACAGAAAAAAAGTTTCCTACCTTTCCACATAATCCTTCCCTTCGTATTTCAGATTGCAATGTACAATTATTTTTTGAAAGGTCGCCTATAATGACTATTTTTGTGGGATAAATCCGACAACAATAACCATATATAATATTATGATAATACTTGTACTAAATTGCGGAAGTTCCTCTTTAAAATATCAGGTGCTTGATATGAGGAGCGACAATGACTATTCACTTTTGGCCAAAGGCCTTGTTGAGCGCATCGGTGAGCCGATGGGTATTTATAACCACCAGTTGCCGGGCAAAGATAAAATCACTGTAGAAAAACCGGTGCCCAATCATACTGTAGGTATCTCCAAGGTGCTCGAACTTCTCACTGACAAATCTCTCGGAGTTATCTCTTCACTTAAAGAAATAGAGGCTGTTGGTCACAGGGTGGCACACGGCGGAGAGTATTTTTCAGGCAGCGCTGCAATTGATGATGACGCAATTGCAAAGATTGAGAAGTGTGGCGAACTCGCTCCTCTTCACAATCCCGCCAACCTGCTCGGTATTCGTGCGGTGCAGTCTCTTATGCCGGAGATTCCCCAGGTGGCTGTGTTTGACACATCATTCCATCAGACGATTCCCGACTATGCATATATGTACGCAATCCCTTATGAGTACTATCAGAAATATAAGATTCGTCGTTACGGATTTCACGGAACCAGTCACAAATTTGTGGCAAAGAAGGCCTGCAACCTTGTAGGTATGGATATTTCCAGGTCCAAAATTGTTACCTGCCATCTAGGCAACGGCAGTTCTATCACAGCTATCAAGAATGGACGTTCCATTGACACTTCGATGGGATTCACTCCCATGGAGGGTCTTGTTATGGGTACCAGAAGCGGTACTGTTGATGCGGGTGTGGTAACATTTCTCGAGGAGAAAGAAAAGCTCAGTGCTGCCGAGATCAATACAATTCTGAATAAGAAAAGCGGACTTCTCGGTGTATCACAGGCCTCTTCAGATATGAGGGATATTGAGTCCGGTGCAGGAAGTGGCAATGCCAACGCTGCACTAGCACAGGAGATGCTCTTCTACGGTATCCGCAAATTTATCGGGGCTTATGCTGCAGCAATGGGCGGACTCGATATGATTGTCTTTACCGGTGGTATTGGAGAAAACTCCTCAATAACACGAGAGCAGGCTTGCGAAGGTCTGGAATTCCTGGGTGTAGATTTTGACAAGGATGTTAATAGATCCGTCAGAGGTAAGGATGTAATCCTTTCTACCCCCTCTTCTAAAGTTAAAGTGGTAGCTGTAACCACCAACGAAGAATTGGTAATTGCACAGGACACAATGAATATTGTAAAAAACAAATAATTAAACACTGATAACAATGATTACAAATTTCGAACAGATTTTTACGCAGTTGCGTTCAAAAAACAGAAAGCGCCTTGTTGCAGCCTGGGGTGTTGACGATCATACCATTACTGCTGCTCGTCTGGCAGTTGACAAAGGCATCGTTAAAGCTATCCTCGTGGGTGATGCCGATATGATCAATGATGTTTGCAAGGCTGAGGGTATTAATCCCTCAATGTTTACCATAGTTGATAACAAAGATGAGCTCCAATCAATAGCACAGGCAGTAGATATGATCAATGCCGGTGAGGCTGATATCCTGATGAAGGGTCTTTGCAGCACTGACAAATATATGCGTGCCATTCTCAATAAAGAGCGCGGACTCCTTCCTCCCAAGGCAGTTTTAAGCCACGTTTCCGTACTTGAAAATCCCAACTACCATAAACTCATTATTCTAGGCGATATGGCAGTAATCCCTGCTCCGGACTTCAAGCAAAAAGTTGCTATTACCAGATATCTTGTGCAGACCGCACATGCTCTAGGTATAGAAAAACCCAAAGTAGCTGCTATCGCGGCCACTGAGCAGATGTTAGAGGGCATGCCCGCTTGTGTTGAGGGAGCAATGCTTGCCAAGATGGCTGACAGAGGTCAGATTAAAGGGTGTTACATCGACGGTCCTCTCGCACTTGATGTAGCTATTTCTAAAGAGGCTGTTGAAATCAAGAAACTTGAGAGCAATGTAGCAGGTGACGCCGACTGTCTCTTGTTCCCCAACATTGAGTCTGCCAACGTCTTCTACAAGGTTAATTCACAGCTCTCCGTAGGTGTGAAGCAGGCTGCAATTGTAGCCGGCGCTAAGGCTCCCTGTGTGCTTTCAAGCCGTGCTGATAGCATCTACACCAAGCTCAACTCTATAGCACTTGCAGCTTTAACTGCAAAATAAATCCTAACGATGAAGATTCTTTGCCTCAATCCCGGATCTACTTCTACGAAGATCGCTGTTTTTGAAGATGGAAAACAGGTCTTTATAACCAATATCAAGCACTCTGCGGAAGCGATTGCTAAGTATAAATCGGTTATAGACCAGTACAAAGTCCGCGAGGAAATAATCCTCAGGACTCTTGCCGATAATGGCATTGACAAATCAGAATTCTGCGCCATTGTAGGTCGTGGAGGCCTTGTTAAACCGATTCATTCCGGTACTTATGAGGTTAATGAGGCACTATTGGCCGATCTTCGTGCATCTGTTGGTGGTGACCATGCTTCAAATCTTGGCGGTATCCTTGCCGATTCTATTGCATCCGATATCCCTGGCTGTCGTGCATTGATTTCCGATCCTGCAGTCGTGGACGAGCTTAGTGATCTGGCCAGGGTCGCCGGTCACCCTGAGTTCAAGCGTATCTCCATTTTTCACGCTCTCAACCAGAAAGCTATTGCCAAACATTATGCCCATGAATTAGGAGTCCCTTATGAATCCCTAAATCTTATTATTGCACATCTTGGCGGAGGTGTTTCAGTAGGAGCACACTATAAGGGTAAGGTAGTTGATGTCAATAACGCTCTCAACGGAGAAGGGCCTTTTTCACCAGAGCGCTCCGGTACTCTACCCGCACAGCAGCTGGCTGACCTCTGTTTTTCCGGTAAATATACACCTGACGAGGTTAAAAAGATGATTTGTGGAAAAGGCGGAGTAGTTGCTTATCTCGGAACTAATGATTTTTATGAGGTAGAGCTCAAGATGGCAGATAATCCCCGCTTCAAGTTTATCGCAGATGCATTCCTTTATAATGTAGCTAAAGCGATAGGAGCAATGGCTGCTGTTCTAAAAGGTAAAGTAGATGCAATCCTGATTACAGGGGGTGTCGCTAAAGGCAAGGGAATGATGGATGATTTGACAGAATATGTCAAGTTTATTGCTCCCGTCAAAATATATCCCGGAGAGGATGAAATGGCAGCCTTGGCAATGAACGGATTTGCCGTTCTGGAAGGCCGAGAGGAGGCTAAGGTGTATAGTTAAATGATGCGTGTTGCGGGGTACGGGTTGGTTTTGAGTTACGTGGTGTTTATCGTGAACTTGAGTTAGGGTTAAGCTCAGAACTGGCTTAAAGTAAAAGTAGGCCATTTTTGGCTCTCTAAATTAAAAAAGGGGGACGATTTGTAAAAATCGTCCCCCTTTGTGTTTTTTGCTATCTGACCCGCACCCCGTAACTCGTAACACGTACCCCGTTATCTCTTGGTTAGTGTGGCTGCGATCTGGTGTGCCATCATAAGGAAGTCATCGGCAATTACGGAGTCAAAAGTGATGACTACATTGAGCTGGATGTCATCTACAATTATGGCTTTCTTGTAAATGTAGGTGTCATCCTTGTGGCCGATAATGTAAAATTCATCTTCTGAGATAAGTGTGTCGTCAATAATATATCCTACTTCTTTGAATCCTTCACACTTTTCCTCAAAATGCTCCTGGAGGGTCTGATTGAACATCAGCGTGCTGTTGTAGCCACCGTAGGCATAGAATCTGGCAAGACCGCTATCCGAAATGAATAATTGTCCATCTCCATTCTCCGGTTCCCCTTGACCGGTGAAGTTGAAAGGATACCTGATGGTAAATCCAAAACGTTCATTATAATAGCATCTGTCCATCACCAGGTCAAGCTGGTCAAATCCACCGAAGCCGTCCCATTCAAGATGGCCTACTTTCTGGTATTCATCGCCTCTTACATAGACAGTAATGTCTTTGCCTTTCTGGGGCAATTCTATGTAGTAGCGTGTTGCATCAGGAATTGAGGCTGCAAGTGCGGGAAGCGGTTTGAGAGTCTGCTCTTCAATGCGGTGTTCATAAAACATTTTAAGCACATGGACATTCTCTCTTAGGATGACGCCCACTATACGTCTGCCATCAGGTACTTTCCAGTAGCACATTTGGAGATTACCCTCCTGCTCACCGGAAACGCCTGCGCGCATATAGCCATTGCGTTTGTCCATTATTACATAGCCGGTAGGGTCATTGGCGACCTCTATTTCGTGATAGACATTGTATGCCATTTGCAATACATCGTTCGAAAATGCTGTGGAAATAACGTTAAAGTAGTACTCAATATCCGGAACGGACTGGTCGGGAAGGGGGATGACCTTCTCTTGCCAGATCTTTTCAATCTGGGGAAGATCTATCTTGCCGGCGAAAACGGATCCTGAAATCAACAGCGCCGACAGTGTGCTGACCAGGATTATCAGTCGTTTCATGGTATATATGTGGTGTTGGTTGTTTCAGTTGGCCGTTGGCTATTTGCTGTTAGCTATTGTCAATGACAATTTATGTGTTATTTGTTTCGCCGTAGTTGAGATCTTGCTCAATTCCAAATATACAAAAAATATTTCAAATCATAATGCTTATCTTTGCACGGAAACAACAATTATTTTTATGGCAGAGAAGATACCTGTAGAGCTTGGAACTGAAAAGATTGGCACACTGCTGAGACAATATGCAGTACCGGCCATCATAGCAATGACTGCATCCTCGCTTTACAATATGGTGGACAGCATATTCATAGGTCAGGGAGTAGGACCTCTTGCCATATCCGGTCTGGCGGTGACATTTCCCCTAATGAACCTTTCGGCAGCATTCGGCACTCTTGTGGGTGTCGGAGGTGCTACGCTCGTATCGGTTCTGCTGGGACAGCGCAACTATGACATGGCCAAGAAGGTGCTTGCAAATGTCTTTATCCTCAATGTCATAATTGGAGTGATCTTCACGATTTTATCTCTTTCATTCCTCAATCCTATTCTTAGGTTTTTTGGAGCGAGCGATGCAACTCTTCCTTATGCCAGGGAGTATATGACAGTGATCTTGTCAGGTAATATTATCACCCATCTCTATTTCGGACTGAATGCCATACTCAGGGCGTCAGGGTTTCCAAGGAAGGCGATGACGGCTACAATCTTGACTGTCGTGCTCAATACCATACTTGACCCGATATTTATCTTCGTCTTTGATATGGGTATTCAGGGTGCGGCAATAGCCACTGTCATTTCCCAGACAGTATCGTTGGTGTGGGTTTTCAGAATGCTTTCCGATAGAAGGAAACTGCTCCATTTTTCCAAGGATAAATTCTCTCTTGACTGGAAGATTGCTCTCCGTTCGCTTTCGATAGGTATGGCACCTTTCCTGATGAATATTACCTCTTCCTTAGTTGTGATTTTGATAAATAACCAGCTCAGGAGGCATGGTGGGGATATGGCAATTGGTGCTTACGGCATAATCAATAGAATTGTATATCTTTTCATTATGATAGTTATGGGATTTACTCAGGGTATGCAGCCCATTGCCGGATATAATTATGGTGCTAAACTCTATTCAAGGGTGACTGAGGTCTTTCGTTTGACCGTCTTTTGGGCAACGCTGATAACTACACTTTGTTTTGTGGTGGGAATGTTTTTTCCCGGTGTTGCGGTATCGCTCTTTACCGGAGATCCTGAACTTAAGGCGATTGCCATGCGCGGTTTAAGAATCGATGTATGCCTTTTCCCGATAGTGGGATTTCAAATGGTAACCTCTAACTTTTTCCAAAGTCTCGGACTTGCCAGGAAGGCGATTTTCCTCTCTCTTTCACGTCAGTTGCTCTTTTTGATCCCCTGCCTTGCAATATTTCCGAGTTTTTTCGGAGTTGACGGGGTATGGATGAGCATGCCGGTGTCAGATGCAATAGCGACCATAGTGGCAGCTCTGATGCTGAGCTCTTTAATTCGTACATTTAGGGCAGAAACCATCCTGCAGAATGTTGTGAAAGAAAATGATAATTGATAAATTTGTTGCTATATGAAGCCGAATTTTGTAATAACCATAGGACGCCAAATTGGCAGCGGAGGACTTGCTACGGCCTCTATTCTCTCCGAACAGCTCGGCGTGCCGATGTATGACAAAAATCTCTTGCTTGAGGTCTCGAAAGAGAGCGGACTTGCCTGTGAATTATTTGAAAAAAGGGATGAGAAGGCAGCTAAGAGGCCTCTGGGCCGATTTTTCGGCCTTAGATCTACAATGCAGGGTAATGACAGCTTCTCTGCATTTAATGCAATCTCAGATGAACAACTCTTCAAAATTCAGAGTGAGGTGATGCGGAATATTGTAGAAAAGGAATCCTGTATTATTGTGGGCAGATGTGCTGATTATGTTCTTCGCGACCATCCCCGCCGCCTGTCTGTTTTTATCAGCGCATCAATGGAGGACAGAGTGGCGAGAATTGTAGCAGGACAAGGTGTATCCGAAACTGAGGCCCATCGCATAATAGAGCATGGAGACCGAAAACGCGCTAATTATTACAACTATTACACCTTCAAACAATGGGGAGACTCCTCAAGTTATCATCTCTGCCTTAATTCCTCCAAACTCGGCAGCATAGAAAATGTGGTGAAGGTAATACGCAATTATATGGAAATAATTAATTTTTGATATATCATGGCTGACGAAAAAATCATCTTTTCGATGAATGGGGTGAGCAAGATTCTCCCACACAACAATAAAGTAATCATCAAGGACATCTATTTATCATTTTTCTATGGTGCAAAAATTGGCATCATAGGTCTGAACGGATCCGGTAAATCAACGGTGTTGAAAATAATTGCCGGCGTTGAGATTCCTACTCAAGGGGAAGTGGTATTTGCTCCGGGCTATAGCGTGGGCTATCTGGAGCAGGAACCGCAGCTTGATGACTCCAAAACTGTGATTGACGTGGTGAGAGAGGGAGTTCGGGAGGTAATGGATCTGCTGAAAGAGTACGAAGAGGTTAATCTCAAATTTATGGAGCCGATGGATGACGATGAGATGAACGCTCTGATCGAGCGTCAGGGCGAACTCACTGATAGAATTGAACAGGTGAGCGGTTGGGATATTGACTCCAGATTGGAAAGGGCAATGGATGCACTTCAGTGTCCCGAACCGGATGCCTCCATAGCTACACTAAGTGGTGGAGAGAGGCGCAGGGTGGCACTTTGCCGTCTGCTGCTTCAGGAGCCCGATGTACTGCTGTTGGACGAGCCGACCAACCACCTCGACACCGAGAGTATTCAATGGCTCGAGGCGCACCTAAAGCAGTACAAGGGAACGGTCATCGCGGTGACTCACGACAGATATTTCCTTGACAATGTTGCCGGATGGATACTTGAACTTGACAGGGGAGAGGGAATCCCCTGGAAGGGAAATTACTCCTCCTGGCTCGAACAGAAGAGTATTCGCCTGGCGATGGAGGAGAAGCAGGAGAGCAAACGCCGTAAGACCCTTGAGCGAGAGTTAGAATGGGTTAGAATGGCTCCGAAAGCGCGTCACGCTAAATCCAAGGCCCGTTTGGGTGCATATGAAAAGCTCTTAAGTGAAGATGGACGCCAGAAGGAAGAGAAGCTTGAGATCTTTATTCCCAATGGTCCGCGTCTTGGTAACAAGGTGATAGAATTTCAGGGAGTGAGTAAGGCATACGGAGACAAGATACTCTTTGAGGATCTGAGCTTTAAGCTACCCCCGGCGGGTATTGTAGGAGTTATTGGACCCAACGGCTCAGGTAAAACCACACTTTTCAGGCTGATAATGGGCTATGAGCAGCCGGATTCGGGGACATTTGAGATAGGGGAGAGCGTCAAGATAGCTTATGTGGATCAGCAACACAAGCAGATAGACCCTGATCTAACCGTCTATGAGACTATTACGCAGAATTCCGAATATGTAAGACTTGGTAATCGTGATGTCAATGCACGTGCATATGTATCAAGGTTTAATTTTAGCGGGGCCGACCAGGAGAAACTATGCGGAGTGCTATCGGGAGGTGAGCGCAACCGTCTGCACCTCGCACTGACCCTAAAAGAAAATGCCAACGTGTTGCTGCTTGACGAACCTACCAACGATGTGGATATCAACACTATACGGGCTCTTGAGGAGGGTCTCGATAATTTTGCAGGCTGTGCGGTAGTTATTTCCCACGACAGATGGTTCCTGGATCGTATTGCAACCCATATCCTTGCTTTCGAAGGTGACTCACAGGTCTATTTCTTCGAGGGGAGCTATTCGGAGTATGAAGAGAATAAGAAACGCCGTCTGGGTAATGCGGAGCCCAAACGCTTCAAGTACAAGAAATTGATAGGATAAGAGACCTTTTCTGCCTGGTTCAGGCGAGGTCTATACCGTGTTTATAACACTCAATTCGCATCGCTTCCGGCCAAATGCTGCTCTGGATTTCGCCTATATGGGCTTTTCTGAGCAGAAACATACAGAGGCGCGATTGACCTATACCGCCGCCTATGGTAAGGGGCAGTTCTCCGGAGAGTAACTTTCGGTGGAAATAAAGTTCCGACTTCCACTCCTCTTTCTTCAGAGCGAGTTGGTGACGTAGTGCCTCTGCATCCACTCTTATGCCCATAGAGGAAATTTCAAAGGCGCTTTCCAGTACCGGATTCCATAACAAAAGGTCACCATTGAGTCCCTGATACCCCTCCGAATTAGGGGTACTCCAGTCATCATAGTCGGAAGCCCTTGTGTCGTGTGGCTCCCCATCAGAGAGTTCTCCTCCGATGCCGATGATAAATACCGCCTTTTTCTCCTTACATATCGCATCTTCCCTCTCTTTCGGGGAAAAGTCGGGATACCTTTGCAGCAATTCTTCCGAATGAATAAAGAAGATTTCCTCCGGTAATATTGGCTTAATCTGTGGAAAGTCCACATATATCTTATTTTCGGTCACTTTTATCGCCTCATAGATGCGGCGGACAATCTTTTTGAGGAATTCCAGATTTCTTTCGGAACTCTCTATGACTCTTTCCCAGTCCCATTGATCTACGTAGATAGAGTGGATGTTGTCCAGTTCTTCGTCGGGGCGGATTGCGTTCATGTCGGTATATATACCGCTTCCGACAGGAGTTTTGAGGGTTGCCAGCTTCAGACGTTTCCATTTGGCCAGAGAATGCACTACCTCGGCAGGGCAATCCTGCAGATCTTTTATGGGAAAGCTAACCGGGCGTTCAATTCCGTTGAGGTCATCATTGATGCCGGTTCCTTTCAACACTACCATTGGTGCTGTAACACGCAGAAGCGAGAGTTGAGCGGAAAGGTTGAGCTGAAACATATCTTTGACCACTTTTATGGCCTTTTCAGTTCTGATGACCGTACCGAGGATATTGCTGTAACCGGCAGGAATATTGAGTAACATAGTCTGTATTTGATCTTTTTATGGTTCAAATCTATGCCAACTCTGACAATTATCCAAATATTTATATCTTTGCCATTTAAATGAACCCCCGTTTCTGCATAGTATGAGGAAAATTTCAAAAGAATTGAAGAGGTGGCACGAAAATAATATTGACACCCTCGGCACACTCTTCGGGTATTCAACCACGAAATATAGTAATAACAAACAGTCTCAGGTAATAGACGGGGAACTCTATTATACTTACGGTTCATTTAAAGAAAAGTGTGAGTCAATCTCAAATCAACTAAGTCAATACGGCATAGGAGCAGGTGACAAGGTGGCAATTCTTGCCCACAACACTCCTAACTGGACGGTAGCTTTCTTTGCCTGCGTACCATTTGGCCGCATTGTCGTACCCATCCTTGTTGATTCTTCAGAACATGAAGTGACCAATATCCTGCAACATTCCGAGAGTAAAGTGCTTTTTATCACCAGGAAACTCCTCTACAAACTCTCGCAGGAGGCTCTATCCGGGATGCGTCTGGTGGTGGATATTGATACTTTTGAGACTATACAAGCTGATGATGAGGTGTTGACCTGTGACAGTAGAGTGGCAGTACCGAAGCCTGATGATATAGCTGCGATTATATACACCTCCGGCACTACAGGCAGTGCCAAGGGGGTGATGCTGAGCCACCGCAATTTTATAGCCAACATAAAGACCTGTTATTACACCCACAAGTGTACGGATAAGGATAGTTGTATATCAATCCTACCGATGGCCCATACATACGAACTTTCTCTCGGAGTGCTCTATCCGATCTATTGCGGCGCTACCGTCTATTATCTCTCCACACCGCCGGTACCCTCACTACTGATGGCTGCTATGCAAAAAATTCGTCCTACGGCGCTCCTCACCGTACCGTTGATTATTGAAAAAATCTACCGCAACAGCGTTCTGCCTGCCATTCGAAAGAGCAAGATCCTCTCCTGGTTGAATGAGCATCACCACGGGCTTATGTGCCGAATTATAGGATGGAAGCTCAAAAAGAGTTTTGGTGGCAGGCTTAATTTATTTGGTGTTGGCGGTGCCAAGCTAGATACTACAGTCGAGGAGTTTCTCTGGAAAGCGCGCTTTCCCTATGCTATCGGCTACGGACTCACTGAGACCGCTCCTCTTATCGGCTACGCTATGGGTAAGGACAGATACCCCGGATCTATAGGATATCCCATATACGGAGTGGAAATGCGTCTGGACAATGTCAATCCCGAAACTGGTGAAGGGGAAATTGTAGTTAGGGGGGACAATGTGATGCTCGGCTATTATAAGGACCCTGAGCGCACAAAGGAGGCCTTTACTGAGGATGGTTGGTTCAAGACAAGTGATATCGCCTATATGGACAAGAAAGGGCGGTACTTTATCAAAGGTCGTGTTGGGAATATGATTGTCGGCCCTACGGGCGAAAATATCTATCCTGAAGAGATAGAGAGTGTAATCAATGATATAGAAGGTGTAAACGAATCAATCATTGTTGAGCGTAAAGGTAAATTGGTGGCACTTATTCAGTTTAATGAGAATGTTATTGACTGGGGGTGTGAAGGTGAGGCCGAATTTTATGAGACACTTGAAGCCATAAAAGATAAGGTGATGAACATTGTCAACAAAAAGGTCAGCAAGTACTCCAAAATAAACTATGTCGAGGTAATGAAAGAGCCGTTTGATAAGACCGCAACCAGGAAAATACGCAGATACAAGTATGAGGAGAATTTTGAAGATATTTAAGAGGATGCGTGAAAATTATGTTGACACTCTCGGCAACCTCTATGAGTATTCAACAACGGTATATCGCGATAATAAACTATCTCAGGTGATTGATGGAGATCTTTATTATACCTACGGTTCATTCAAAAAAAAGTGCGATTCTATATCAAAGAAACTTAGTCAGTATGGTATCGGAGCGGGCGACAAGGTGGCAATTCTTGCCAATAATACACCCAACTGGACGGTAGCTTTCTTTGCCTGCGTACCCTTCAGCCGCATTGTGGTCCCCATTCTTACTGACTCTTCAGAACATGAGGTAACCAATATTCTGCAACATTCGGAGAGCAAGGTGCTCTTTATCTCAGGGAAACTCCTCCACAAACTCTCTCAGGAGGCTCTCTCCAGGATGCTGCTGGTTGTGAATATCGATACTTTCGAGACTATCAAAGCAGATGAGGAGGCATTTACCTGTGACGGTAGGGTAGCGGTGCCGATGCCCGATGATATAGCGGCCATTATATATACCTCCGGTACTACCGGCAGCGCAAAGGGTGTGGTCCTGAGCCACCGCAATTTTACATCAAATGTAATCTCCTGTTATCATTCTCACAGGTGTAATGAGAGGGATAGTTGTATTTCTATCTTACCGATGGCCCATACCTACGAACTCACTCTTGGAGTACTATATCCTATTTATTGCGGCGCAACCGTCTATTATCTCTCTACCCCGCCGGTACCTGCGCTCCTGGTGGCTGCTATGAAGAAAATTCGTCCAACGGCTCTTCTTACTGTACCGCTGATCATTGAGAAGATTTATCGTAATAGCGTTTTGCCCACAATTCGAAAGAGTAAGACCCTATCCTGGTTGAATAAGCGTCACAATAAACTGATGTGCCGTATTATAGGGTGGAAACTCAAAAAGAGTTTCGGCGGCAGGCTCAATTTTTTTGGTGTAGGCGGTGCCAAACTCGATACAACAGTTGAGGAGTTCCTTTGGAAGGCGCACTTTCCCTATGCTATCGGCTACGGACTCACCGAGGCTTCTCCTTTGCTCACCCATGCCGTTGGTAAACAAAGATACCCGGGCTCCATAGGATATCCGGTCCATGGGGTGGAAATGCGTCTGGATAATGTCAATCCTGAGACAGGGGAGGGGGAAATTGTGGCCAGGGGGGACAATGTGATGCTCGGCTATTACAAGGATCCCAAACGTACTAAGGAGGCCTTTACTGAGGATGGTTGGTTGAAGACCAAAGATGTGGCTTCAATGGATAAGAAAGGTCGCTACTATATCAGAGGGCGACTTGGTAATATGATTGTCGGCCCTTCGGGCGAAAATATCTATCCGGAAGAAATCGAGAGCGTAATCAACGATATTGAAGGTGTGAATGAATGCATAATCATTCAGCGTAAAGGTAAATTGGTGGCACTTGTACAGTTCAATGAAAACATCATCGACTGGGATAGTGAAGGTGAGGCTGAATTTTACGAGAAACTCGAAGCCAGAAAAGCAGCAATAATGAATATTGTCAACAAAAAAGTAAGCAAGACCTCCAAAATCAACGATGTTGAGGTAATGAAAGAACCCTTTGATAAGACGGCAACCAGGAAAATACGTAGATTTAAGTATAAAGAGGAAAAAGAGGAAGAGTAGATGCAACCTTTTGCTTTTTTTTGCATCTAATATATAGATAGTTCTTTGATATCTGCTGATGTCACATATGGGGATGTCTGGTTTTGACAGCATATGATGACGGATGGCAAGCATGCCGAGCTTCGTGACCTGGCTCGTTAATCTCAGATCTCAAGCCATTAACTGGCAATAACAACTATGCACTCGCTGCGTAATCTAGACTAAGTCAGATTCCTTAATCGAGCCGGCCAGGCCGGTATCGACGAGTATCCCGCCGGACTTTAAGCGGACTATGTTCGGTAAACGGGGTATCATCCAAGTTCGCTGCACGCGACTACTCCTCTACATCGCGTTAAGAAACCGAGGATAAGGAGGCGGTGGCAGGCCTGCAAGCAGTCTCCTCCCGACAATCAACAGCAGGATAAGCATGTAGAAAACCCTCTGGCGCTATGTTTGGACGGCGGTTCGACTCCGCCCATCTCCACAAAGTTGTTTTAGGTGAAAAAATTGACGCAGAACTTTACGCTGAAAGGCGTGGGGTTCTGCGTTTTTTCGTGGTACGTGTTGCGAGTTAAGTAGTGCGAGTTAGGGGTTATAGCGTGTTAGGGTAGGAGGATGATAGTAGTGCTCCAAGAACTGTTACAATCTCAATCGTTTAGGTTGCTGATAAGGTAATAATTTTACTTATCTTTGCTTACAAAACAAGTTTCTGGTGATGAAATAGTTGAAGTATATGGCATAAGAAACTTATTATTTGGAATAATATTATGATCAATGTATTTAATAAAATGGCTTTTGCCTGTTTACTCTTATCGGTTCAGATTGGAGTATTTGCTCAAAAAAATGTTATTCTCGAGCCTGCTATTATAGAGTGTCGTTATCTTGATAGATCGATGAAGGATACACTGACCGGTCAAATAGAGGCTGATACAATGATATTACGCATAGGGCGAAATGTTTCCTGTTTTTACAGTAAGGACGTTCTGTTTAGCGATTCCTTAAAGCGGACACCTAATGGAACCACTAAATGGATAAACCTTATGGGTCAATACGCGAGAGAAGGTCGTAGTCGAGATCTGCTCTGTAATGATAGTGACTATTATTATTTAGATTATCCTGAACAGGGTCAGATAACAGTGAGGACAAAAGTTAACAATAAAGGGGTTGAATATACGGAGGAACGAGAAACTCTTCAATGGGAGTTCCGAGATTCCGTTAAGACTGTACTAGGGTTTGAGTGCTATTTGGCTGAGGCGAATTTTCGTGGCAGAAAATGGCTAGCTTGGTACACACTTGAAGTTCCTGTTTCACAAGGACCTTGGAAACTATGGGGGTTGCCTGGCTTGATCTGCGAGGCTTATGAAGATCAAGGTCAATACAGCTATTCGTTAGTCTCATTCACTCCCAATCCGGGTGGGGATATTATGTTGTATAATTTGTTTAAGTCATACGAAAAGAAGAGCCGTTTTGAGGTATTTGAGGCCCTTGTACGGCACCGGGAGTTAATGATAGAAGATGCGCGTCAGAGCGGAAACTCTTGGATGATAGGACATGGACGCTCCCCTGGGCGTAAAGAATTGGATTGGATGCGATAATATAAATCACCATGCTAAAGATTCGCCTGTTTCTGATACTTGTTGCCTTGTTTTACTTGGCAACAGCCTCTGCCCAGAGCGTAATCTCAGGTACAGTAAGGTATGCTGAGGAAGGTGGGGGACCTGCAGCCGGCATAGGCGTAATGATGATGTCCGTCGACGGGAAATCTATGTTGGGCTTCCAGAACTCAGACTCGGAAGGTGCGTTCTCACTAACGTATCGTGGCAATGCTGACTCACTGCTGATACGCTGCCACGCGCTTGACATTAAGCCCCTGGAACGGCGGATTGCAGCAAGAACGCAGCAGTTGCAGCTTGTAGTTGAGTCTGCACCATTATCCATAGCGGAGGCGCGTATTAAAGAACCTCCGATGCGACAGCGAGGAGATACGCTTATTTATACTGTGGCACAATACCTCGATAGCACCGATCGGGCAATTGCCGATGTGCTAAAGAAGATGCCGGGCATCTACGTGGAAAAGAGTGGCAAGGTCTCTTACAATGGCAAGGAAATTATCCGTTTCTATATAGAGGGGATGGATATGCTTGGCCGTAACTATGGTGTAGCAACAAACAATATTAAAGCATCGGATATAGCCTCGGTAGAGGTATATGAGCGTCACCAGCCTATACGGGCACTCGAATCACTGGAACGTCCCGACCAGGCGGCACTTAATCTGAAGCTGAAAGAGTCAGCTCGCGGAGCCTGGACGACAACCCTTCAACTGGGAGGAGGATACAAGCCTTGGATGTGGAATGCAGAGGCAGTGGCTATGTATTTTACCAGAAAAGTTCAGACAATGCTCACTTACAAAACCAACAACGAGGGAGACGATGTGGTGATCTCTGAACTGATTTCGTTTGAAATACCACTAATTGAAGGTGCTGCGTCACTGTTGAACTTGCGCATACCCTCAGAGCCGCCGGTTGATCGTTCGCGCTATCTTATGAATAATGTCCATGCGGTCTCGACCAATGTACTAACACGCCTTCGTCCTACCATTGATCTTTCTGCGCGGGCATCATATATCCACGATCGTCAGACTGCTGAAGGTAGTTCGCTGACCCGTTATTATTTCCTGCAGGAGCAACCGGTGGATGTTGAGGAACTCATCTCCTCACAAATTCGTACAGATCAAGCTGAAGTTTCGATACGACTCGTGAATAATAGTGCAACTCACTATCTAGACGAGCGGCTGAACATTACGGGACGGCTGTACGACGCCAACGGCACGGTAGGGAGCATCAATCAAAATCTATATCGTCCGGCCTTTTCTATTGAGAATCGTTTCTCTGATATGATTCGAAAGAACGAACGGATTTATTCCGTCAATTCCAATACTTCCTATACGGAGGGGAGCGCCACGCTTAAAGTCTCGCCGCTGCCTTTCAATGACCTGGCCACTGAATTTGCTCCTAATGCCGTACAACAACTTTACACGCGGCGGCTCGATAGCCAAAATAATCTTCGCTGGTCACAAAACATAGGTTATTGGCAGATGATGGTACGGGCCTATTTCAATGCTCGGATCGAAAACATGGAGTCAACCTTTTTACTCGCTGATAGTGAATTCTATACTTTTCCTGCTGTAGATTCGATGACCAATGACGTATCGCTCCGTCGTTTCGATGTAATTCTGGCACCCCGCTTCGAGTATAACTCCGGTGAACGGATTAAAATTTCCCTCGATTTGCCTCTCGACGTCCGATTCACTAGCTATGCAGATGAGGATGAACATCGTTTCCATTTTCTACCGAGACTCTCTCTTTCGGGAGATATCGCTGGAGGTCTGCGCTACAACCTTGATGCACGTCTCACCTCCGGTGTGGGAGGTGTAAATAGTCTCTATATGGGCTATCTGATGACGAATTATCGCAGCATCGGTCGTCGCAGCGGACAACTCCTGCATAGTTCAGGTAAGACTGCTACCGTCGGTCTTGAATACAAGAATCCATGGATTGGGATGATTACATTATTGCGTGGCACTTGGTCGCGTAATGAACAGGACTTGTTGATGGGCTCAGTCATCGAGGGTATATTGGTACGACAAGAGAGTCTGCCAATTGCACACCATTCCGATCGCTACGGTTTTGAACTGTCATACAGTCAACGTATAAGCGTACTGGCCACGACTCTGGGCATTGCGCTGAACCGTACATGGCAACAAGCCCAGATCCTACGGCAAGAGCAACTTATACCCTCGCTCCGTGGCTTATGGCAAGGAAGGCTTACCGCTACGACTCGACTTTCCGATAAGGCACAGATATTTTATCGGGGGAGTGGTTCACTAGTAACGAGCCGAATGTCCGGAGGAGAGGATATTTCACGCTACACCTATTTGCAACAGAGTCTTTCCGGCCAGTTCGTGCTTGGCCGCGGCTTCCGTCTGGACGGCTCCGTTGAACATTACTTCAACGACGCCGTCTCAGGCAGTCACCGCCATTTGGTCTTTGCAGACCTATCCTTTGGCTGGCTCCATAAACGCATGGAATTCCGCCTCGAAGCTCGTAATCTATTCAACCACAAAACATTTAACTATATCA
The DNA here is from genome assembly GCA_012728975.1 of Bacteroidales bacterium. Taxonomy (GTDB): domain Bacteria; phylum Bacteroidota; class Bacteroidia; order Bacteroidales; family UBA932; genus Cacconaster. The sequence continues at coordinate 98,704 of JAAYDZ010000027.1, forward strand.
GCAGTAACAACCTCATTGATATATCAACTATGAGCCCTCTTCGCGGCGCTTCAGTGGTGTTGAAGGTGCGATTTAGTATTCTTTAAAAAGAATACTTTTGAAACTATCTTTATTTTTCACGGATGAACTAAGTTGGCCCGCCATTTTAGACAGATACTATTTATCCTCTAAAGAAAAAACAGCGACACTCCCGCGATACTGATGATGGCGCCAACAACCTCTATAACTTTCACTTTTTGCTTAAAAATCAGGTAAGATGGTAGAATAATGAGAACCGGTGTCAGCGCCATAATGGTAGAAGCTATTCCGGCGTTGGTGTATTGCACTGCCATCAGCGAGAGAGACACACCGATAAAGGGTCCGGTAATGGTTACAAGGGTGGCATAAAGCATTCCACGGCGATCATTTAGGGCATGGACAAGCTTTGGACCTTCCTTCCTAATCAGAAGGATTAATATAAATCCAATGGCACCCATAACAGCTCTTATAAAGGTCGAGGCGAAGGGAATCATTGTGCTCACTGTAGTGGCATTCTCAGGGATTGCAGCATGATAGTGGCCCATACCTACCTTACTCAGTACCAGCCCCACTCCTTGACCAACTCCTGCGCCTATTCCCAGCAAAACTCCTTTTATAGGAAGTTTAAAAGCCATTTTGTGCCTCTGACCCTTACTGAGGATAGACATAGCGATGCCAGAGAGAGTTACAATCATACCCAGCAGACCTTTCCAGGAAATGGTCTCTCCGAGTAACGCCCAGCTCGTGATAGCCGCCACCGGAGGAGCCAGAGTCATAAAGAGCTGTCCGAGACGCGCTCCGATTATCAGATAGGAATTAAATAGGCACCAGTCGCCAAACACATAGCCTACGAGTCCAGAAAGAAGCAGCCAAAGCCAGGTTTGGCCATCCGCAAAGCTCGGCCAGGGTGCTCCGGTCACTATCCAAAGTGTTGCACCGAGCATTAGCAGTGACAAAACCATTCTTATGATATTAAGCTGTAACGACCCTATACGCTTTGTGCCGATCTCGGCAAAAAGTGCAGTCGCCGTCCAGCTAATAGCCACCGCCAATGATATGAGTTCTCCGGTGTATCCCATAATAAGCGGCAAAGATAGTTATTTTTAGTTTTGAGTGGGGAGTTGGGAGGAAGTCGTTGGTACGAGGTTCAATAGGGAGTTATTAGTTGGACAAGGACCGTCATACCTTTACGGCAGTTAAAAGATGAATCGCTTTTACTGATAAATTTAATTGTAGCTGACTAATGCCAATGAAGACTTGAAAAAAGGGAGCTAATTGTGTACTCTGGCGTGGTTATCAAGCATAATTGGTCTGAAATATTATGATAAATAATACTAATTTTGAGATTATGCGAACCAAGCACTATTTTCCTAATGTTGTTTTTGAGGTATGGTCCAATTTTTTTGTTAAGTTTGTTCGTTCGATTGACGAAATTCAGCGAAAAAAGTGTATCTTTTCAATGTTCAGTAGTACGTCTGGCCGAACTACAAACAGTTTATTTGATAATATGACCTTGAAATTGTTTGAATGGAATCACAGGGAGTTAGTCAAATCTCCTTTAAACTATATGGGGGGCAAGTTTAAGCTCCTTCCTCAAATTATACCTTACTTTCCAAAAGATATAAATACATTCGTAGATTTATTTGCAGGTGGGTGTAATGTGGGTATTAACGTAATCTCACGAAAGGTCATATGTAATGATATTATTAATTATTTGATTGATATATTTAAACTCTTTAAAAATAATACTAAAGAAGAGTCTATATCGTATATTAATTCCAGAATTTATGAATATGGATTGACCCCAAAAAACGAAGATGGATTTAAACTTTTGAGAAACGAGTATAATACTTCGCACCGTCCATTGGATTTGTTCGTTTTAATAGCACACTCCTTTAATTATCAAATAAGATTTAATTCAAAGCACATATACAATACTCCTTTTGGCAAAGAAAATAGTACATATAACGATGTGATGAAAATGAATTTAGACCAATTCATCGACCGGCTTCATGAAATTGATATAACTTTTACTAGTAATGATTTTCGTGATGTTGATCTGTCAGGACTGAATACTGATGACTTTGTATATTGTGATCCGCCATATCTAATTACAACGGGCTCATATAATGATGGCAAACGTGGTTTTAAAGGTTGGGGAGACAATGATGAGTATGATCTTCTTAACCTACTTGATAACCTTAATGAAAGGAATTTGAGATTTGCGCTTTCCAATGTCTTGTGCCACAAGGGTAAGACAAATGACATACTGATTGAATGGGTTAATGTTCGAGGTTATAACACATATCACCTGAAGAAGAATTACTCTGCTTCTTCGTATCAAACCATAAATAGAAATAAAAACGCAAGTGATGAAGTTCTTATAACCAATTATTAGAATTAATGAGATATATAGGTAATAAAGAAAACATTATTGAAAAGATTGATGCAATACTTACAGCAAATGCCGTTGTAGGTGAGTCTTTCTTTGATTTCTTTGCAGGTACCACTAATGTTGGAAAGTATTATAAGCGAAAAGGATATAAAATATCTTCTTCAGATATGATGTATATGTCATACTGCTTACAAAAGGCTTATATAGAAAATAATGAGGAACCTCGATTTGATCGTTTAATTGATAGTTTGCCGCCAATAAATACCTCTCGTCTGTTCTCTGATCCATTTGATCACGTCCTATCTTATCTTGACAACTTGGACCCGGTTCATGGGTTTATTTATAATAATTACACGCCTGGTGGAACAAGTAATCTAGAACAGCCTCGCATGTACTTCAGTAGCGAGAATGGATCTAAAATAGATGCTATACGTCAGAGGATAGAAGAATGGTGGGAGAAGAATCTATTAACAGAATCTGAATATTTCATACTGCTTGCATGCTTAATTGAAACAGTCTCTTTTTATGCCAATGTAGCTGGCGTTTACGCAGCCTTTCATAAAAAATGGGATCCAAGGGCGGTGAAGCCTATTCAAATGAGACGTATTGAAATTATTTCTAATAATAAGGATAATAACGTATATTGTGCAGATAGTTGCACATTACTTGATATTATCGATGTTGACATATTATATTTGGACCCTCCTTATAATGAACGACAGTATTTGCCTAATTATCATCTTGTTGAAACAATTGCTCGGTACGACAATCCTCAGATAAAAGGTGTGACAGGAATGCGTGCTTACGAGAACAATAAGTCAGATTTTTGCAATGCAACAAAAGCAATTGAACAACTTGATATTATTGCCAATACTGCAAAGTATAAGTTTTTGGTAATGAGCTATAATTCAGAAGGAATTATGAAGACTGATGATATTATTGACACATTATCAAAGTTCGGAGAAGTGAAGTTAGAGCAGTTTGAGTACGCAAGATTTAAAAGCAACAATAAGGGGCTCTCTAAGACAAAGAAAACAGTTTTTGAGGAATTATATATATTAAACCATACACAATAATGGCTGCATCAAATCTATGGATATTGACCGAAGAACGGCCAAAGACTAATGTGCTTCAAATGATTTTCTCATTCTTTGCTAAGGATATGGGTTGTGGGTTCTTTGGAACCAAGCTATGCATTATTCCGATACTGAATGAGAGGAAGTGTTTCGATTTCACCTACAAAGTAGTTGGTTTCACCTGTGAAAGAGTCAAGAATGTTTTCATCAAGACAGTTTCTGGGAATTCCAGTTTTACCGACTTTCTGATTTATTACCAAGATACTCTGCCACAGGTTGAAGATGAGCCCCTATATGCTATAGAGGAGACAAAAACTGACGATAGTGAGAGTCGGAACACAGGAGTTTATCAACGATGCTCAAAATTCGTTTTCATTCAAAACTATTATCCAAATTGTAAGAAGATAATGCTTTATGCCCTTCAAGTTGACCAAAAGGAAGAACCTACAGAAACGTATATCTTCGGTACAAGACTATTGTTAACGATGGGTGTCCAGATACTTGGAAAGGAATTGGATTGCAATATATTTCGACCATTCAACAATATTCAGGAAGTTATAGATGCGAAGAGAAAAATGCGTCGTCCACCTGCTGGTAATATCCCTATTTTGATTACGAGGTATCCAGATAAAATAACAGTTTCTGGTAGACTTGTCAAAAGCGGTAGCCTTTCCCATGATCCAAATATTGGGGCTTTAAGCATAATCTCTGCTGTTCTAAGAAAACTTGGTTGGAAAGGTCGTATTATTATTACTCAGCACGGTTTAAAGCAGTCTCATATTGGTAAAAAAAATAAATTTATCCAGATAGCAAATAAAATAAACATTGAATTGGATGGCCTCACGATGCCAGTTGCTACTTTTCCTAGAGATTACTGGCGGTACGATATGTCAGGAGAAAAATTAGGTACAATTTTTATACATATTGCAGTTGAGAATTTCACAACAGGGTATTCAATCTTTGAGAATCACGCTGGGTGTGAGAAAGGATATTTTCAAACATCAGTTGGAGAGCATATCCCATTAGCCAAATATGTTAATAGAGAAGCATACAAAGCAGGTGATAAAGGCCAGATAGTTTTTATACCAGATCTAGTGTTAATTGATATTGATGAAAGAGAGGCTGTAACAATTGAGGGTAAGCGGTATGACAATATGATTAGGGGTATCAAGGAACTTAATAACTTTGATGCATTCGATGACATGTACCTCAAGAAATATTATCCTAAGTTTAAGATTGTAAGAACAGTGGTGCTTTATGGTGGCTTTGCTGAGAGACTTATTCAGGTTGAAGTCGGATTTTTGCTTAATGAAAGAGGCAAGCTTGTATTGGGACTAAAGGCGCCAAAACTTTTTACTAAAGCTATAGAGAACCTTATTGACTACTGGAAATAGAAAACTTGTTTTCTATGGAATCATTTTTTCAATACGGCGAAAAAGAAATGTCATGGCTTAAAAACCGGGACGATAAGATGGCTGCTATAATTAGCAAGGTTGGACCTTTGAAAAGACGTGTAAATCCCGATTTGTTCGCTTCCCTTGTTTTTTCTATAGTTGGCCAACAATTGTCAATGAAAGCCCATAGGTCGATATGGAAAAGGGTAATAGAAAAATGTGGACCAATTACACCATCTTCTATCAATGATGTGCCAATTGAGAATCTTCAAATATGTGGTCTCTCATTAAAGAAAGCTAGGTATCTCAAAGGCGTAGCGGAAGCAATCATATCTGGCGAGTTAGACCTTGATAAGTTAAGAACGATGAATGACGAAGACGTTATTAAAGAACTTACAGTGTTCAAAGGAATCGGCATATGGACCGCTGAAATGCTTCTTATTTTTTCCTTAGAGCGACCAAATGTTTTCAGTTTCAAAGATGTAAGCATAATTAGGGGGTTAAAAATGTTGTATCACCATATTGAAGTATCTGAAAATCGCTTCGAAAAGTACAGAAAGAAGTTCAGTCCGTATTGCACGATAGCTAGCTTTTATCTGTGGGAAATCGCAAGTGGCAATGTTGATTTAACCGACTTATAAAAGATTTATTTCTTTTTATAAGGTTTTGGCTGTTATGTACACTTCAAGCAATCAAGTTTCATATACGGTTATCCACTCATTGTTCACTAATTTTGCAATAACGACATCATTATCATTCTCTTCTAGTTCCATCGCTAAATTCATAGCCTCTTGATGTGATAGATAACTGTCATTAGCTTCTTCTCCGTCCCTATAAAATACAGTATAGACTATTTCGTCTCTGCCTTTTACCGTCATATTTTCACAGCACTCAGGATTTATTGTTCTTGAGTTGATGTCAACTTCACTTCGAGACCGTTCCATATAGATTATTTGTTGTTTTCAAATGAGTAATATTAAACCATATTTCATATTATTACTTGACTACAAATATACTATAAATATAATATAATTAAATAAATATTGACAATATTATTGTATAATTTTACATAGATAGATAGATAGATAGATAGATAGAGCGACATGAAATATATATCTTTGCATTGGTCCTATCCGAAAGGTTAAGACCCCGCCTCAGGAAGATTTCTTTATTGAAGTCTTCCAGTTGTATTCTGTATCCTTTCCTCAAAATTCCATTTCTCGTCTATCTTGTGTCATTTTCTCCTCTTTTTTCCTATTGTTGCAATATGAAAAGAGTTGTTTTAATGGCGGTGGTGCTGCTAATGGCGGTGGGTACTGCTGCGCAGGAGAGATATCATAAAGTAATTCCTCCCCGGCGTTATGAGGAGGCTAATAAAGAAGTGAAAGTGCGACCTTTAGCTGTATTATTCGGAGATTCTATTACCGATGCCTGGCCTATAATGAGTCCAGATTTTTTTAAGCTTAACAATCTGATTGGTCGCGGTATCAGCGGAGAAACTACCGGAGATATGCTGATTAGATTCCAGAAAGATGTGGTCTCCCTGAGGCCTAAATATGTGGTTATTCTTGCGGGAACAAATGACATTGTGATGAACGCTGGGCCTATCTCTTTGGAGCATATCCTTGACAATATTATCAACTAACAACTTCTGGGGTGTAAAGGTTTCCCCTACTGTTAAATTATCTAAAACACGCTCTAAAAAATTCTTACCATACTTATCTCTAAAATATTGTTAATTTTCAGGTAATGCGTTCCATTTGGCAAGAATCCGTTCTTCATCTTCTTTGTAAGGCTTCCTGTTTTTTAATATTATTCGTTTACTATATATAGTAAATAAATTTATTGAGTTTTTAAATACACTCTATTAACAATTGCCTTTACTCCTGAATTAATTACAGTTTTTCCAGGACCATATTGATATTTAGTCTCATACTGTTCAGGTTGAAAAAATGTTTTTGTTACATAAGTTTGTGATCCCGAAGTGTATGTTGAAGTTGTAGGTTTAAAGTAGCCCATATCCCAATCTGATTCAAATCTATTTTGTAATTTGCCGTTAAGATAAGTTTCTGATACGTATTTAGGCCCACTTTTTCGAACCTTCCATGATTTTACAGCATCTCCTTTGATATATTCAGTCTTTGACATTTCATTAATTTGTGCTTTCAAAATTTCCAGCCACTTATTGACTAATTTAATTTCTCTTTTTCCATATATTGTCATATATGGAAGCCCGTTGTTTTCATAAAGCATAATAGCTTTGCAATTAAGTTTGTTCGCAATATTGAACATTTCAATAAAGTCTTTTTCGATAGTATGCAATGTAATAGAATCAGTTTGTGTTTGAAACCTCACTCGAAGTGTAGAGCCATCCTTTGTGTAAACAATTTTACTTTGGGCATTAGCATTGAAGCTTATTATAACTAGGGCTATGACGAAAATAATCCTTTTCATAATATATTAAATATAAGGTTTGCGATATATCAAAGATACAAAAGTGTAGTCAATTCACAACTATGATTACTTTGTGTCCCATTTATTTTCAAGTTTTTTAATTTTATTTTCCAGTTCTTTGGTTTTCTTCTCATTTTTCTTCTGGATGCTCATAAGTTCTTCTTGTCGAATGGAAATTTGTTCGCAAATTTTTGCAAGCTCCATTATGTTCTTATATATTTTCGTAAACTTAGTTTCGCTCTCTGCGCCTAATGTTTCATATTCTTCTTCAATTTCTGATTCTTTGAACCGGTCAGCGTACCATAGTTTCAGAAATCTTATCACAAGCGAAACAGCAAGTATGACTATAAGTATTACCGTAATTACAGTTCTGGTATTTTGTGTCATTTTTTAATGTTTAATAATCGTTATCATCCATATTTTCGCAATAAGCCTTAGCCATGGGTGCTGTTTATTCATATTCTTTCTCGATAAGAGTTTTGACTTCGTGTTTTACTCTTGTAAAATTTTTATTCACTTCATGGCTGTTTGCGATAGATCAAAGATACAAAGATCTAATCAGTTAATAAATCAATATTGTTCTTTTGGAGAAAAAAATATATATTTGTAATGTTATGCGTGATATTCTATCCAGTCTAGTTGACCTCATTGTTGCAGCAGGGCCGTTTCTGACGACATTTGCTATAATCGTTGCTTATTTCTCCATTCGTTGGCTAGTAGGATATATCAAATGGTGGGATGAACACCCCAATGGAGTTTAACCTCTTTTCCCCCTTTTTCCGTAGTATAACAAAAATATTCCAAACAAAATACCGATACAACAGGTGACTATTGAGCCTTCAAGGCCATTACTGCCACCTGTTAAGATATAAGGTCCACTAATCTCAGGGATGATTAAATTGTATTCCTTGGGGTTGCCGGAAACACTACTGCCAAAGATGGGACCTAACATAAAATTCCATGCCCAATGAATGCCGATTGGAATCCATAAAAAGGCAAAATTAAGAAGTAGTGCAACCCAATTGACTTGTATGGACTCTACCCTATAAATACCTATTATAGCAAGCACGCCGACTACCGTAGCAATGAATAGGGTGCCTATGGCAAATCCTGTCAGCAAATCAGGTAATGCCCTGTTTATCTTTAATTCCGATACTTTTCTCTTCTCAATTTTTTTTATGTGGAGTGTATAAAGTACCAAAACTATGAGCCCAACAAGAAGTAGAAGAGCAGCCTTAATCCATGGTTTATTGCTGAAAGTGCATGCAACAGGAGCAACCTGTGACAGCACAAAAAAGAACGCAGACCCAAATACAATCAGTAAAATCCACTTCCACAATGGAGTGCGTTTTCTCAAGTTATTCATAAAACGAAGGCTACTCAATCCCCGTCAATAGCATTCTGCTTGTCAGTTTTCCTTTTGCGTCGTAATGTTCAGTTTTTACTACTCCGAGACCTTTTCCTATCCAGGTGATGGTGGTGCCTTGTTGTGTGCCGACTATAGGATAGTCAGCTGATACGGTTTGTATAAGCTTAAAACATACGAACTGCCCAACGGGAGTATCTACTATTTCTGCACGAACTGCTTTTCGATTAAATATCTGGAACTCTAGTGGTGGCATATCCATTACATCCGTTCCGGTCTCCATTTTCATTTTCAACGTGGCCTTGGCGTCAGGAAGGGATTGTCCTGGTTTGAGTTTTGTGGGGATCACCATATCGTTTCCGGTCATGCTGGCATCGAAGTCGGCTCCTTCCAATCCTTTTGGCGGTATAACGTCAAGCATATTCACGTAGAAATTGCCGCTTTGTGCACGCATCGTAAAGGTACCGCCATTTTGAACCCGTCCTTTTGCATCGGTTATTTTGCCTGATACAGTGGCTTTCACGCTAGTCTTTGTTCGGTTAAGTTCTATGACCTCTGATTTGTTGTATCCCTGTACTTTGCCTTTGCCATTGTACATGGTGTAGGTAATTACTGCTCCTTTTTTTAGGGCATAATAGGGTTCGTTATTGTCCCAGTCGGAGGTGTTGTCAGCAGGAGTACCCGTATCAGCCGGTTCAACGATGGAAACATCAGGTTTTTTTTGCTTTTTCTGTTTCGCAAGTTCTTCAGCTTCGTCGAAGGCTTTATCCACGGCTTTTTTCGTTTTTTCCTGGACCTTTTCTTCGACCTTTTGTTTCGCCGCCTCTTCCGCTTTTTTGCCCAATTGCTTCATCCAGCTCTGGGCACTGACTTCACTGATGTTCCCGACCGCCAATAGCAGGACGAGAACTAAAGTTAGTTGTCTTGGTTTCATTTTGTGTGGTTGTTAGATTGTTTGACTGCTTTATTCTTGTGGTTATGGTTTGCAGCTTTTTTTTCTACAATTCAAAGATATATAAATATATGTAATTCACAACGTTAGTATTATAAAAAGTATTATCTTTGTACTGGGGACCCCCCCACCTGCGACTTTTTGGTGGCCCTTCGGCTTACGCCGTCGCCACGCTCGCACAAGGGCCTTCGTCATCGGAGGTCCTTATTTTATTACTATTTTCCTTTGTCTGCTTATTCTCTTTTTCCTATTTTTGCAATATGAAAAAAATAATTTTAATGGCGGTGGTGCTTGTAATGGCGGTGGGTACTGCTGCGCAGGAAAGATATCAGAAAGTAATTCCTCCCCGGCGTTATGAGGAGGCTAATAAAGAAGTGAAAGTGAGACCTTTAGCTGTATTATTCGGAGATTCTATTACCGATGCCTGGCCTATAATGAGCCCTGATTTTTTCACCATTAATAATCTTATTGGTCGCGGTATCAGTGGAGAGACAACAGGCGATATGCTGTTGCGGTTCCAGAAGGATGTGGTCTTTCTTAAGCCGAAATATGTGGTAATCCTGGCGGGGACAAATGATATTGCGATGAACGCAGGGCCGATCTCTCTTGAACATATCCTCGACAATATAATCTCGATGTGTCAGATTGCCAGGGCCAATCGCATCCTACCCATACTTTGCTCTGTACTGCCGGCTTATCTCTATAGTTGGCGTCAGGAGTTGACACCTGCAGAGGAAATAGTGGAGTTGAATGAGATGATCCGCGCTTATGCTGAGAGTGCCGGTATTCCCTATGTGGATTACCATTCGCAGATGAAGGATGAGCGTAACGGACTTCCGGAGAATCTCGGGCCGGACGGTGTACACCCCAATCTTGAGGGTTATCGGATTATGGAGGAAATACTCATCGATTTTCTTAAGTAGAGTAGTATGACCGCTGACATCAATATACGCCAGGCGACAAAAGAAGATATCGCTCTGATTCGCAATTTGGCGCAAATTATATTTCCCCACACCTATGGGAAGATGCTCTCTCAGGAGCAGATCGACTATATGATGGGGTGGATGTACTCTCCTAAAAATATTGCAGCAGGATTGGATTCGGGGCAGGAATATTTTATTGTGGAAGTTGAAGGGGAGGCGGTAAGTTATGCAGGAATTGCGCCTCAAGAGGATGATCCCGATGGCACCAAGGTATTTGAATTGATGCGCCTATATATTCTTCCGGAATATCAGAAAACAGGGCTTGGCAAACTATTGTTCGAGCATGTTTGCGAGCATATTCGCAGCAAGGGCTTCAAAAAGTGCAGAATGATGCTACATGTCAACAGGGAGAATCCAGCGGTGCAATTCTATTTGCATCAAGGGATGCAAATCCTTTATAGCAAGGACTTTGATATAGGTCACAATTTCTGGATGACCGATCATATCATGGGGATGTATCTCTGACTTTTCACAAACGTATCATGCCTTTGGAGTAGAGACATGCGGTGCCGGAAATGAGGACGCGGTCGCCGCAATCTTCGCAAAAGAGGGTTCCGCCGCGGGGCGAAATTTGTTTGGCAGTCATAACCCGTTTGCCGAGACGTGCACTCCAGTAGGGGATAAGAGTACAATGCGCCGAGCCGGTCACGGGATCCTCCAAAATGGTGCTCTGCGGGGTAAAGAAGCGGGATACGAAGTCAACTTCGGGCTCTGAGGCGGGGGCGGTGATGATCACTCCACCCGGATCCATATTGACCCTATCAAATAGGTTGCGGTCGATCTCTATCTCTTCGATCTGCTGTTGTGATGCATATATGAGCAGGTAGTCGCGCTCCTTAAGGACCTCCAGTGGCTTGATGCTCAAAGAATCATAGGTCTCTCTTGGGAGTGTTGCGGGTAGTGCGGGTCGTGAAGGGAAGTCGAGCGTAAAGAGGCCATTATCCACAACTACCCTCAATTCTCCGCCTGCGGAGGTAAAGAGTATCTCACCAGTAGGATCCTCGAAGATCGTGGAGATGACAAAAGCTGTTGCCAAAGTGGCGTGACCGCAAAGATCCATCTCGATGTCGGGGGTAAACCAGCGTATGGAATACCCCTCCGTACAACTGTTTTTTATGAAAAATGCTGTTTCGGCTACTCCATTTTCGGCAGCTATTTTCAGCATCAAATCATCTTTGAGCCAATTGTCAAGCGGTATTACACAGGCGGGATTACCTTTGAAGAGCTCGTCAGTAAAAGCATCGACATGATAAGAGTAAAGTATCATAACCTATAGTTTTATTATTTGCTAAAACAGCGTTTTTTCTTCATTTAAATTGACCTGTACAATATCGTTGTCTTTGAAGTACCAGATATATCCGGTAATACCCGGAAGGCCGATTTGCCCGAGATGCTTCATATAATCGCCCACCTGCTTGCGATATTTTGTGTCATCGTGTTTGCCGAATTTATAATCTATCACAATTGTTTCATTCTCTCCTATAAGAATCCTGTCGGGGCGTTGTGTTTCCTCATTTTTAATAAGGATCTCCTGCTCGTTCAGCACCTCGTAAGTACCATCAAACCAATGCCTTTTGGTTATCGATTTTATCCTATTTGCAAGAAAATTCTTTGCATCCTTACACTCGGATTTCTTCAGGTCTCCCTGAATGATTGCTCTATCAATGGCTGGCTCAAGGTCATCTAAAGTATTAATTTCTGAAAGAATATCGTGGAGTACCAGGCCTTTGATACGGGGACTCTCTAAAGGATCCTTTTCAAATTCAAAAAAGTCGCGTGAGCGGAATGACTGCTCGAGTCTGTCACCAATAGGGATTGAACGGAATGATTTGACTGTTTTTGTCTCAATGCCATTTTCGAGCACTTTAAGTTTTGGGGTTGCTCCTTGTTGTTGTTCATTGGCTATTTTCTTGGCATCACTATAGCGCCATTGGCCATCGTTGGCCCGTGCTTCAAACAAATAACCATTTTCGCACTCCTCTATTTTTCCATCTTTCCCGCGTTCCTTTACAAAAGAGCTGAGTTTTGTCGCCATGCTATCATCTTTTGATTCATCAGGTGAATAGATTACCATCTCGAAATAGGCGCGTGTCATTGCCACATAAGCGATGTTCAGGGTATCTATATGGGTCTCTTTTTTCTCTTTCTCAAACTCTTCGTCGAAGTCCGTATATCCTTTGGTCGTGTATCTTACAGGAACCAGGCCTATCTCTTTGAGCTTTTTATCTTTTGGTATGCACCAGAGATAGGGAGCAAATAGACCGGTTTTGACTGTGGTCTTTTCTTTGAAAAATGGGATTATGACTGCTTTAAAACCTAGTCCCTTAGCCTTATGGATTGTCATCACACAGACAGCATCCTGATCGGATGATGAACTGATTTTAACATTCTGACCTGTTTCCTCCCACCACTCCAAAAATGCGGGCACATCAGACCCCTTGCGTGTCATAAATGCATTTACCTCATCCAGAAATGATTGTACAAACTCTATTTCATAATCAGGTACCTGATCAAAAACAGTCCGGATGATTTCTTCACAGCTTTCATAAAGCGAGAGAGTTGCCAGATCGGGCATTTCAGGAATATTCATTTCACCGTTTCCATTTTCAGTGAAAAGATTTCTGAGCATCAGCCGGTTTATTTGGTCATCCGGATTGTCAATATGTTTGAGAAGAGTAATAATTTTGAGAACGGCTCTGGAATAGCCAAGCATAAGTACATCTTCTGTGACTACGTTGATTCCTTTTGAAATCAGTTTGTCCACCACCATTTTGCCCTCATTGTTTGTACGCACAAGGATCGTGATATCTTTCAACTTATAACCATCTTCTTGTAGACGTCCTATTTCGCCAAAGTCACTGCTATCTTCGGCTTCCCCGGCAAGAGCATCCAGAGCATTTTGTTCCCAGGCTTTTTTGTCTTCTTTATCCACTTCGAACAATCTGACTTTAACCGCACCGGCATTATAGCGGTTGATATTGGATTTGTTTATCTTGATATCGGGCATTTTCTGGCGACAGTCGCTATATATCTCTTTTGCGTAAGGGTCATCTTTTGTTATGGACTCAAAGAAATCGCTATTGAATTTAACTATCGTCTCAGCACTGCGCCAGTTTTCCTCTATTACTCTTGGTTCAACATTCTTGCTTTCGGGTAAATTTATCAGAAGTGAGGAGTCAGAACCTCTGAATCTGTAGATGCTTTGTTTGACATCTCCCACAATGAGGTTGCCATTGTCCTGGGAGATATTATTGTCGATCAAAGGCTCAAAATTCTTCCATTGCAGCTTCGATGTGTCCTGAAATTCATCCAGCAATATGTGGTCTATCCTGTTGCCGATCCTTTCATAGATAAACGGAGTGTCGCTCTCGTCGATTATCCTATTGAGAATGTCCGCAGTCCTGCTAAGAAGGATAAGATTGTTTTCCTTTAGATAATCATTAATTTCCCGGAAAATATCGGCTGTGAGTCCGAGAAGGTAAATATTCTTGCGAATGATGATTGCTGTGTTGTATGCAGTATAATTGTCGGAGAAATATTTTTTCAACGTATCGGCTTTATTCTTAAGTTCACGGGCATAATCGGCCTTGTACTGCTCAACCATTGTTGTTTCTTTTCCCGGTTTAGGGGATTTACACCATAGATAAGCATCGTTATATTTTTCGCAATAAAGCTCTCCGGCATTATTGAGGTATGTACCTTGGGTGATTTTTACAAATCCATTTCTAGGAGGAATCTTCAATACCGGAAGAGTGTCATTTACTCTGTCATAGTCGCTTATTATCTCCTCTGCCACTCTCTTTGCATCCTCTTCAAATTTTTTAATAAAACTATTCAACATCTTGAGGAAATCATTTACTTTTTTGGAATCCGTAGCACTTCCACCTTCCGAATCGTTCTGATAGAGAGACTCAACTTTACCTCTCTGAAGGAGAAAATCCTCTTTAAAAAGCAACTCCGAAAAAATGCAGAGCTCTCTGCGCACATCCCATGAACCACCCTCATTGATGACACTCAGTGAATAGTCCACAAGCCAATCCAATAAAGGTTTGTTCTTTTCCTCCCCAAGAGTATCCATCATACGATCCACTGCCTGAGCAATCACCTCTTTTGTATCAAGCTCGACATTGTAGGAGCCATATTGACCAAGTTCCCTGGCAAATGTCTTCATCACTACCTGGAAAAATCTGTCGATGGTGCTTACATTGAATCCCGAATAGTCGTGGAGAATGTCCTTTAGGAATGTTTCCGACTCATGGTCACCATCTGCTGCCTTAATAAAGAGCTTCTCCAGGATACGTTCTTTCATCTCGTCTGTGGCTTTGTTTGTAAAGGTTACCGCGAGAATATTCCTGAAAGGACGTGCATTGCCGGAGTTATAACTCTCTTCCAGCATTTTAATGTATGTCTCGGTCAGAGTATGGGTTTTGCCCGCACCTGCGGAAGCGACAATTATCTCAGGATTCTGTTTCTTGTTGGTCATTTCGGTGGGTTTTACAGGATTTTGCAAATATTGCGGAAATTGCAGTAGCGGCAGGTGCCAAACTCTCCGTCGTCAAAGGCGACTGCCTTGAAATCTGTTGTATCATCGAATATTTCCGTGATTTTTTCTCTGACTTTCTCTTCAAATTGTTTCATGATATCCTTAGTCAGTCCCTGCTGAGATCTTATGGGATTATCTTTGTAGAGATCCCTGAGTGAAAAGACGGCGGGGGTGATATTGTCTCCATCGCAACCACATTGTTGAACATACAGCATTTTATAGAGCATCAGCTGGAAAGAAACGGAATTTTTTACACAGGATCCATCCTTCTGTTCCTTGAAAAGGTTGTCAATCAGCACCTCTTCACCGGAAGCTCTATCACTGAGTATTTTGTCACTTACACTACCGGTCTTGTAGTCGATAATCCTGATTTGGCCATCCTTTTCATCAACTCTGTCGATAGAGCCTTTGATGTTGATAGTACCTATACTGTCAATCTTTAACCTGTGGTTAACTCTCATTTCAGAGGCCTTGAATGTGAAAGGGGCATATGCCCGGTCAATTTCCAGAGTCTTATCTACAAAGGATGTTATAAGAGAAAATACTATTTTTTCCTGACCGGAGAGATCCTCATATTCATACAGGATTTTTTTACTTTCATAATTGTATCCCCGTTTTTCCCTCGCTTTGGCAAATCCTTCAAGTATCAACTCTTCGATATGCTTTTTGTCTTTTCTAAGGGACCCGATCTGTTCGGTATCCCATCTCAATGCTCCTTTGCTGCGATCAGGCATATAGAGTTTCTCCATAACATAGTGGAAGATAGTGCCGAATTGTGCACCGTCAACTTCGTCCACCACCTCATCCTCTTCACTTATACCCTCGACATGTTTTAGATAAAACATCCTCTGGCATTTAAAATAATCATTGAGCGTAGAGGCGGAAAAACTTCCGTTAAAACTGCCGTCGGCTTTTTGAAGATATTTATCCCGGAGTTTTTCCATTATAGATTGACTCTTTTTGATATCTCGGCTATAACTCTCTTTGTCCTTCATATTGTAGGAAACAGCGCTCTGATTAATATTTAATCTGCGTTTTCCACTTTCATCGGGTATGTTATATCCATATTTCAACTGGTGGATATAGCGGCTTGGCTCTCCGACTTTAGTTCCCTCAGTGCGGGAGTCGAATATAAGCCAAATGTTTTCTGCCCTGCAGATGCTGCGGTAGAAATGGTATGCTGAGATGGAGTCCTGATACTCATAAGTGGGGAGTCCGAAGCCAAGGCGAAGGTTGTATGGTATAAAGGAGTTGCTCACATTTCCCGAAGGGAAGATTCCTTCGTTGCAGGAGAGGATTATCACATTTTTGAAGTCGAGCACTCTGGTCTCGAGAGGTCCCATAATCTGGATGCCTTGCAGAGGTTCGCCCTTGTAGGGAACCGAGAGCAGTGAGACGATCTGCCTCAGGAGTCGAAAATAGGTTCTAATCTCCATTGTAGGTAGTCCGAGGTCTGAGAGGCGTCTTACCGCCTTTAAATAGTGGTATGCAGCCTCTCTATCGATGCCATTCAGATGATCCTGTATCAGGTGGAGTGTCTTTTCAAGCCAATTGCCTGCCTCTTCCGAATCCCGGCAGGGATAGAATATGGTCTCCAGTAAATCATCGCCCGAGAGTTGTTCCAGGGGTATATATACGAGGTTTCTGCCGATAATCTCATTTTTGATGCTTTCAAGCCCCTCCTCGGGGAGCACAGCAGTAAGGAAAGGATGGCTTAGAAGTGCCATTACGCTTTTATGGTGAAATGAAATATCACCACTCTTTTTTTTGCGGGATTTTTTATGCAGCTCTTCCAGCTGGGCAATAAATGTGGCAGTGTGTGAGTTGATCAACGGATAACCCATTGTGACATTGACCTTATCAATACAATCCGGAATGGAATTGAGCATCGGTTGGAGCAGAGTTTCATCCGGTAGTACTATGGCTGTCTCTTCCAGATCGGGGTTGGGGAAAAGAGTCCCATTTTTATCACAGTAAATATCTTCCAGTATTTCCGTTACATATCTCGTCTGACCCACAGCAGAGGGGAGACTTATAATATTGATTTTTCCTGGTCCGAAATCATCATCGTGAGTCGGCTTAAGAGGAGTCCCGTAGGGCTCTATTGATTCTTTTTGGGCAAATTCCACGACGTTTCCGTAAGGTGTTTTTTCCTTACCTCTGTATCGTAGCATAAACTGCGATGATTTATTGGACTCGTCTGTGAGGATATCCCCATAATAATCCCAGATAAAATCCACCTCAATACCACTTCCGGGTTTATTCAAGTGCCTGAAAAGAGACTTTTCACACTCATTTAGAGCGTTGAGACCCACAAAAACTATTTTATCGTATTTGCGACATTTGTTTAAAATATCTTCTTTCTTCCGGTTTTTCTTCGATCTTTGGTCCTTATCTTCCAGCGATTCTGCTACTTCTCTATACATCATTCCCTCATACATCAAACCTTTCTCCGCCAAAGCTTCGCAGAATGAGGTGTAGAGTTCATACATTTTATCCCAGATAGTGTAAAATTCCCCCTTGATATCTATTTTTTCATTTTCTTTTGTCACGTTTGTTCCACTTTCCCAATTTCCACAAAACTCCTTGATGGCATCTTTCTGCGCCTCACTCATATAATCGTTTTCATCTGCAGTCAGTTTTTTGAGTTCTCCAATATTGGAGAAAAACTGTTTTGCATTGACCAGATATTTATCGATATCATCGAAATCATTGAGAAAAACATCACCCCAATAGACAAACTCGTCAAATGTGCTTTTGGCATTACCCTCTTGATCAGAAAAGAGTTTGGTATACTGCTGGTACAATATATAGAGAGCTTCAATCTTGTCAACCAACTGGCCTTCGGAAAGCTCCAGAAATAAATCATTGATAGTAATCATCCTTGGAGCTAAAAGCGCCTTGCCCTCAATACATTTGGTCAGATACTTTTTGAAAAAGATCGATGAGCGCCTGTTAGGAAAGACAAAACAGAGCTTATTCATCTCATTTCCGTATTGTTTGTAAAAATGGCGTGCTACACAATAGAGGAATTTATTTTCCATGTTTCTCCTGTTTTACAATATTATATGGCGTCCGGTTATAAACATTTTGTATATTTTACAAATATACGATTTTTAAGGTGAAAAAGTTTTTATATCTTTGTGACGGTTTTTTCTAAAATGGGGAAGGTATTTACATTCGGTTACAGGGATGCAATTTGTGAAATTGTTGAGGGAAGAGGCTCTATTGCTTCTGTAGGTACTCTTGTCGGTAAAGAGCGCAATGTGCTTGCGGTAACCGATAGCGGTGTACCCATACAATATGCCGAATCTGTGATTGCGCAATTTTCCAATGCATCTCTTTTGATAATTCCCCAGGGGGAGGAGAGTAAAAACTTCAATACCCTGGAGGTGATTATTTCCGCTTTGATGCAACAGGGGATTGACCGTTACGGTGCACTGATAGCGGTAGGAGGGGGTATGACCGGTGATATCGCAGGTTTTGCAGCTTCTTGTTACAAACGTGGTATTGATTTTTACAACGTGCCCACTACGCTGCTTGCTCAGGTTGATGCTTCAATAGGGGGCAAGACTGCCCTCAATTTCGGCAATATCAAGAATATGGTCGGGACCTTTCACCACCCCAAGGGAGTCGTTATAGACACGGAGACTCTTAAAACGCTTGATTCGAGGCACTTTTATAGCGGACTGGCAGAAGTAATCAAGATGGCTGCTACTTCTGATGCTGATCTCTTTGCAATGCTCGAGTCAGATAAGCCTCTAATGGAGGTGTTGGATAAAATTGTTGCTGCTGCATTGCACATTAAATGTGATGTAGTCCTTAAAGATCCTCTGGAACAAGGCTTGCGCAAAGTTCTTAATTTTGGACATACCATAGGCCACGCTATCGAGGTTGTGTCTAATGGTAAGCTCACTCATGGAGAATCTATTGCAGCAGGAATGACCTATTTCTGTTCTGACGAGATGCGTCAGAGGCTTGAAAAGATACTGAAGAGATATCATTTACCAGTCAAATCACCTTTTACAGGCGATATACTGCTACCATTTATCTCTCAGGATAAGAAGTGTAATAATGGACTAATTACCACTGTTTATGTTGAATCTCCCGGCACATATGAGTTTAGAAAGATGACCCCTGAGGAGATTGCAGACCTGATTTCAATTAGTTAGAATTTTATGAAGTACAGTGAACTGGAATATGGACTTATAGGAGAAAAGCTTGGGCATAGTTTGTCCGGTGATATACATAGGAAGATCTCATCCAGCCCTTATGAATTGTGTGAGGTGCCCAGGTATGAACTTGATCTGTTTTTCCGTGAATCGAATTTCAAAGGCATTAATGTCACGATACCCTACAAGCAAGCGGTGATACCTTATCTGGATGTTATGTCTCCTGTTGTGATGAGTATAGGTTCAGTCAATACTATAGTGCGGAGGAACAATGGGCTTCTATATGGTCACAATACCGATTATCCCGGGTTCAATTCCCTTGCTAAGTATTCCAATATAAGCTTTTCCGGCAAAAATATCCTCATTTTTGGTAAGGGTGGTGCTGCAAAGACTGTCCGTGCTGTAGCACTGGCTGCCGGTGCAAAATCCGTTTTATTCGTTGTCAGAAAAGTGAAAGGGGAGGATCAGATAGCATTATCAGATCTGGAAGAAAATCCAAAGTTGCGCAAGAAGACACATATCATAGTCAACGCAACTCCCGTGGGCATGACTCCGGATGATGAGGGCAGAGTAGTCGATCTTTCCATATTTCCTAATTTGGAGGGAGTGCTCGACTGTGTCTACAATCCATTGCGTACCAACCTTGTACTAGAAGCACGCAAGCTTGGACTCAAGGCAGAAGGTGGACTTCCAATGCTCCTTGTTCAAGCTTGCTTTGCACAGGAACTTTTTCAGGATAGTGTCAATGACCCTGTCTGTGATTATGGTAAAATAGCCTCCCTGCATCGTGAACTTCTGCGAGCAAAAGAGAATATTGTGATAACCGGAATGCCTTCCAGTGGCAAAAGTTCAATCGGAGCTATGCTTGCAGAGAGACTAGGAAGGGAACATTATGATACCGACAAGATGATAGAGGAACGGACCGGTTCTGATATCAGAACTATATTTCTTGAAAAAGGAGAAAATGGCTTCCGCGAAGTTGAGAAAAGTGTTGTGCAGGAGGTGTCGCTGCGTCAAGAGATTGTCATATCAACCGGTGGGGGTTGTGTGCTTGACCCGCAAAATATTCACCGTCTCAGGCGTAACGGACGTATCTATCTTTTGGACAGAGATCCTAATCTGCTGGTATCTTCAGCAGATCGTCCCCTTGCATCTGACCAGGGCCAACTCTTCAATCTGTATGATAAACGCAGGAATCTCTATTTCGATACAGCCGACTCTGTTATTGATAACAATTCCTCTATGGAAGATGCAGTGGAGAGGCTCCGTAAAGCACATTTTCGCCTTTAGAATCTCCAGCCTACCGAAATAACGGGAGTAAGATAAACCGGCCAGCTGTAAAAAAGTTGGGCTCCGGCTTTGATTATCAATCCATAAGGGGCCTCATAGCGATAGAGCAAAGGAACAGTCGCTCCTATAGGCCCGAACAATGTTTTAAGTTTATTACCCGGCTCCTCTCGGACAAACTCCAACCGTGAAATCAATCCCAGACCGAGCTCCAGATGGTGATTGGAATTCATGAAAAAGACATATGAAAAGCTTATCGGAAATGTGACTATAGGTGCCGTTTCACCACCTATTCCGGCATAAATCTGCCATTCCCTATGGCGACCGAGGGAAATCCCCAGATTGGCGCTATATAATTCGTGTGGGATCAGGGGAGTATGTGTGAGAGTTAGAGAAAAACGGCTTTTATTGTAGGATTTTTCGATATGGGGATCTTGTGCTGACGCAAAGAAAACTCCTGCAAGAAGTAGAAAAACCACCGCTCCTGCCTTTGCAAATGATAATGCGTTTCTCTTCACCATATCTGCAAAGTTAGGAAAAAATCTCTTCTCCTATATGTCAGTATATAACGAAGATTTTTTCGAAATTCCAGTTTTCGACCCGGATGAAAGCTTTGCGGGTGACAATATCGAGTTCAAGGTATATGTCGGCAAGGCTTTCGGCCTCGAAATCATAACCCGATTCTTCCATATAGCGTCCCAGAGGTAGTGTGAGCCTTCCTTGGGAATTAGTCGTCTCTTCATTGACACCATCAAGAATAAGTTCCATCATGATGGATGCATCGCCCTGCCTGGGTATGCGAACTGAATATTCTCCGACAGGAGTGGCTTTGGGTACCATGCATTCGAACTTTCCCGGGAGGGGTTCCAGAGTCTGGCGGTCTATGCCTGTAAAGTTGCCTTTCACTTTCATCTGCACATTCTCGAGTCTGTTGTGTCGGCCACTCTCTGCATTCTCTACGTTGCTTTCTTTGATATGTACGGTTGTGAATTGTTTATGTGCTTCCATAAGTACATAGGCCTTTTCGCCTGTGGCTTCTATTGTTGTGCTGAATGCATAAAGGGAGTCGGCCTGATTGCCTTCGGTGACAATCAGGGGCTCTTTTCCTTTTTTCGAAAGAACACCGGATATCCGGATACTTCCTTTGGAAACACTTTTCTCTCGGATAGTCTCAATTAAATGTGTAGGGATGGTCTCGTTGAAGTTGAAGTCTTCTCCTATAAGTATCACATCATATTCACCATTTGCCATCCGGTGGACGAAATCATATTTAAGAACTTTGGAGTAGTCCATTGTCAAACGACAGGGACATAGTGTCCTATCTTCTAGAATAGTGCAGCCACAAAGGAGGAGTGTCAGGAATCCGGTTAAGCTCTTTCTCATTTGAACAATATTAACTTAATACATAAACACGATAGGGTGTCTCATTTTGATTATAAATGGTCAGAATTCTTCGATAATTTCACCGCCTTCTTCCCATGGAGCGACAGTAATGGTGGCGTCAATAGCGTCAGTTGAAGGTTTGGTCTCAGGGTCATTTGAGCCTAGGTTTCTGATGTTCAGGGAGATGTCGTAAGCAGTATTGCGTGCAAATGAAGGGAGTGTGACAGGGTAGTAGTAGGTGTTGCCTTGAATCTCAGCTACAACCACGAGACGTGTTTTTCTGGCAGACCAGTTTGTAATGTCGGTAGAGTCTTCGGTAGTCCCATTTGCGTAGCCATAAAAAGGGAAATTTGGAGTGTCGCTGTTTCCTACGGCGATATTCCTTTCTGTTGCATTACCAAGGAGTGATTCTGGCGCCTCGGATTTTGTGGTGCCGTCAATCTTAGTGCCTGAATTGCGCCCCATCTTGTTGCTCCAGTTGCTTATTTCTGCAGTACCGGCAAGATTCTGGTTGGATACAACATTGTCAAGCATTACATATTTGATCTTGACTGTACCGTATCCGGCAGAAAGACTGTTGGTCACCTTTACAAGCCTGGCACGTGCGACCAGTCGCGAAATAGTGATTTCAACTGATTCTGTGCCTGATGCTTTCACTTCAACCTGGCTCTTTCCGGACATCACAAATCCACTGGAGGAGGCATTCTGTGCCAGTGTAAGGGCCTTTGTCTTGAGGGCGCTTTTTGTGACTGATGCAGATAGTGCTTCGCCCAAATTGGCTACAGCCCATACTTCGTACGTTCCCGTTTGTACTCTGTCAATGGTTTTTGAGAGGGTCGTACCATTGTCAAAATAGTATTTGCAGATCTCGCCGTCGAAAATAAAAATCTGAATGTTGTTTACTGTTGCCTCGTTACCGAGTAAATCGGTGACGGCTTTTGTCAGGATATCTCCTTTGACGTTAATTGTGAGACTGCCTTCGCCACTTCTATCGGGCTCGATGGCGTTGCAGGCTGTAAAAAGCGCTGCAATTGTCAGAATGGATAGGATTTTTTTCATTGTTTTTGTTTTAAATTGTTGTTATAAGTTTGTAAATTGTGAATAGTTGGTTTCTTGAAAACGGTTTTCTATTACACGTCGTCATCTATTTCTCCGCCTTCATTCCACTCGTTTATTTTTATTTTAGTTATAAGAGTTCCGGGTTCTGTAACAGGTTCTTCGGGGTGGGAAACACCTTCACGTGTAATTGTTATATCATAAAGATAGTGGGTGTTGGAGAGCGTCTCTTCCATCGTTACAGGGTAGTACCATAATTTTTCTCCTAATGTAGCTTCAATCACTAACCTTGTCTTTCTCGCACTCCACGTAGTAAGGTCAAAGCAATCTGTGTTAGAGTTTGGATAAGGATAAAGACTATCGTCAATAGCAAGTGAGTCCTTGTTATTCATGCGTCTGTCGATCAAACTTCCACAGATTAAGTTGTCGCAGGAACTTTGCTGATACTCCATTTTATTATACCAAAGACCCTCATCTCCCTGCATAGCAGTGAGTGCGTAGTTGTTCTTACCTGTAACGTTGGTCAAATATATTCGGTGGAGTGTGAATGGCATTTCAGCTAAGTGCGAATTACCAAATTCTGTCCTGACTATGCACTCTACTTTAGCCACCATCCTTTGTACAACAATTTCCAGCTCCATATCAGAGTCAATATCAGCAGTTGCGCTGCCTGTCATCTGAAATGAGCCCCTGCTGTTGTTCCAGAGGAAGCTTTCGCACTTAAGCAATTCTTCTGAAGATGAAGGAGCCACCGGCAGTTCGGGAGCGTTGACGAAGCAGTAAAATGTACAGCATCCGTCAGGGAGGATCACTTCATATTCGTCCCTGATTCCGGTTATCCTTTGTGTCAAAGTCCCTTCGTTATTGAAGATATAGAGTTGAACGCTATTGATCCGAGTCTCTTCCTCGACTCCCAGGGCACGTGTAGCCAAGAGTGTTGCGTGGTGCGTGTTACGGGTTGCGGGGTAGTTTTGAGTTCTGAGTTCCGAGTGTGTAGTTAAACAGGGTGCGGGTTGCGAGGTACGGGTCCCGGGTGCTATGGAGGTAGCAAGGGAGATTGTCACTTTATGCAGTTTATACTCATCACAAGGAATAGGGTCGTTGCACGCCCACAATAATGGGAGTAGTGCGGCTGTTAGTATCAAATATATTCTAATCTGTTTCATTCAAAGTATCGGTTTAGGTCATACATCCTTACAAGTGCATATATTTCAGGATCGAGATTTCCCCTGTGTATAAATTGGCTATCCTCTCTGCAGGCTTTTAGATAGTATTCTGCCGCGCTTTTGCTCTTGCCCTGGCGTGCCTCAAGCAGAGCCATCAGATAGCTTACCTGTGGGGTGGAAGGGAGCTCTGAGAGGAGATTCAGTGCTGATGCATTGTAATCGGCTGCGCAGTAGGCGACAGCGGTGTTGAAGTCTCTGTAGGGTGTAAGAAGGTTAGCAGCCAGGTTGTAATTCCTGTCTTTCAGCGCTTGAACTCCTGCCATATATATGCTGTCAATTATGGTGGTATGGATGGTATCCTGCACCATATCTTTACGGTGGAGATGGAAGTCAAATCTGACTGTGCGCAGCCTGGGATAGATCTCGTAGGTAAGGTGAGGATAGAACTCTTCCATCGAGAGCAGCTTCTCACGCTTGTCCGCATTATTTTCTCCTGAGAGCAGGAAATACCTCTCCTTCTGCAGTGATGTAAGCACCGTATCTGCCATTACCAATCGATTAAGGGCACTCCAGTCTTCCGCTATGTTTCGTGAAATGAATTCGACATTCGCCTCAGGTGCCTCTTTGTCGGGCTCCGCAAGAACTTTATCTATATCAATGGAAAAAACTCTGTTACGAGCTGAAGAATCGCGCCACTTTCCGATAAATCGCTCAAAATAACGGCTTACTGACGCACTTCTGCGCTTGCTTAATCTGGAATTGTACTCCCAGCTCCCTTCAGGGGAAGAACTGGCGGTGACTACTATTGAATCAAGGTCAAAATCTCTGTTCTCGAGTAGTAAACTTAAGGTTCGCCGGATACGAGTTATCTCATGATAATTGTTTGAGAGCCCTTCCACTACCTTATCGCAGTCTTTTTCAAATTCTATGTAGCAGATATCGTCTGCTTTAACCCTTCTTGATATGACTTGTGTCAGATATCTTTCGCGCTCTTCGGCGAATGTGCTGAGAGAGGAGATGTAAAAAGTTAGAGGGACACTAGGTTCGATGGTGTAGATTCTATTTTCCTGCTCATAAATCTCTCCCTCAAGCACTATATCTACTTTTCTAAGCTGAGGTAGTGTTTGTATCCTTTGTATATAGTTGTAAATAAAATCTCCACTTGCGTTGCGCATGACGGTGTCGAGACGGAGATGATCGGTAACTATCGGTGATTTAACATAACGGTCATACATTCTGCCGATGTTGGCTTTTTTCCATTCATTGTGACGCATTCGCAAACCATAGGTATAGTGCTTTAAGGCATCCTTCGCGCTTATTCCGTAGTGTGAGAGAAAGAGTTCGTCCGTAACATAAGCGGAATCCGTGCGGTATCTGTAGAGTTCAGGGATATTTCTTTCAATGAATACCTCCAGCTGGTGCTTATCGATGAACCTGGTGCTGTCTGTAACGATGGAGTTGATAAACCTGCGGTATTGCTGATAGCCGCGCAACTGACTTTTGCGGTAGCTTTCACCTGTTATAAGAATCCTGTCCAGATCCAGGGTGTCTTCAAGGATATACATTATCGGCATCATTCTCAACTGCCATTTGCTGTCGCGAAGCTCTTTTGGCACCAGTACCTGAAACTCAATCTCAACTTTTCCTCGTCGCTCGGCCACATTGCGAAATCGGGCAGTCACTACAGCAGCTTGCAGCTCTTCAGTAGCCACCATTTCCCCAGTTCCATCATCTCTTACTGCTCTCATGAGGTGATATGTGTTGCCCTTATCATCTTCAATCACTGAGGTGTCGCGCATGACCTTCGGTATGGAGATTTCCTGAATAGTGCTTCTCTTTTCCTGAGGAAGGGAGATGGAGGCCGGATAGTTGGCAAGAGATTCCATTCTTCCGGAAAGGCTTCCGCAGCAGGAGAGGGAGAGCATGATCGAAGCGGTGAGTATTGTGATTCTATATTTCATTATCTCTATTTAGATTAGAAAATGTAAACTAGTGATACTATAAGTTCGCCGGGAATTACAAACCATCCGTGAGCATTATCTTCCGAAAGAATAGTCCCGCAGCGTGGGCAATCGTAACGCGTGTACCATCTGTGTCCTCCCCAGATACCTGCTCCAAACTCGATGTTGAAGCGGCTGTGGATCATGTAGGAGTACCCAAAAGCCGCCTCTGCACCCACAGCAATCCCTTCTTCGGTAATCTGTCTCCTGAAAAGTCCCCCGCAATTGTATTCGCGTACCTGAGTGCGCATTCCGAACCACCAGGAGGAGAAAATATTCCATGGCCAGTACCTCACTCCGAGCGAAGCCTCACGTTTGCGATTCTGAATAAAACCTTTCTCTTGTGAACCATATTGCCAGGGATTGTATCGTACTCCGGCGTTGACCGAGATGTGACGCGAGGCGGCAACCGAAAGCTCTCCGCTCAAAGTGCCTAGATTGGCTATATCCGCTAGGTTGGCAGAAACAGCTATGCGCTGCGCGTTCGCATTAAAATTCGTAAAGAATATAATAACTATTATTGTAATCAATCTAACCATACCCATCGCACATTAGTTATTTTACTGCAAAAGTATATAATATTTATAAAATACCAAAAATAAATCACTAAAAATATAGTTTAGATTGACAAAATAAAGATATTACAATATCTGTGACTAAAATCTACCTATTAATAAATACTATGATATCCAAATAAGAAGAAACTATAGTGCAGCAGATGTTGGCCACATACCAGATATGTTTCTTGTCTATCAACAGAGCATACGAGCTCTTGAAAAGTGATTAAATTGTTATTTTTGCAATATGGATACTATTGCAATTATTATATCGGCGGTAGTGGTGCTGCTTACCGGTATTATCGTCTGGATGGTGGCCAGAAGACATTTTTCCTCAAAAATAACTGAAAAAGAACTGACTATAGTGGCTCTGCAAAAGGATCTCGAGCATACAAATGGACGTATAGCCGATATGGAACAGACTCACAATAAGTTCCTTGAACAGCTCGAAAAAAGCCACAAAGAGAGTCTTTCTCACCAGCTGGAGACTCTTAAGGCTCAGATGGTCGCACAAAATGAAGAGATATTAAAAGGACGCGAGGCTGAATTTGACAGACATGCCAAAGCCTCATTTGACTCCATTGCCGAACAACTCAATAAAGAACTCAAGCGCATGACGGATTCCTTTGATGCAGAGAAACGCAACCGAACCGAGACATCCAGTACGCTTAGGACACAACTTGAAGAGGCAGTTAAGAATATTAAAGACCAGTCCCTAAATATCGGGGACAAAGCCGACCGGCTTGCAACTGCAATACGTGGGAACAACAAAATCCAGGGCTGTTGGGGCGAGACCCAGCTTGCCAACCTCCTGAATGCCGAAGGACTGATCGAGGGACGGGATTACCATAGGGAAGAGACGCTGCGCGACGAATTGGGACTTGTGCAACTCCATGACGAATCAGGTCGCAGGATGCGTCCCGACTTTATTCTTCACTATCCCGATAAAACCGACGTGATAGTAGATTGCAAGGTTTCTCTTGCAGCACTTTCCGACTATACGGAAGCAACTGACGAAAAGGCGAGGGAAGATGCCTCCGTGCGAAATCTTAAGGCGATCCTCAATCATATAAAAGAACTCTCCTCAAAAGACTATTCCTCTTATATTCCGAAGGATCGCAAAACCCTTGGTTATGTGATTATGTATGTACCCAATGTCAACGCGATGATCCTGGCTCGTCAGAAATCCCCCCAGATAGTCAACGAGGCTTTCACTAAAAATGTCCTGATTACTACGGAGGAAACTTTTATGCCATTTCTAAGGCTTGTAAGGTCAGCCTGGATCAATGTCGAACAGGCACGAAATCACGCAAATATCGTAGATGCGGCACGCAGAATGCTGGAACGGGTTGCCGATTTTATAAAGTATCACGAAGAAATGGGCAAGGCACTAAAGAGTGCACAGGAAAAGTATGAATTATCGGACAAGAAGATAAAAGATGGGGGACAGAGCATTGTCAAGGCAGCAAATGATGTTATCCGTTACGGAGTTACACCGGGCAAAAATAAATCCCTGCCCTTTGAGGATTGATTAGATTTGAAGTGCTTCTAAAAAATGATACTTTCTCTTAATGGTTGAGATGGAGATATTTATGGATACATTGGTTGATTTGGATAGAGGTACTTGTGAAAATCCATTATCATTCTTACAATCATCTTTTCGTGTGCTATATCCTCATGAATATATTCTACATCGGCATTTATCTCATTTAGATAAGAGTATAGCTTATCCCCACAAATGGAAGGAACATACAGGTCTTTATGACAGTTGTATAAACGAACTTTGACGTCAGGTCGCCAATCATTGGGTATGGAGTGTTTTTTCAATGCCTCCATAACCAGTTGACGGTATGGATTCTCTTTATTTTGTAAAAAATCCTCATCGTAATAGTCGTTAAGATCGGTGCCTATATAAGATGTAACATCCATAACAGCTCTGGATCCATCGCACAATCCGGGAAATTCCTCCAACAGTTTGCCCTTAAAAATCTTGGTGAAATCCAGATTTAAATTATCATAGTAGTTCAAAGACCAGAGTATAAAGGGGCCTGAGGCATATTCGGAATAACGGCTCTCAAATAAATCCTCCATGCAGAGGTCCGGGTAGTAAGGGCCTCCTCCGACAAAGATATCTTTCACACTAATATTCGACTCTTTATGGATGGAGAGGTATCGGGCCAGCGACCAGGTAGCGGAACCACCGAGGGAATAGCCAAAAAGAATAATCCTTCCAGGCAGTTTGTAGTGATAGCGATTATAGATAAACTCTCTGGCAGCCAGATAAAAATCTACTCCTATTTCAGCTAAATTTTCGTGTTGGATTATGGACATCGGCTGATTTGAATTGATGCCCATGCCAATCCCATCCGGTATCAAACAGACATAATCACCCGCCACAGCTAATAGGGATTCCACACTATATCGATTATCGGTACCGCTTTCACCTTTGCTCTTGAAAAATGGGTAGACGAAGATTACGCCTTTAGGTAACCTGTTTTGCGGACAATATAGCAGCCCCGATGCTACGACAGACTCACCGAGGGGGTCTTTAGTATTATATGCAACACCATGTACGGTATAGTCCTTCGAAAGCGCAACATATAGGTTAAGTCTTTCCAGCAATTGTTGTGCTTGTATCTCGTTATAACCCGCTTTTAACAACATTTCTTTAGGAGTGGCTCCAAACTCTCTGGAAGCCCTTTGCATAAGCTCTCCCATCCTTGTATTCTCTTCGAAGAGTTGATGGCTGTATTTAACATATTCAATTTCCTCAAAGACCGGCTCTCTCTCACAGCTTATAAGAGAGAAGGCTAAAATGAATATTGTTAAAAAAGAGTATCTCATCCCTGTAGAAACAAATATACTTTTATCACAATTCAAAAATAATATTTTAAATGCAGTGTGCCTACTATCCCATCCATTGAATAAGATTGACCTAAAGTATAATCAAATAGATTAACCATCAAAGATAGGTCAAAATTCTTAAAAACATGGTAGTTCATTTCTGCGCCAACATAAATTGCTTCCTGATCGTGGAAGTATGCTATTAAGGAGCTTATTGAGCACAAGTTGGAAAAAGGATAATATAATTGTCCTGCAAAACTCCAGCGAGATGTAGTCAACTCTCTCACAGAGCCTTTCATGGGTAGATATGAAAAGAGAATATCCGATATGTCATATGGTTTATTTGTATATAAGACTTCAGTTTGTAAGATAAGGTTGTTTGAAAATATTTTATCAATACCCAAAGAAATCTGAACTACATCAGGCTTATCACTGACCTTTCGGTAATCGTGAAAATATGAACCCTCGAATCTGATATTAACATTTTTCAGTTCAGTAGTAAAGCCTCCTCCCGCAAAGAGATAATGGCCTTTATATACTCCTCCCAACAATTGATAATCTAATTTTCGGAAATTATTCCGGTGTAATAAAGCTGCGGTAGGGGACCCATCTCTGTCAGCGGATAAAGCAATTTCACTGGTAGCAACTTCGCTGTGATAAAATGTAGTACGTATAGCATCACAGCCCATTTTCTCAGGGTAAGTGAAACTAATAACAGGTGATGAGTCAAAGATATCATTTGGGTTCCACAATATTGTATTTCCCCAGTTAATCCTCTGCCGACCCAGAGTAATTTCAAATTCATCAGTAGCCCACCGTAACGCAAGCCGGTCCAAAGCAACCCCTAACCATTTATCATCCTTGTCTACCATTGAATAGGATAGTTTCATCAGATTGTTATCGTCAGTTGAGGTCTCTTTGATCAGGTTTAGAATAGTACTGTTTCCAATAGAGAAATTCGTCCGGCTACTGATGTATATGTCAAAATTATTATTGATACTCCAATTAAAATTAAATCTTTGTGAGGTCATATTCTGCCATAAAGTCTCTTCAAAAGGATCAGGCCTGGTCTCGCCAAGCAGGGAGTAGTTGTTTATGTATCCCGTGAGGTTGACTTGAGCATTTGCACAGCAGAAACAGAGATGAAACAAGGAAAATGCTATGATAAACCTACCGAACATATGTTTCATCCTTTGTTATCCTACCATCTTCAAGGGTGATAAGTCGTCTGGCCTTGTTCATCACACGTGGATCGTGAGTTGAAAAGAGGAAAGTGATCTTCTCCTTTTCGTTGAGTAAAAGCATAGTGTTAAGCAATGTTTCCGCGGCCTCCGTGTCAAGGTTTGCTGTGGGTTCATCTGCAAGAATAAAGAGAGGTTTGGAGGCCAAAGCACGTGCTACGGCAACCCTTTGCTTTTGACCACCGGAAAGAGAGGATGGACGAGAGTGAGCACGATCTCTCATACCAATCACTTCAAGCAGTTCGGCTGTTCGCTCAATTCGTTGCTCTTTGTCTGCTCCCTGCAACTCCATAACAAATCCGATATTCTCTTCTACCGTCAACACAGGAATTAGATTGAGTAATTGGAAAACAAATCCAATATTATGCAAACGAAAGTTTACCAGCTCTTTATCTGTAAGCTGATTTATATCCTTTCCCTTTACAAAAACTTTTCCTGAAGTGGGCGAGGTAAGTCCTCCGATCAGGTTGAGAAGGGTGGTTTTTCCGGAGCCTGAAGGACCTACGACAGCAGTAAACTCTCCACTTGTAATAGTCAGGTTGACGCGATCCGTTGCTTTAATCACCGACTTGCCGTCAAGAAACGACTTGGAAAGGTTCTCTGTTCTTACGATTATGGATTTATCATTATCTATTAACTCATTCATAACTATACTTTATTTACTTCAGAACCTTTTTAATAGGCGATATGGTTGTGAATATACCAATAGCTGACACCAATACAAAGATATGAACAAAATCTATTTTATCTATCATGGGATAAACAACCGTACCAAAACCATATCCTGATTTACGATCAAATAAAAATGTGATATCTATACCCGATTTAGAAGAGATCGATACGGCAATCACACACAATAACAAACCTATCGAAGTAGCAATTAGTGTGGTAAAGAGTGTTTCTATGATAATCATGAGCCCAATGCGGTTTTCACTCATTCCAACTTTGTTCAGCATTCTAAACTCACCTTTTCTCTCTAAAACCGACATCATCATAAAATTTGTTGTGCTAAGCCCTAATGCGATAAAGAAAAGTAGTAAAAAGAGAAAACTGGCTATCCCATGCCAGGCATTCACTAACTGCATAAGGGGATATATTTCATCCCATTTTTTAATCTCGTATTCGGGCAATAGTTGGGATAACTTTTGCTTGACATTGTCACATTCCCGCAAATCGTTCACGACAATAGCAACTTCATGGACTGCTTCTCCAGGAATATTTAAATAAGGCATCAGGTCAGACTTTTGCACAAAAGCCGTTGTGTTGTCAAAACTTTTGCTATTAGTTTGAAACAATCCTCCTATCCTGAACATGACCCTTTGAATCTCTCCGGATGAGTCTTGTAGAGAGAGAATGATTCTCGACTTTATATCTACATTCAGCCTTTCAGCAGAACGTTTACTTATAATTATGGGTCTAACGATATCACTTTCGAAAAAGCTTCCATCGCCACTCTCAATAGTGCTGTAAACAGAAGAGACCTTCATTTCTTCCTCTCTATCGACTCCAATCAGGGTGAGCCCCACGCTTGTGTTAGCGGTAGATAAGAGCGCATTGGTTTTCAACCGATAAGAAGCATAATCTACTTCACCGACTGCATCCAAGGCCTGCTGAACCACGTTCTTATCCATAAACTCAGTCACCTCGTTTGCATTCGAAAATTTATTCGCGTGAATTTGCAAATACGAGGTTTGCATATCAATAAATTCCCTGTAAACACCCTTCGACCAGCCATTGGCAATGGAAACAGCAAATGAAGCCGCAAAAACACCAATAGCAATAACAGTTACCAATAAGCTGCTACGGCCTTTCCTGCGGAAAATATTTCTAAATGCCATTTTATAGATTATCTTCATTTGCATCTCTTTTACTTAATCCCTCATCTACTTTTAAATGTTGTATAAAAGCAATCGGATATGTAGCGAATACCAGACATATACCCAGAACTATTAAAAATTGTTTTATAAACAGAGTGAAGTCCAATGACATATATAGTCCCGAATATATGGAGAATTGTTTCAATGTTGCGACTGCTTCACCGTAAAGTGGTATAGGATGAATAGTGAAATAGTGTACTATAGGCAGAGTTATGATAACAGCCAGAATCACACCCAGGAGAGCAACTATAATAAGCTCATAAAATAGGCTCTTACTAAGTTTATTGCGTGACATTCCAATAGAAATCAAGACTGAAAATTCAAGTTTTCTCTCTTTTGTCATCATGATGATAGTGCCTAGAATATTTGAACCTACAAGTATGTAGAGAAAAAGCATAATAATGAATCCGATAGCATCGGCAAATCGAAAATAAAATAAGTACTCCTCTATGATCGACTTCCAATCCCTTATCTCATATTCTTCAGAAGAAAACTTGTTTTGAATTTGGGATTTTATAAGGTCCACTTTATCCAGCCTTTCTGACATTATATAGATTTCGCTATAGCAATCATCTGCCTGAAACAGTTCCTGTGCAGCAGATAGTGTTATGAATATAGTGCTTTTGTCAACCGTTGATACCGGTATCCTGGCAATACCTTGAATCGGAATTAATCCAACGGCACTGGAGCCATGATAACCCATACCCATTACTGCCAAAGTATCACCAACTCCCAGACCCAGCTGTTCTCTCATATTTTCGCCTAAGATTACTCCTTTATCACATTTTGAAAACCATTCTCCTTCAACCATTTCAGAGACCGTTAGTATACGATCCTTTTCAGCTTCCGGATCTATACCAATAATAGCCACCGCTTTGGTTGAAGGCGATGATGAATGAGATATGAGCAGATAGGATTGAAGAACGGGCAAAACACTCTTCACATATGGGAGCATTGAGATAGAATCTAAAGTTGCCGAATCAAGATACATGATGTCGTCAATAGAACGGGTTTTTGAGTAACTTTTGGATCTTATCTCAATATGTCCTCCGGATAATTTCAGAATACTATCGATAGAAGAGTTGAGTATTCCATTTTTCGTGGAGCCGAAAAGGATAGAAAAAAAAGCGGCTATAAATACGGAAAATATAGTTAACAGAGCACGAGAGGGATTCCTATGCAAATTCAACCAGGCCAATTTCATCATAGAAAACTATCAGTTTAGGCGTCTCATATTTTGCAGAGAGAAAAAACTCTCTTTGAAAGATGTGCTATAATCCCAGTCCAATATTGTAACAACAGTCTTATGTCCCTCTTTGTCAGCAGGAATGACCTCTAAATGAAGAGGTACATAATGTCCTTGTATTTTTTTTATATTGTCGGAAAAATATGTTCTGATCAAAACGTCATCTTCATCATAGTACTCAATCTTGCGTTCCACAAAACTTGTCTTGCTAATCCAAACAATTACCTTATCCCAGAGTGTGGTGCTTTCCGGATGTGGTATCAATACCAATTTATAACAGAGATCTCCTTCAACTTCCTCTTCTCCAGATAGTTCGTGGCTAAAATCGGATAAAAAAGAGGAGCTGTTCAACATATCATCGATCGTGAAATCGCTTCCCTGCCAGGAGGTGCCGGCAGCAGATGCTGCTATTTTTACTGTCCTTTCTATTACAGGCTGCCAACTCCACATATTATCGTCCCTTTTAAGAAATGCCTGACCTTTCTCTTTTGGCGGAGATACAATGAGTATTAAGCACATTTCCCTTGTTTTCAGCCAAGTTTTAATCCCAATGGAACGTTGCCAGGTAGGTCTGTAAATTGTCATGTCAGCCCTGGCTTGGAAATTGCCGAGAAAGCGGTTATTGTAGGCTTTTTCCACAATCTTATAAGCGTTGGGCGACTGAGCTGAAACCGGCAGTATCCACAATAGCATCAGTGTTATTATGTGTATTACTCTCAAAATCATATTATATCCGTATGCTTGGGCCTTTAGTAAAAAAAATCATGTACTGCCGTAGTAAAATAATGGGTAATTGGTTAATTGGGAATATTGTCAGAACAACAACTCTCCCTATCGATTGATAGAGAGAGTTAGTGTTATTCTTTAAACATCTATATTGCTTCCGGAAATTAGAAATAGTACGCTGCTCCCAGCATTAGATTATTTCCATCAAGATCCAGACCAAATCGGGTAAGTTTGATGTCACCATCTGTGTTTCTGAAATGTTGGAATCCCGCAGAACCTATCTTTGCTAAAAGCTTTACACTATCGCTAATGGCAAAAGAAACACCAGGTCTCAGACAGAGTTCCATAGAGAGATAATTTGTATCGGATGATTTATCCATAATGAAATTAAAACCTGCAACTGCGTCAGCAAAAATTTCAAATCCTCCCTTTCGTACCACGGTGTAGCGAAGATATGGTGCCAGACGTATTGCATGGTAACCACCATCATCTGACTGGGTGTCCGCAGCTGTACTAATAAGCGTACTTAACAAAGCTTTGTAATCTGCTATATCAAATGAACCAAGTGCAGCATATCCTTTGATATAACCGAAACTGGCTCCAACAGCTGTGCTGAGGGACAAATGATAACCTATTTCAGGAAGAATTTTAAAGGAAAAACCCTTATCAGCAGGTGAAGCTTCCGGATTATTATAATCTTCATAATCATCAAACCCTCCCAGATCCGTCATTCCGCCGGCTCCTTTTAGGTTACTGTAAGAAAAACCAAAAGTGCCACCAGCATAGAATTGTGCGTATCCTTGAGCACAAACAAATACGAACACTAAAGCAATAAGTAATTTTTTCATAATAAGTTAGTTTTAATAAAGTTCAATTTTATTTGACAAATGTACAAAAAGTTAAACTATCCTGCAACATGTTTTTAAAATCATCGTCTAATAGTTGTGATATGTTATAAATTATTAAATAACTAATAATTCAATAAAAAAAGTCGATGAACACAAGTGATAATTTTGTATTAAAAATGGGTATAATAGTCGTCCTGATAATCAATTCTTTTATCGGATGTGCCCAAAATGTAAATTTAACTACACTTACAACTTCCGAAAAGGAAGGAATCCTGTTAATGCGCGAAGAAGAGAAACTGGCTCATGATGTATATAGTTTTTTTGCGCAAAAATACAATATCCCAATTTTCAGGAATATCACAAATAGTGAAGTAGAGCATCAAAAATTGGTGATTCAGCTGATGGATCAGTATGGGATTAAGGACTCTTCGTATGAAGAAGAGAGTAAATTTCATAATAAGGAGCTACAGGAACTGTATGATCAGTTGACAGTACAAGGGAATACTCTAATTGATGCATTAAAAATAGGTGCTTACATTGAAGAGCTGGATATTCATGATTTAAAACAATTGATGAAAGAGACGGACAATGAAGTTATTTTAGGGACTTACGACCCTTTGTTGTGGGGATCGCAAAATCATTTGCGGGCCTTTGTCCGTAATCTTACAAACAG
Source organism: Bacteroidales bacterium (assembly GCA_012728975.1). Lineage (GTDB taxonomy): Bacteria > Bacteroidota > Bacteroidia > Bacteroidales > UBA932 > Cacconaster. The sequence continues at coordinate 134,961 of JAAYDZ010000027.1, forward strand.
AGGTGTGGAATATCAGCCGGTCTTTTTATCAGCAGAGGAGTTTTACTCTATATTGAACAAATAGCTATTTATTGTAAAGTTATCAGTCCGGATAATGTGCCTGTGGCGGTAGTGCTTCCAAGACCATCATCAGTGGTGTATGCGGCCGTAACGGTCACGCCGGTAATAGTGTATTCCTGATCATCGTATAGCTGACTATAGGAGACGCTGTTGCCATTGATGACTCTTGTGCCACCGTCGGAGTGTAATATGGTGATCGTCCATAAGGCAGATGATGTACATTCTGTCATACTTTCATCACTGTATGTAGCCACAGCGGTAAATGAGATAGATTGTCCCGATACAAGAGTCACTCCCGACGGGGAAGTAAAATTATTGTCTGATGGAGTGATTTGTACTTCAACCGGATATTTCGGTCTGACATTTAAAACTTTCATATCTGTAACTGTTACTCCGCCGAAAGAATAGCTGACTCTGACAGTGACCTGTTTGTATGTGTCAGTACCATTTGACGCTTCGATTGTATTGCCTATGAGATTTGCGTAGGAGACATTTTCTCCTTCCATTGAGTAGGTGACTCCGGATGAGGTAAATGTTTGGGTGCTGCCATCACTATATGTGACCATAGCAGAAAGTACACATTTGCTATCACCCTGAGCGATTGTGTGCCTATTCATATACAAAATAATGTCCGAAGCCGTAACAACCTCTTTTCCACTAATTGTAACAGTTGTGTGATCCGTTAAAACGGTTTCTCCGTATGAGAATGTTCCTCGGATAGTTACATTTTGGGCAGAGGATTCGCTGTTGTTTCCCATGAGAATACCGTTTTCTACCTGATGGTTATATACATATTCCTCTCCAGAGGTAATAGTATAGTTGATATCGGTTTCAGTAGTTACTGAGCCGTCGCTCCATATAACACTTGCTGAGAGTTGAGTGGTCCCGTTCCATGCGATAGTCGAAGGGAATGCATATATTGAGAGTGAAGTAGGACTCTTTGTTGCTCCTTCTACTGAGAGGTTTGCTGTGGCGCTTATATTTGAGAATGTAGCTGTGATGGTGCTTACCTTCATGGAGGATGTGGTGTTGCATCCCGTTGCCATCCCGTTGCTTATAGTCGCTGCTTCGGTATTCGAGCTGCTCCATGAACAGAGCGATGTTACCTCTTGCGTTGTTCCGTCCGAGTACGTTGCTGTTGCAATAAATGATTGGCTTCCATTTGACGTGATAGTGGCAGAGGTAGGGGAGAGTATCAGGGATGTGATGACAGGAGCGCTTTGCGGTGTTATATTCAAAGTAGTATATCCTGCTGTGCTGCTATGCGCCGCTTTAATTGTTGCATTACCTGTAGCCAAAGGGTTGACCTCTCCGGCAGAAACTGTAGCCTTGTCGGGATGGAGACTGCTCCACTCAGCAGAGGAGGTCACATCAGTATAAGTTGATCCCGTGTTCACTCCATTGACGAATGCTGTAGTGGTTAATATAGCTGTAATCTGCAATGAGGAGCCAATAGTTACTGTCGCAGATTTGGGATTAAGGTTGAGTTCATAGTTGTAATATGTATAGCCATTACGATAACATTTGATCAAGGCAGTATCTCTTATACCGTAGTATTCTGCATAAATAATAGCATCTACATAATTTTCATTTCCGGAGTAATTGTTTCTAACCAGAGCTGATGGAGAGAGTGAAGCTGCATCCGGTCTGGTGTTTGCCCATGAGCATTCTTCAGTGATATCACTTGTGGAACCATCAGACCACAATGCTATAGCGTTAAGTTGCTTACTTCTTCCATAGAATAGTGATACAGACCGTGGTTCTACAGTAATCTTTGTTAAGCTCACTGAGGGTACTACGTTGATTTGTAGTATGCTGCTCTTTTTCTGGTCAAGCGTACCGGCAGTCAAGGTGGCGTTTATCGGTGTTAAGGTATTTGAGGTGCTGGTGATAATGACTCTTTCTCCTTCATGTGTATAGTTTAGCTCTCCATTTTCAAACCTTTCACTGCCCCTCAGTGTTATCGGCAGTCCGGCAGGGGAGAGTACAAGGCATACAGTATCTTTACTCATCGAAAGAAGATTCAGCACAGACGGTTCCCAGCTGATGCTTCTATTGTCCTCCACAATTCCTGGGTCCACTTTCCATGACTCCGTGGAAATGGAATTGTCTGAAGGAAAGAAAGTGAGTGTCTGAATTGTGTTTCGTGTAATGTCGAATGAAGAGGTATTGTCAGCTCCAAGATAGATTCTAAAGGTCATTTTATTCGAATTAAGTCCTGTTGAAACACCTCCTCCGATATATTTTCCCTCAATTTCGAGAAATGTGCAAAGATCCTTTACCGTGGGAATGTTGTCGGGGATTTTAGCCCATGGATCGCTGTTGTCAGGAAGAAGATTTCCCTGGAGATTTTCATACATGTAGAAGGAAACGGCCGATCCTGCATTTAGTAGCTGAAGATCCGATATCGTACTCATATCACCGTCAAGGGCGGCAGTTGCAGCCCTGGAAGAAAATGGGAAGGCACATGCGGCTGAGTTGCGAAGTCTTACTCCCGTTACCTCAAAACTACCTTCCAGGTTGCTGCGATCTATCACAAGGTCATATCTTGCAACAAGACGTATGAATTCCATCGTGTAGCTGTTGTTGCCCTTTACAACTGTAAGAGTCCCTGTATGGGCCATCGGAAAGCCATCTGAAGTTATTCCTGCCACCCCCGGCCATGCTATGGAAATCTCTCTCATCGCACTTTCAGAAATGGGCGGAGTGAGTCCTATGACGTTGGCAAGTGCATATATTGTATAACTCTCTCCGACAGGCAGATCAATGGAAATCTCTTCTCCATTTGAAAAACTGTATGATCCGGCTAGTATCCCCAAAGTATTATAAAGGGATATCTTTATAGTCATTATTGCGGAGTCATCCACATCTATACTGCTCTTTGTGGCTATTTCCTCTTTTACTACAGAGAGGAATGTCACGTTTCCGGTGATCTTGCTGCTCTCTGAATCTTCCCGACACCCGGCCACAATCAGGGCTACAGTCAGTGCAAATAACAATTTTTTCAGTGTTTTCATTGCAAATGTTTTTTGATTTGACCTATTTTTGACTGTGAATATCAAAAATATTTACCAAATAATAAAATACACTTACAAATGTTGCTCAGTTAAAATGGCCCTAGAGGTTATTTATAAGGTGGTTCAAAAAACCGAGAAATAATTTCCTCTGTTTCCCCAATCAGGCATTTACCACTCTGAACTCTCTCAAAAGTCTAAGTCGCACTGCATTGCTTTTTTTTGTAAAATGAGATATATACCGATAAACGCAAATAATCCACAAAACAGATCTTCGGGTGCCTTTTCTTGTGAATTCAATGCTTTTCTTTGTCTAAAAACCAATTAGAATCAAAAATATAGAGAGTTATGACAAAACTTCTTACAATTTCATTTGACAGCACAAATGGAGATTTCTGCGTAGAAATTAACAAGGATGAACTTCACTCCAAAGAGCTTATTGCTCTTGGATTGAATTCACTGTACAAAGAGTTACCTGACATCCTCCCATCATCCATTGCGCTCGCCCTCTATATCTCCGAAGATCCCGACTATTTTGCCGGTATTCTTAATTACCGTGTTCATAGGATTATTTCCTATTTGGAGGATTACTCGATATTAAATCCAAAAAAAATATAATAAAATCAATAAAAACAGCAAAAAAGTTAAAATAAATTATTAAATGATGCTTTTTTTTATTAAATTTGTTCAATAATATATATAAATAATAAAGAAAAGCATATGGCAAGAAAAAGGCAAAGCAAAGTATCTACTCTAGTAAATCTTGACTTCATCGCTCACTTTCTAAAGATGTCAGGTGAAAATGTCTCTTCATTTTCCCGCAAAGCGGGTATATCAAAACAGTCCATGCAGCAATGGTTCGAATATGATGATATGACCATTGCAAAGATCAAGGAGATTTTCGGCAACTACGGATATGATTGGGACTATCGTCTCGTATCAAGACGAACACCCAAGGAGGTAGAGATGCCCAAACATCTTGAGATTGAAGTCGCAGAACGTGCATATCCCCGTCTTGACGCCTCTAAACGCCTTTTCGAGTTGCGTCGTGCCATTGTTGATGCAGGTTATACTAACAAGGATTTCATTGAGAGGTTACGCAAAAAAGGTCTTGCTCACAGTGGTATGCCCTGGTGGACCAACTGTGTCAAGGTAGATTCCATATATTTGAGCGATCTTCGCAACATGGCTGAGGAGCTTGATTGTGACCTGAAGATCAGTATCAAGCCCAGGCCCAGGGCGGAGGATTAAGATTTCTTTATTGGATCGCAGGTGAGGTCAACACCAAGTTTTCGGAAGATCTTGCGGTCCACTTCACTTAACATTACTGTTGAGTGCACTTGACAGCCGTCGAGTTCGGGAAGTTTTTCCAGAGCACGGCGGCAATTTTCATTTGTAGTGCTAAGCATTGACAAAGCAACCAGTACTTCATCCGTATGCAGACGCGGGTTGCGACCGTGAAGGTAGGAAACTTTGGTCTTCTGGATAGGTTCGATCATACTTTGGGGTATCAGTTTTACGCTGTGGTCAATACCTGCCAGATGTTTCGTGGCATTGAGTATTAATGCGGCGCTGGGACCCAGAAGATCACTTGTTTTTGCAGTAATGATAGTGCTGTCAGCCAGTTCTATGGCTGCAGAGTGAGCATTTGACTGCTCTTTTCGCTCCCTGGCCGCCACGGTAGTCTTGCGGAAGGCAGTGGTAATTTTTGCCTGTTTCATCACCAAAGCTATCTTTTTGACCTCGGCATCGTTGAGTGCTCCATCTGCAAGTTTACCCAAAGCAGTGTAATATCTTCGGATGATCTCATCACGTGCGGCATTACTGCAAACTTCTTCATCGCTTATGCAGAATCCTATCATATTTACCCCCATATCGGTGGGTGATTTATAGTAGTTTTCACCATAAATGCCCTCGAACAGGGTATTGAGTACGGGAAAAATCTCTATATCGCGGTTGTAGTTGATTGCAACTGTACCGTATGCCTCCAGATGGAAGGGGTCCACCATATTGACATCATTAAGGTCAGCTGTAGCTGCCTCGTAAGCTAGATGTATTGGGTGTTTGAGGGGAAGATTCCATACCGGGAATGTTTCAAATTTTGCATAACCGGCCTTGATGCCTTTCTGATGGTCCTGATAGAGCTGGCTAAGGCATACTGCGCATTTTCCGCTTCCGGATCCGGGGGAAGTTACTATCACCAGAGGACGTGAGGTCTCCACATAGTCATTCTTGCCAAATCCTTCATCTGATTCAATAAGTGAAACATCGTTCGGGTACCCTTCGATGGTATAGTGGTAGAATGTGCATATACCCATACGCTCCAGTCTCTGGCGGTAATGGTCCGCACTGGCCTGACCGTTGTAGTGAGTGATGACTACCGAACTCACAAGAAAACCCCTGCTTTCAAATTCGTGACGAAGACGCAGTACATCCTCATCGTAAGTTATTCCGAGGTCGCTGCGAATTTTATTTTTCTCAATATCAACTGCACTTATGACAATTATTATTTCTGCATCATCGCTCATTTGCACAAGCATTTGAAGCTTGCTGTCAGGCATGAAACCCGGCAGAACGCGGCTTGCATGATAGTCATCGAAAAGTTTCCCTCCGAATTCGAGGTATAGTTTATCGCCGAACTGGGCGATACGCTCCCGTATGCGTTCGGATTGAATTTTCAGATATTTTTTATTGTCAAATCCAATAGTCATTACGGGATACAAATTTAAGGATTTTTTGGATTTTATTCAAATTAATCAAAAAAATGGTGTGAGTTGCAAGTTGCGGGTTGCGGGGCTAGTTCTGAGTTTCGGGTAATTTTTTTAGTAATTAGTTTGGAGTTAGGATTTGCACCAAATATCTCATCCTCTTTTTACCAATAAATATACACTCAACTCTTAATCTTCAACACTACACACTCCTTATTAATTACTACATACTACACAAAAAACGGGTATGACTTTTATTGTCATACCCATTTTCTTTGTTTTATGTTGTTTCTGAATTAAATATTTAGTTGAAGATATAACGTATTCCGATCTGGAATTTCCAGCACTGGTCATAGTGGTAATTGTAATCATAGGATTGGGTAAGGTAGTTCCCATCCTTCTGGTACATAGAGAATACAGGCTGTTTCTTATCATTCTGACCCTCATATTTGAGAATCGCGCTGTTGTTGGAGATGGAGTTGATCTGGTAAACACCCCATTTTGAATTTAAGAGGTTGCCGATATTCATGAAGTCAAATACGAGCTGAAAGTTGTGTCTGGTATTGCCGATATTAAATGCAAAGTCCTCAGCAATGCGGAGGTCGAAACGGTGAACCCAGGGAGAGCGTGCAGCGTAAGCCTCAGCATACTCACCTTTGTGGTTTTTCAGATATTTATCCTGCTCTACAAATTTCCAGAATGCAGCACGGTCGGCATCGGTTTTGAAGTTGATTTCGCTATCGTTCTTGGGAATATACATGAGGTCGAGGTTGATTCCATCACCGTTCATGTCATTGAAATAAACATGGCTATAACCATTACCTGAAGATCCGCTATAGAAGAGATTGAGGTGTAGACCCTTGCCACCAAATATCTTGAAGGGTATGAAATAGTTTACACTTGCAATCAATCTGTGGGGAACCACATATTGTGAGCGCTGTACGGTGCCGAAGTTGGGACCGTCAATAGTAATAAGGCCTTGCCAGGTGGATACCGGGTCGCTGCCGGGCAGTCCGGAAACCTCTTTGGACTCAGTCATCGTGTAAGCCAGCATAATATCGAGGTTTCTTACCGGCTGAGCATTTAGAGTGATGTTGGCAGTGTAACCGTAACCCTTATTTGTGTTGGTCAGGACAACAGCGTTCTTGCCCTTGTGGATTGCGTAGTCTGCAGGATAGATGAAACGGTTGTCAGCACCGCGGAAACGCTTCCAACTCATGTTGTTCTCAATATTTATATTATCGATTGTTACTCCGGTAACAACTTTATTAAACATGAATTCTCCGGTAAGAGTCAAGGGGAATGAAACGGGGAGCTGCCAATCGAGAGCTATTGATGATTTCCAAATCTGGGGCATCTTGAAATTGGGGTCAACGCCTGAAATCTTGGAACCTGCTACGTGATTGCTCTCATTGAGTTCTGCCTGGAGCCCCAGTGCCTTAATAGCGTCCTGAACATTAGTCATAATACCGCCGTTGAACACATCGAGGCGCTTGTCATATCCTGTGGGAACACCATTCTTGTAAGAAGTTCTGAACTGTACTGAATTCTGAACGAGACCGGCATTAGTAGGCATGTTTGTAAAGAATACCAGCGGCAGACGTCCTGCAAAGAGACCTGTACCTCCACGGAGCTTGAGTGATTTGTCACCCTTTACATCCCATATGAAACCTATTCTGGGAGATACCTGGAGGTTTGCCTTAGGCCACGCACCTGTGTCAATCTTTTCACCATCTCTAAAAGTTAGATCGTGGATTGCTTTGTTGGTGGCGATATCGCTGTTGTCGAATATGAGTTCGTCAAAGCGGACACCATAGGTGAGTTTGAATTTATTGCTTATGCTCCACTCATCCTGCACATAGAGACCGATCTGGTTAAATGTTACGCGGGCATTGGGATTGGGTTCGCCATTCCAGCCATAAGTGATAGCAAATGACTCCGGAGTCCTGCTATTGAGGAAATCGTCGAGACTATTGTAGCGATAGTACATAGTACCGTTACGCATATATGCGTTGTCGGCAAACTGGTACTCATAGCTCAGACCTGCAAGGACCTTGTGGTTCCCTTTCAGCCAGGTGATGTCATCTTTGATTGTGAGGATATTGTTATGTACACCGTTATTCCAGGTAAAGAGTTCATAACCGAGCGACATATAGGGTTCCATAATCTGGTTGCCTTCACTATCTTTTCCGGCCATTATATCAATATGGGGGAAAGGGGCTGACTTGGAACCTCTGACGTCATCGATTTTTGAGAAAGTAACGAGAAGTTGATTGGAGAGGTTGTCCGTAAATCTGCTGTTTAGGTCGGCGGATATAGACTGTACCTTATTATCCATTGAATACATATTGTTAGCGAAAGCCATCGATTGGTTGCCCACGCGGTATGTTTTGTTTAGACGGTATCCTGTATCGGATGAGTTGCCGTTAGGGGCATTCCAGGCAGTATTCTTGGTGTAGTTATAGCGAAGATTGAGTCTGTGGTTGTCACTGATATTCCAGTCGATGCGAGCCAGGAGCTTCATATTTGACTGGTCACCGGGGAAGTCAGTATAAGAACCTGTATCGTATCCATATTTCTGCATCATGAAATCCTGAACTTTCTGCATGTCTGAAGCGAGTGTACGGGATACATTGCCCTCAGCTGTCTCTCCACCCTTGTTGGCGCGGTAATTAATCACCTGTCCCGGAGTTTTGTCCATCTCAAAGTTAGTGAAGAAGAAGAGCTTGTTTTTAATGATAGGACCACCAAAAGTGAAGCCGTATACTGTCTGCGACTCTTTGGTTCGTTCATCAAGTTCCTTACCGTTTATGGTATTGCCCCTCATATTCTGGTTGCGGTAATAGGTATAAGCCGTGCCCTTGAAGGTGTTGGTACCTGATTTGGTGATTGCATTGATACCGCCGCCGATAAAGTTTGTCTGGCGTACATCAAAAGGGGCAACAACAACCTGAATTTCATCGATTGCATCCATTGAGATAGGGTTGCCGCCTCCGGGAAGATTGGGATTAAGACCGAAGTTGTTATTGAAGTTGGCTCCGTCAACAGTGAAGTTGGTGGAACGTCCATCACCGCCGGCGAAGCTCATTCCGTTTGCGTAGGGTGAGATGCGCGCAATGTCTGAGATACTGCGGTTGATAGTAGGCATATTGCCTATCTGTGAAGAACTGATATTGGTAGCCGCGCCTGTCTTTTCATTGGAAAATTTTGAGCTGGGTGAAGCGACTACCACTACCCCTTCAAGTTCTTCCGTAGAAATAACAAGAACTGCGTCTTGTGTGAATGTTACACCGAGCTGCAGTACTATATCCTGAAAAAGGGAGGTCTGATAGCCAAGAAGGTGTACTCTGATCTCATATGGTCCACCCGGACGCATACCTTGAATGGCATAACGACCGTCGATGTTGGCTACTGCATGGTAATTTGTGCCTGACGGTACGTGGACTGCAATAACGGTGGCTCCGACGAGCTTTTCACCGGAATCACTGAGGATTTGACCGTTTATGCTTGAAGTAGTAATCTGCGCACTTGCACTGAAAGAGAATAAGAGCAATGCTACAAGCGGCAAAAGTTTCTTAATTAATTGATTCATAGTTGTATATTAAAAATTATCATTGTTTTTAATTTTGCTAAAATACGAAAGTATTCCATTCCCTTGAGAAATTCCGTATTACAATTATGTTAATTTTGATGATTACTTATAATATAATATAATATAATATAATATAATATAATATAATATAATATAATATAATATAATATAATATATGGTGGAGATTCCTATACAAAAAAAGAGGACCACCGCGGTGATCCTCTCTGTTGGCTATTAGCTATTGGCTGTTGGCATTTTGCTTGGCCATTGCTACTAACTTTCGTGCCTACTAAATACTCAAAAGTCAATACTCAATACTCAGAGCTTCATAATCCTTACTCATAACTCCATATTCAGAACTCTTCACTCAGAACTCCACACTCCTCTACACCCATACCCTGCACCTCGTACCCTGTAACTCGTAACTCGCAACCCGTAACACTACACCTTCGGTCCTGCGGATACAAGTGCAGCACCTGCGGGGTTACCGGTAAATTTGTTGAAGTTCTTTACAAATTTTCCTGCAAGATCACGTGCTTTTCTATCCCATTCACAAGAGCAGGGATAAGTATTGCGTGGATCGAGAATATTTGTGTCAACATTAGGAAGTGCTTTGGGTATCTCGAGGTTGAATACGGGAATAAACGAGGTCTCTGCTTTGTCAATTGCCCCGTCAAGAATAGCGTCAATGATGCCGCGGGTATCCTTTATGGAGATACGTTTACCGGTGCCGTTCCATCCTGTATTAACCAGATATGCGGTAGCTCCGCTAGCCTTCATCCTCTTTACGAGCTCTTCACCATATTTTGTAGGGTGGAGGGAGAGGAATGCCGCTCCAAAGCAAGCCGAGAAGGTAGGAGTGGGTTCAGTGATTCCTCGTTCGGTCCCTGCCAGTTTTGCAGTAAAACCGCTGAGGAAGTAGTACTGTGTCTGCTCAGGGGTAAGCTTGGATACTGGAGGGAATACTCCGAATGCGTCGGCAGTTAGGAAAATTACCTTTTTAGCATGACCTGCCTTGGAGATAGGTTTCACAATGTTGTCAATGTGGTAAATGGGATAGGAGACACGGGTATTCTCGGTCACACTCTTGTCGGTGAAATCAATTTTGCCGTTTTCGTCAACAGTAACATTCTCGAGGAGTGCATCGCGCCTGATGGCGTTATATATATCGGGCTCGGCTTCTTTACTGAGGTTGATGACCTTAGCATAGCAGCCGCCCTCAAAATTGAAAATGCCGTCGTCGTCCCAGCCATGCTCGTCATCACCTATAAGCTGACGCTTGGGGTCGGTGGAGAGGGTAGTCTTGCCTGTTCCGGAGAGGCCGAAGAAGATAGCGGTTTCGCCATCTTTACCCACATTAGCCGAGCAGTGCATCGATGCGATACCCTGGAGGGGGAGGAGATAGTTCATATAGGTAAACATACCCTTTTTCATTTCGCCGCCATACCAGGTATTGATAATTACCTGCATATTTTCGGTAAGGTTGAATACCACTGCAGTTTCAGAGTTGAGACCTAGTTCTTTATAATTCTCAACCTTTGCCTTTGATGCTGTAAGTACCACGAAATCCGGCTCACCAAAGTTTGCAAGTTCTTTTTCGGTGGGGCGTATGAACATGTTTTTCACAAAGTGTGCCTGCCAGGCAACCTCCACGATGAAGCGAATTTTAATGCGTGAGTTTTCATTTGCCCCGCAAAAGGCATCCATCACATAGAGAGTCTTCTCTGAAAGTTGCTTTGTTGCAATCTTTTTAAGTTCCTTCCATGCCTCAGGAGTAACCGGTTTATTGTCATTCAAATATTCATCTGAAGTCCACCAAACTGTATCTCTGGTAACATCGTCCATTACCCAGAATTTGTCCTTTGGGGAACGCCCGGTGTAAATACCGGTCATTACGTTGACAGCACCAAGTTCGGTCAGCTGACCGGCCTCGTAACCCTTGAGGGAGGGATCCAGTTCAGCTTTGTACAACTCCTCGTAACTGGGGTTGTGAATTACTTTTTTAACATTGATGATGCCGTACTTTGATAAATCGATATTTGCCATAATTGTCTATTATTTTCTTTTGTTGTTAGTCGCGCAAAGGTAATAATTATTTCACACGCCCATAATTTTGTACAAAAAGTTTGCCATATAATTGCTATTTTTGCGGCATGAGAGAAACTTTGAAAAAGTACTGGGGATATGACTCCTTCCGTCCAATGCAGGAGAACATTATCGCCTCTGTGCTGGAGAGGAAGGATACTCTTGCCATACTGCCCACAGGTGGCGGCAAATCCATCTGTTTCCAGGTTCCATCTATGATGACGCCGGGAATATGTATAGTGGTATCCCCGCTGATTGCGCTGATGAAAGATCAGGTAGAGAATCTCAATGGCCGCGGAATTCCCTCTCTTCTTGTTTGTTCAGGTATGACCTACCGTGAGATAGACATCACTTTGGACAATGCTATTTATGGTGACTACAAGTTTCTCTACCTTTCCCCCGAGCGTCTCAGAACAGAACTTTTTCGTGTGAGGGTGGCCAGAATGAATGTCAATTACCTGGTGGTGGATGAAGCACACTGTATTAGTCAATGGGGGCATGATTTTAGGCCGGAATATCTTCAGATAGCCGAAATAAGAGAGATTATTAGCACGGAGCGGCGTGTGCCGGTCATTGCACTTACCGCTACGGCCACAGAGAAAGTTGCGGATGACATTATGGCAAATTTAAAATTTGAGGTTCCCAACAAGATTACCTCATCTTTCGAAAGGCCCAACCTCTCATATGTTTTCCGAAAATGTGAAGATAAGATGGGACAGTTGCTCTCCATCTGTCATAATGTGAATGGGAGCGGCATAGTCTATGTCGGCAAAAGAGGTACTGCAGAGCAAATCGCCTCTTTTCTTCGAAGCCAGAAAATTGATGCAATAGCATATCACGCCGGAATGGAGAGGGATACACGATCTCGTAGACAAGACCAATGGAAGAGCGATCAGACCCGCATCATTGTCTCCACTAATGCCTTCGGAATGGGTATAGACAAGCCGGATGTGAGATTTGTCTGCCATTTTGATATGCCTGACACAGTCGAGGGCTATTTTCAGGAGGCGGGTAGAGCCGGTAGGGATGGAGACCTGTCCTATACTGCGTTGCTTTGGAATGACAGCGATATCAGGCGTCTCCAACAGATTACGCGTGTGACATTTCCTCCTCTGGATTATATCCGTGATATTTACCAAAAGGTCTTTATCTTTCTTGGAATACCCTATGAAGAGGGCAAGGGGCGCAGTGTGAAGTTTGATCTTGATGCTTTTGTAGGCCATTTCAAGCTCCACTCTGCTACCGCATATTATGCAATCAGATATATTGAACAGGCAGGTTACTGGACACTTTCTGAAGAGTTGGAAATCCCTTCTAAGGTCCGTTTTGATGTTTCAAGAGATGAGCTCTACAAAGTTCAGCTGGGTTCGAATGAGATGGATACCTTTGTAAAAGTGCTTTTGAGGATGTATACCGGTATATTTTCCGACTATGTTACAATTGATGAGGAAAAAATTGCCAGGGTAGGACGTTATGCAGTGGATGCAGTTAAGGCAAAACTAATCTCGCTTTCAAACCGACATGTGATGAGTTATGTGCCTAAGTTTCGTTCGCCGATTCTTACATTCTACAATGAAAGGCTATACGAGAAAAACCTTCGTTTGCCGGAATCGGAATATAAGGAAAAGGTGGAGCGTCGTACTGCCGGGGTCAATGCAATGATATCTCTGGTCACTGACAATTCCACCTGTCGCAGTGTTTCGCTGCTGCGCTATTTCGGCCAGCAGGAATCTGCCCCCTGTGGAAAATGTGATATTTGTATTGAGAAAAAAAAGTTGATTATGTAGTGTGTGATGTCTGAGCGAACTTCAAATAACATGAAGCGTAGAAAATTTTTGTTTTTTCGAAGCTCATGTTATTTGAAGTGGTACGAGTTGGGTGTGTATTTATGAGTCCAAGTGAGGATGATGAGATATTAATTAAGTGTTAAAATGAGTATAATTATATAATAAAGAATAAAAATAAATGAGGACTGGAAATATGTTTAAAAATATCAAAGCATTTGTATTCGATGTTGATGGAGTATTTACTGATGGATCTGTTTTGGCGATGCCGGATGGAGATCTTCTACGTACATTCAACGCAAAAGATTGTTTCGCCGTCAGAATGGCAGTTGACAATGGTTACCCTGTAGCTATAATTACCGGAGGCTGCTCCCAGAGCATTATTCAAAGAGCTATTTCACTTGGTGTGGAAGCAAAGGATCTCTACCAGCTTTCAAGAGACAAACGTCCCGATTTTCTGAAATTTTGCTCCGATCATGGTTTGCAACCCTCAGAAGTGGTCTTTGTAGGAGATGATGTCCCGGATATACCGGCCCTTCGTGAGGCGGGCCTCGCTGTCTGTCCCTCTGATGCTGTTGCTGATGTAAAAGAGGCCTGTAACTATATTTCTCCTTTCCCCGGAGGTAGAGGCTGTATTCGGGATATTGTTGAAAAGGTACTCAAAATGCAGGGGAGATGGCAGTTTGACCCAACGGAACCTATAAGCGCCAAATATCCCGATCACATAACAGAGCTTGCAAATAAAACCGGAAGAAATGTTTGATGGATATAGATTCATTCTAGCTTCAAAGTCTCCTCGCCGGCGCGAACTTCTGGCCGGACTGGATTTGAAATTTGAAGTAGAGACGGGCCCCGAATCGAAGGAGGGATTTAACGAAGATATTCCCCACTCACAAGTTCCGGAATATCTTGCTAAACACAAATCTATAACATTCCACAGGCCTCTTGAGCCTGGTGAAGTGCTTATAACAGCTGATACCTTAGTGTTTGGTCAGCAGGAAAAACTTGAAAAAGGAATACTCTCGGAAGTGACCCTTCAAAAATGCGCAATCCTTGGCAAACCAACTGATAGGGAGGATGCATTTAGAATGCTTTCCCTGCTCTCGGACAATACCCACTATGTGCTGACAGGGGTATCTATCCGAACTCTTGATGAATTGCGCTCCTTTACTGCAGTTACCGAAGTCTCCTTCAAGAAGCTCTCTACGAAAGAAATATCCTACTATATAGATAACTATGCTCCTTATGACAAAGCAGGTGCCTACGGTGTACAGGAGTGGATCGGCCATATAGGAATTACCTCCATTAGCGGATCTTACTATAATGTAATGGGACTTCCCGTGCAACGTCTTTACACTGAACTCTGTGATCTTTGCGGTAAAAAATGATTTCAGCTTCAGTGAGTGTCCGGTAATATGGTGTTGTGTATAATTAGGGATAATTTACCGAAATTGTTTATTTTTGCAGTTTGAATAATTGACAACAATAAAGCAAGATTTATATAGATGGAACTCCCCAACAAATACGATCCTTCCCTGACGGAAGATAAGTGGTATTCCTACTGGCTTGAGAATGGATTTTTTCATTCGGTACCTGATGAACGTGAACCATATACCATTGTAATTCCGCCACCCAATGTGACAGGTGTGCTCCATATGGGACATATGCTCAATAACACGCTTCAGGATGTATTGGTGCGTCGTGCCAGAATGACAGGCTACAATGCCTGCTGGGTGCCGGGCACCGACCATGCTTCCATAGCGACCGAGGCAAAAGTTGTAGAAAAACTTAAAACCTCAGGTATCGAAAAATCAGACCTGACACGTGAGGAGTTTCTAAAACACGCCTGGGAGTGGAGAGATAAACATGGGGGTATTATACTCGAGCAGCTTAAAAAGCTTGGTGCATCCTGTGACTGGGACCGCACCAAATTTACGATGGATCCCGATTTGAGTGAGGCTGTAATCAATACATTTGTCTATTTCTACAAAAAAGGACTCATCTATCGTGGAGTTCGTATGGTTAACTGGGACCCTGAAGGCCTGACTGCAGTTAGTGATGAAGAGGTAATCCACAAAGAGACTGATTCCAAGTTCTATTATTTGAGATATAAAATAGCAGGTGGCGTTGCCGGAGGAGAATGTGATTATGTCACAATTGCTACAACACGCCCTGAAACCATTATGGCTGACGTAGCGGTCTGCGTCAATCCTGAGGATGAAAGATATTTTTACCTGCGGGGTAAAAATGTCATTATTCCACTTATCGACAAAGAGATTCCCATTATAGAGGATGATTATGTGACAATGGACCTTGGTACAGGATGTCTCAAAATCACTCCCGCTCATGACATCAATGACTACGAAATAGGTCTGCGCCACAAACTTCCCGTGATAGATATTATCAATGATGACGGAACACTCAACGAAAAGGCTCAGATCTTAGTTGGAGAAGATAGGTTTGTCGCTCGTAGAAAGATAGTGAAGATGCTCGAAGAGGCAGGACTTCTGGAAAAGGTAGAGGACTACAAGTCTCAAGTAGGTCATTCGGAGCGCACAGATGCTGTTATCGAGCCTAAACTCTCCATGCAGTGGTTCCTTAAGATGGATGATCTGGCACAAGATGCATTGCAAGTGGTAGAAGATGACTCGGTAAGGCTTATACCCGACAAATTCAAAAATACATATCGTCACTGGATGGAAAATGTTCGTGACTGGTGTATTTCACGACAGTTGTGGTGGGGCCAGCAAATTCCTGCTTATTATCTCCCGAACGGGGAATTTGTAGTAGAATCTACATTTGAAGAAGCTCTTGAAGCTGCCCGTAAGATTGATCCTTCCATCAAGGAGGAAGATTTGGTTCAGGACGAAGATGTACTAGATACATGGTTCTCATCCTGGCTCTGGCCGATATCGGTATTTGACCCCGCAAAGCCCGGTTTTCCTGTTAAAGCACCCAATGCTGATCTCGCATATTACTATCCCACAAATGATCTCGTGACTGCTCCCGAAATTCTCTTTTTCTGGGTAGCGAGGATGATTATGGCAGGAGAAGAGTTTTGTCAGGATATACCTTTCCGTAATGTCTATCTGACGGGTATAGTGCGCGACAAACAGGGCCGCAAAATGTCAAAACAGCTTGGTAACTCTCCCGATCCCTTAAAATTGATGAAGGAGTATGGAGCAGATGGTGTGCGTCTGGGAATGCTTCTCTGTACATCTGCAGGTAATGATATCCTCTTTGACGAAAGTCAGGTAGAACAAGGTCGTAATTTCAGCAATAAGATCTGGAATGCTTATCGTTTGGTTAAAGGTTGGAAGGTGAGTGAGACTATGCCACAAAGTGATGTTAATCTACTTGCAGTCTCCTGGTTTGCGTCGCAGCTTAACAAAACTATCGACAGTATTAATGAGGATTTTGACAAGTTCCGTATTTCGGACGCAGTCATGACTATTTACAAACTCTTCTGGGATGATTTCTGCTCCTGGTATCTGGAGATTATCAAGCCTTCATTCATAGATGGTGTTCAGGAGAGCATTGACAAGACAACTTTTGATGCAACCATCTCCTATTTCGACTCACTTCTCAAGATACTCCATCCTGTCATGCCTTTCATTA
Organism: Bacteroidales bacterium; assembly: GCA_012728975.1. Lineage (GTDB taxonomy): Bacteria > Bacteroidota > Bacteroidia > Bacteroidales > UBA932 > Cacconaster. The sequence continues at coordinate 151,822 of JAAYDZ010000027.1, forward strand.
CCGAGGAACTTTGGCAAAATATTGAGGAACGTGAAAAAGGTGAGACCATCATGCTCCAGCAGATGCCTATTTCCACCGGTCATGATGTAGCCCTTATTGTCGCCTTTGATAAGGCAATCGAGACTGTTGTCTCTATCAGGGCGCTCAGACAGTTAAAAAATATTTCTCCAAAAGAGCCACTCTCAGTACAGGTCAAGAGCACTTACTATCCTGCAAACATTACTCCCGTAATTTCCAAGATGGCCAATGTCCCCGATTTGCAAGTTGTGGAAGAATTTGATACCACATCGGCAGGACAATCCTTTATGGTGGGTACTATAGAGTATTTTGTGCCCCTGGAAGGTATGATCAATATGGATGAAGAGATAGCAAAGATCGAAGCCGAAATCAAACGTTACGAAGGCTTCATCAAAGGTGTTAATGCCAAACTGGGCAATGCGGCATTTGTGGCAAATGCCCCCGAAAAGGTTGTAGCTCTTGAGCGTAAAAAACTCTCCGATGCGACCACAAAAATAGAGACACTCCGGGCACGCCTTGCAACAATGAAATAATTATACAGACTAATATTATAATACACATACAAAATGAGAAATTTGTTATTATTCGGATCATTCGGCTGGCAGGAAATTCTGATCATTGCCTTCATCGTACTACTTATTTGGGGTGGTAAGAAGATTCCCGAGCTTATGAAGGGCCTTGGAAAGGGCGTCCGCAGTTTCAAGGAGGGCATGAAGGAAGTGGAAAATGAGGTGAAGGAAATGGACGATGAACCCAAGAACGGCGATAAGGAGAAGAAATAACCCTTCCATACTGCTCTTCTGATGGGAAACAGCAATATGTCCTTTTGGGAGCATCTCGACGAGTTGCGGAAAGTTCTTTTTCGTTCAGTCGCAGTGCTCGTGGTGCTGATGATCGTCGCCTTCTTTTTCAAGGAGACGATTTTCGGTAACATCATATTTGCGCCCCTGACATCTGATTTCTGTCTCTATCGATGGTTGGATGCCCTGCTTGTCCTTATGGGCTCGG
>JAAYDZ010000028.1 GCA_012728975.1 Bacteroidales bacterium
AAATCAATGTTTTTTTCATAAAAATCCTCCCTACGCCGGTATTATCCGGATCAGGTTTAGTGGGTGTGTTCTCAGCCCCCGCAAGGGGAGCACCCCCGATTGTTAATAAATCTATGTCAAAGACCCCTAAAGGGAAACTTTCTATTTTTTGCCCTCCACAAGTGTTATGCGGAAGATTTTCGGCCAATATTTTCCTGTGAGCCAGATAGTGCCGTCCTGATCATTGTAAGCAATACCGTTGAGCACATCTGTGGATGGTTTACGCAAAGTGCGATGCAGAAGATTGCGACAGTCGATCATGCCCGTTACTACCCCACTGGAAGGATTGATGGTCACTATTGCATCGCTGCCATAAACATTGGCCCAGATCTCGCCATTTATGTACTCCAGTTCATTTACAAATCGCAGAGGCTTTCCGTTAAGTGTCACCGTAAGCTGTTTATCCACCTTGAAGTTATCGGGATTACGGAAAGTAATCGAGGATGTGCCGTCGCTCATTATCAGGTATTTACCGTCAGTAGTCAGTCCCCAGCCCTCTCCCATATAGCGTACCGAGCCTATGAGTTCCATTGTTTTTACATCATATACAAAGCAGACATTTTCCTGCCAGGTAAGAATATATATACGGCCTTTTAGAGCACAAGCTCCCTCCAGGAAATATTTCCTGTCGAAATTGATCCTTTTGAGCACTTGGCCGGTAGCAAGGTCCACCTTACGGAATGAAGATTCGCCATATTGCCCGCAAGACTCATAAAGCTCTCCTTCATAAAAAAAGAGCCCTTGGGTATACGCGCCGACATCGTGAGGCAGACTCTCCTCTACTTTCAAGGTATATTGTTTCACATTTTGAGCATTGCCGCTACAAGAGGCAAACAACACACAAAAAGCAAAAAGCGCTATGTGCAACAAACGATTTTTCATTACTCAGGCAAAAGTAGATATTTTTTTGTACATTAGCAGTCTAATTGAAAAATAAAATACCGGTAAGATATGGACATAGAAAGTCGTAAGAACCTCTATACCGAACATTTTTATATCAAGAGTTTTGAAACGGATCCATTTAAACATTTCAAGCTCTCTTCATTTCTGAGCGTAGCTCAGGAAATTGCTGGTGTAAGCGCCACCAGGATGGGATTCGGTTATGACGACCTGATTAAGGACAACAATGTTTGGGTGCTCTCGAGAGTAAAGGTAAAATATCTGCGCCCTCCGCGCTGGAGAGAATGGGTTAAAATGGAGACCTGGCACAAACGCGAAGAGGGGCTGATGGCCTTGCGCGACTACGAACTATTGACTGAGGAGGGAGAAAGCATCGCGGTTTCCACCAGTTCCTGGCTCATAATGAATATGGAGAGCCGCCGTCTCAAGAGAACTTCGGAGATTCTAGGTGAGAAGGGTATGCACTATATGGATAGAGATGCGATTGCTGAAAGCTGCGGAAAACTTGCAGCACCGGATAACCTTCAGTTTGTTTATACCAAGCGTGTCCGTATTTCCGATATAGATTACAATTACCACGCAAACAATGCCAGATATGCAGATTGGATTATTGATGCTTTTGGGATGGACTTTCTCAAAGAACACCCACTGGATGAAATTCAGATAAACTACAATAGCGAATGCACTTTTGACAATTTGGTGGAGATATATAAGGCACCCATAACTGACAACTCCTTTTATGTCGAGGGACGCAGTGATGGGCACAATATTTTCCAGTCTATGATTTCATTCAAGTAATATATGAGTATCTACAACATAACACTGATTACGATGACCGCGCTGGCAGTTGTGGTTTTCGTTGCACTATTTTTCTTTGGAGCCGGATACGGCTTTCTGAGAACTTCTAAATGGGGACCTTCCATTCCTAACAAAATCGGATGGATATTGATGGAAGCGCCTATTTTCATCACTATGTTGGCCCTCTATCTTGACAGTGACAGGATCGGTGAGCCGGCAATAATTGTCATTACGCTGCTCTTTCTGACACACTACCTCCAGCGCACTTTCATATTCCCTCTACTTATTAGGGGTAAGAATAAGATGCCACTCTCTATCATCGCCCTGGGTATGACGTTTAATTTCACTAACGCCTATATGCAGGGATATTGGCTCTATCACCTCTCCCCGAGTGATATGTATACAGTAGAATGGCTCAAGACCCCACAATTTATCATCGGAACGATTATTTTCATAGTCGGAATGGCAATCAACCTCCACTCCGACTACATCATACGCCACTTGCGCAAACCCGGCGACAATGCCCACTATATCCCTATGGGAGGAATGTTCAAGTATGTATCATCCGCCAACTATTTCGGTGAAATACTCGAGTGGGCGGGCTTTGCAATCCTTACATGGTCGCTCCCCGGAGCTGTATTCCTACTCTGGACTTGCGCCAACCTGATACCGAGGGCACATTCCCTCTACAATAAATATGCGGAAGAGTTTGGTGAAGAATTTACTTCACTTAAGCGCAAACGATTATTCCCCTTTATCTATTGAATTATTTATTAAAAAATGACACTGATATGAAAAGAATCGGCATCATCATTTTAGCGACAGCTGCAATAGTCAGTTCCTGTAGCTTGCTGGAAAAAAAATCACCATCCAAACTCGAAAAAGCAATCGAAAAAGAAATCACCGAATCACTTGATGGGCACCAGAAATGCTCCGTCATAGAGCTTGAAAAGCTGGACTCTACCATCTTCATAACGGAATTTGATCGCAGAATAAAGGTGTTCGAAACACGAATTGAACAGAACAAGAAGTTTCACGATGACTACTACCGCCGAGGACTAAAAAAGAATGCTGCCATCAAGTACGATGAAATATATAGGGACTATGAAATCCTTGATACCCTCCGGACAATTAAAGAGAGGATGGGCGACTCCCTCTATATGGTAGCATATTACGATTACCGCGTCAGAGCGGAGGTTAAAACGGGAGGAATAATTAGAAGGATCATTAGGAGAAAATCACAGATATTGGATGATCTCTATTTTGCCATCACCCCTGATAACGAAATTCTCTCTATGAGTACCGATCCTAGGACACTCCATTATGCTACGGGATTTGTAATCCCCGGCTATAGTGAGATTATCAAATCAGAATCGGACTCAACTGAAGTAATACAGGATGAGTGATACACTCTTTACACCGTATAGTATCGGCCCGATAGAACTTCGCAACCGGACCATCCGCTCAGCTGCATTCGAAGGGATGTGCCCCGGCAACAGACCCTCACAGGAGTTATTCGACTACCACACTGCAGTGGCGCGCGGAGGCGTGGGTATGACCACTATCGCTTACGCTTCGGTATCCCGGAGCGGACTCTCTTTCGAACGGCAGCTCTGGATGAGAGAAGAGGTGGTACCTGAACTCAAAGCCCTCACGGATGCAATCCACAAGGAGGGTGCTCTTGCCTCAATCCAACTCGGTCACTGCGGCAATATGTCGCACAGATCTATCTGTAAATGTCGTCCTAAGGGGGCAAGCAGCGGATTTAACCTCTACTCTCCCACCTTTGTCCACGGTATGAGCGTAGAGGAAATTGACGAGATAGTAGCGGACTTCGGCAAAGCTGTGCATTTGGCCATAAAAGCGGGATTTGATGCTGTAGAGATCCATGCGGGACACGGCTACCTCATCTCTCAGTTTCTCTCGCCCTACACCAACCATCGCAAGGATGAATATGGTGGTTCGCTGGAAAACAGGATGCGCTTTATGGAACGGGTAATGAAAGAGGTAATGGCAGCTGCAGATGATAAGGTAGCTGTATTTGTGAAGATAAATACCCGCGACGGCTTCAAGGGTGGAATGAAGATTGATGAGTGTATCAGTGTGGCACTGAAGCTTCAGGAGCTCGGAGCACACGCTCTGGTACTCAGCGGCGGATTTGTTAGCAGAATGCCTATGTATGTGATGGGTGGCCCATTTCCTGTCAAAGCAATAGCTCACTATATGCCCCTCAAGCAGTGGTGGCTCAAACTCGGAGTACGTCTATTCGGCCATATTGTGGCTCCCACAGTGCCATTTAAGGAGAATTATTTTCTGGAAGACTCCAAAAAGTTCCGCGAAGCTCTCAACATGCCGCTGGTCTATGTCGGAGGTGCGATTTCAAGGCGAGGTATTGATGAGATAATGGATGCCGGATTTGAAATGGTTCAGATAGCACGAGCCCTTATCAGGGATACCGACTTCGTCAAAAAACTTCGTGAAGAGAAAGATCATTGCAGTGCCTGCAAACAGGTTAATTTCTGTGTAGGAAGAATGTACTCCCTCTCCATGCAGTGTCACACCAAATGTAAAGATATCCCACCAGCAATCAAACGCGATTGTGAAAAGAGATATTCAAAATAACATTGATTATGAAACTTAAGAAATTACTGACATATGCAATAGCCATTGCTTGTGCCTTAACAATCTCATCCTGTCACGAGGATAATATCAATCCCGACAAACCGAACAACCCTAATAATGGTGAGCCCGATACTCCGTTTGTACCTTATGATAAGATAGAAGGGCGAAATGTGTGTGCTTATGTCACATACTGGGGTCTAAAAATCCCCGAGCCATCCATCATGACACACCTCAACTACGCTTTTGCAGAACTTTATGTAGTGGACGGAGAGTACAAGGGATTTAAACTCCAGGGGAATCAGTCTCGTTTCGAAACAATCGTAGCACTCAAAAAGGTAAACCCGGACCTGAAGATCTCGCTCTCTTTTTCCCATACCGTCTCAAACTCCGACAATAAACAGGGCGGCGGTTTTTCCAAAATGGCAAGCACTGATGAGGGACGTAAAAAGTTTGCGGAAGATTGTAAGGCTTTTCTGGAGAAATGGGGCATTGATGGTATTGATATCGACTGGGAATTTCCGGGCCTCTCCTGGAGCGGACACGCCTGCGACCCCTCTATAGATACTGAAAACCACGTATTGCTGATGAAACAGCTTCGTGAGACTCTTGGAGACAAATATATCCTTTCATATGCCGGATATGTCAAAGACAAAGTTGCAGTGACCGGAGGCTGGAGATATATTGACATCGCTGCCGTAGATCCCTATGTGGATTTTGTAAATATCATGACCTATGATATGGATGCTGCGCCCAACCACCACTCAGCGATCAAATCCCCAAAAGCCTATGTTGATTGTGAAAGAGCGCTGAGGGCATATCTTGATGCCGGTGTAAAACCCTCAAAACTGGTACTTGGCATACCATTTTATGGCCGTCGCTCATTTAGTACCGCACCCACCGCCATAAATTACGACAGAATCCTTTCTCTCGATCAAAATGTCTACAAGATTGATAATTTTGATGAGGCTGCCGGGGTCCCTTACGTAACACTCAAATCAAACAACAGCTTCTATTGCGGCTATGACAATGCAAAAAGCATCGCTCTCAAAGGAGAATGGCTCCATAGAAACGGAATGAAAGGCATAATGTATTGGCAGTACGATGGGGACGATGCGAGAGGTACACTCCGCAAAGCCTGTTGGCAGGCAGTAATGAAACCCTAGAGCGATCAACCCTGCATACTCAAAAGCCAAATATTGTAGGCAACAAAAGCTAGAACCAACAGCAACCCCTCGAAACGTGAAATCCGCACTTTTGTGGTGGCAAAAATCATCAACAGAAGTGCTGCTCCTGTCATTACGAGATAGTCCGTAAGCACAATATCCGGGCTGTGTAGTGGCCGGATCAACGAACTGGCTCCCAGTATTAGAGTAATATTGAAGATATTTGAGCCGATAACATTTCCAAGAGCCATCTGGGTATTCTTTTTCAAAGCTGCAGCAACAGATGCTGCCAACTCCGGAAGAGAAGTACCGCAAGCTATAAGGGTAATTGAAATATAGGCATCACTTACCCCAAAATTGCGGGCTATAACCACTGCTTGTTCTACAAAGAAGTGACACCCCAAGATCAGGACACTTAGTCCCACAATCGCTACTGTGATGCTGTACCATAGAGGTTTACGACTGGAAGCTTGCACCTCGATTTCACCTGATGAATCCTGACCTCCTTTGCTGAGAGTCATCCACATGAAAAACGTGAAAACCGCAAGTAATACTACGCCGTCTATTCTGGAAATAAGGGTTTCACCTTTGGTGAAAAAATCAAAAGCAATAAGGAGCAACAATACGCTGACTCCAAAACAAAAAGGAGCATCTCTTCGAATATTTTCCCTGCTTGTTGCTATAGGAAAAAGCATTGCAGTCACTCCAAGAATGCCAAGTACGTTGAAGATATTTGAGCCTACAACATTACCAAGAGCAACATCAGAATTACCGGAAACAGCCCCCTTAAGACTGACCAAAAGTTCGGGGAATGAGGTACCAAATCCCACTACAACTGCACCTATTACAAAGTCAGAGATTTTGAGACGGCGTGCAATAGCCGCGGAGGCACCCACAAAACGGTCAGCTCCGACGACTATTGCAAGCAACGATATTATAAGAATTATGTATTCCATCCGATGTTATGTTATTCAGACAAGATGAAGTATCTCCTCCACAGGCTTGGAGATCATTTCAGTAAAAGGGTAGTACTGGTAAGGGATATATTCTGAAAGTTGGCAAAACGCTTTGCCTGTCTTTTTATTGTAGAGGATGTCCAGTTTTATTGCTGAAGACTGGCTTGTGGTATCAGCAGTTATACTCTTGAGTGAGCCTTCTATGGCTTCTTTTAACTTGCTTTCCATTTCCCTGGAGAAGTAGAGGGTTTTGGAAGAAAATTTTTCACGGGTTTCGGTGTTTTTCCAGCCGGTTTTGAGTACTGCGAAGAGTACGATTCCCGTACAGGCGATAAAGAGGCCTGCGATATTAACTGATGCCGGCGTGGGAAGTGCCACAATTAAGACACCTCCTGCCAGGAGAACTGTAGCTATTATTATGTCTCTTGTAGATCTGGTTTTTACAAAATTATTGTCCATGTTCGTATTCTATTAAGGGTTGGATAAATATGATAAATAGTGGGAAGAACTCAAACGAGGTCATTCCCGAAATTACACTTAGGGTAATACATAAAATCCGTACCGCTAAATAATCAGAATACAATTTAAAATACGCCTTGCGACTGAATCCATAAGTGATGATGTAGCTAAAAATGTAATATTGTTCTCCCTGATAAAGCCGCAGGGACAGACTCGGCCATAAAGGAGTGTCGTATAGCGCTTGAAAGAATCTATTTGTCTCTTGTGGCCCGGAGAATTGTTTGCTGAGCCGGCTACCTGCTGAAAATGTATCCCCGGAACAGTAACAGCGTTTACGGGTAACATTAAATCACATCTACGATCCACTTCTGGTAGTGGCAATTTACCGGCTTGATCGGCGACAGTTGTAAAATCATCAGGTAAAAGGAATTGTCCGACCACAGCATATCCACTCTGCGCTGCAACACAAAGCAACAGAGAGGCAACCAACGCCAGCAATATTCTCCCAATCCATTTCATCTGTGCAAATATAGAAATAAAGATTCACTTTAAAGAGCATAACCTGAATTCAATTTAATCACGACAAATTTCATCAAGGACCTTTTCCAAAATATATTCATATATTTGCACTGCAGGTGAGACTTCCTATCGCTCTTTCGGGAGAGGAAAGTCCGGACAGCACAGAGCACTTCCCTGTGGAAAGCACAGACAGATGAAAGTTTGTGGAGCGCGTAACAGAAAAGAACCGCCCGCAAGGGCAAGGGTGAAAATGTGAGGTAAGAGCTCACAACCGTCGATGGTGACACCGGCGGGGTACGTACCGGAAGGCTGCAAGACCAAATATACCGGCAATCAAGGGTTGCTCGCCCGCTGCCGGGGGGTAGGTCGCGTTAGATAAATGATAGGAGCCTTTAAGATAATAGGGTACAGAATCCGGCTTATGTCTCACCTTTTTTGATAATTCCATTGCTATGAGATACATACTTTCACTCCTGGTGCTACTTTGCACCCTTACAACATCCTGCAGTCAGCCTCAACCGCAAGTGCGTTTTACTCCTGAAGACAAAGCATCTTTTGAGCGACTCCTTGAGCAAATGCTGCCCCACAAGGCACTACCGATGGATCAATTAGTGATCAAGACCGCTCTTCAAAAGCTCGGTACACCCTATGTTGCCGGTACTCTTGAAGAGGATCCCGAGATGTTAACAGTCTGTATGGAGAAGACCGACTGCATCCTGTTTGTTGAGATGTGTCTGGCATTTTCACTCAACCTAAAGGAGGAGAATCCCAGCTTCGACTCCTATTGCAACAATCTGCTAAAACTCCGCTATCGGGATGGAGTCGCAGGAGATTATTCCTCACGTATCCACTACACTTCGGAATGGATCAGGCAAGCCGCTGAAAGAGGTATTATGGAAGAAATTACATCTGAGATCGGAGGCATTGCCTGGGCACAGGAATTCTCCTTTATGAGCACACATACTGACTCCTACCGCCAACTAAGGGAAAATCCCTCTCTTATGGAGAAGATCCGCGCTGTAGAGGAATACCTCAACGGTTTCGAATACTACTACATCCCTAAGGATGAAATCGTTACGTGTGAACCTCTGATCCACGACGGAGATATCATCTGCTTCAATAGCACTGCAAAAGGGCTTGACATCGCGCACGTTGGTTACGCCTATTGGCAGGGAAGTCAACTGACCTTTATCCACGCCTCTTCGGTTGAAATGGAGGTGGTAATCAATAAAAAGCCGCTGACAGAGTATATCAGCGGCATTAAAAGCAATAACGGCATCAGGGTAGTAAGGCTCAAATAAGTCCTTCAATCCTAAACCATTGGTTACAGACTGTCACCGAAATCCTTTCTGAACTTCTCTACAAGTCTTGAAGGCCAGTCGGTGAGAGGCTCCAATTCTCCCATAAAGAATCTCAGTACAGGGGGCTCATAAGTAAACCTCAACCCACCGATAAGATGCCTGTTCTCATAGAGCCAGGTAAGGCGATCGAGTGCATACATGGTTTGTGAAAGAGTAAATACCCTACGGGGAAATGCAAGGCGCAGCAACTCGACATCTGCAGGAATCTCGTTACCCTTCTCATCTCTGACGCTTGAAACAGTACCGCGTTCCATACCCCTTACACCTGAAACTAGGAAAAATGCCGCTGCTAGTGCTCCTGCAGGATATTGATGCTGGGGGATATGTTCGCAGAATTTACCCGCATTTACGTGCGCTCCAAGTACACCTGCAGGAGTTACCATCGGAATTCCGGCCTTGACTGCATTGTTCACGAAGTATTTAATAAAATTGACACTCTGGCTGATCATCGTCTCATCAATGGTCTCATAGATTCCCACGGCCATCGCCTCAATCTCTCTGATTGACATTCCTCCGTAAGTGAGAAATCCCTCGAAAAGGGGAATCAGAGGTTCCATTGTCATATAAAGTTCCCTTACATTGGTGCAGATGCCGCCTCCGCGTGATGAGGTAAGTTTTCTTGCAGAGAAATAGACGAGATCTGAAAGTCCTGTCATCATCTTTACAATATCCGCCATCGTGTTTTCTTTCCATTTCTCTTCACGCTGCTTAACCAGGTATGCGTTTTCGCCTAGGAGACTGGCGTCAAGTACAAGCATTATGTTGTAGTGATCTGCCACCTTGCGCACATCCATCATATTTCTAATGGAAAAGGGCTGTCCGCCGATCAGGTTGGTCGAAGCCTCCATACGGATGAACGCGATATTCTCGGCTCCGTGCTCCTCAATTGCAGCCACCAGTTTCTCTATATCGATGTTGCCCTTGAAGGGATTGGAGGATTCAAGTTCGAGTGCTTCATCGTGAAGAAGTTCGATTACCCGACCGCCCACTTCCATTATATGTGCAAGTGTAGTGGTGAAATGGTAGTTGGTAAGCACTATCTGACCGGGTTTAATGAATGCCTTAGCTATGATATTCTCGCAAGCACGCCCCTGGTGAGCCGGGAGGAGATATTTCTTGCCAAGAACTTCCTTTACACCCTTTTGCAGGCGCGCAAATGACTCTGAACCCGCATAGGCGTCATCCGCCCTCATCATAGCTGCCAGCTGGTTGTCGCTCATAGCATTGGTACCACTGTCAGTGAGCATATCAAGAAAAACATCCTTTGTGGTCAGTTTAAAAGTATTGTAGCCCGCCTCTTTAATAGCATCACGACGGCGCTCTATGGGCACCAGATGGAGTTTTTGTACAATTCTTACTTTGTGGAGTTCCAGAGGAATCTCCTCGCCTGAGAAAAATTTAATGTTTGCCATAATTGTGTGTTTTTTATGTTTGTTATTGTCTTTTGATTTTTTCCAAAAAAAAACCCGCTCCAAAAGGACCGGGACATGCAACAGAAATTCGAATACAAAAGGGTACTATCCCCGGTCGGTGGAACGGCGGTAATAGTAGTAATAATAGTTATTTGTAAAGATTCTGTTCATCTCAAACGTGCACTCTTCTGCAGTGTTGCTGGCAAAGGTAAGTAAAATAACGTGAAGTTGTTCACCTAAAAGACTATTTCTTTAAAAAATTTGTATTTTTGCAGCCACAATAAAGCCTTTTTAGCTCAGTTGGTAGAGCGGCTCATTCGTAATGAGCAGGTCGCGGGTTCGAGTCCCGTGAAAGGCTCCAAGGACTTATCTCTAAGATTCATTATGAGAAGCAAATTTCAAAGAAACTTTTGGGTAGTTATTGTGATGGAGTTCTTCGAAAGAGGTGCTTATTACGGTGTATTATCGGTTTTATCGGTCTATCTGGTTGCAGGTGCTATGGATGGCGGCCTCGGTTTTTCGAGAATGCAGGCAGGTACCATTTTAGGTACTATCCAACCTCTGCTTTACTTTCTTCCGATAATTGCCGGAGGAATTGCTGACCGCTACGGCTACCGAAAAATCCTATTTTTCGCCTTTACGTGTATGATAGTGGGTTATGCGCTGACAGGTGTATTTACTAATTATGGTCTTGTATTTGCCTCACTTATCATTATGGCGATAGGTGCGGGCTTTTTTAAGCCGGTTATCAGCGGCACAATTGCCAAGTCAACGGATGAGACAAACTCTACCCTTGGTTTCGGTATATTCTACTGGTCTATCAATCTGGGTGCCTTCCTGTTTCCATTGTTCCTGGTTCCCAACCTCAAAGCGATGGGCTATGAATACATTTTCTACATGGCTGCGGTTGTGGGATTGATACTTCTGCTTATCAATACCTTTTTCTATAAAGAACCCATTTCTCTACGAGACCCTGATACTCCGCAAAAGAGCGTGGGCGAAACGCTTCTTGGGATCCTCACAGTACTCAAGGACTTCAAGTTTATAATCTTTATTCTGCTCTATTCGGGATTCTGGATCCTCTATTTCCAGATGTACGGTACTGTATTGTGGTATCTCAGGGATCATATGGATATGACTCCGGTTAATAATGCGGTGAACTCTTTTCTGGGACTTTTTATTGATAATCCCTCGTGGGTATTTGATACGGAGCATGTGACTGTAGTCAATGCAGGTGTCATCATCTGTCTTCAGCTCTTCGTTTCGAAGATTGTAGCCAGGACCCGTCCCCTTCCTACTATGATTACCGGTCTGGCGCTGGGTACGCTGGGTATGCTTATTTTGAGTATCTCTTCAAAACCCTGGGTATTCATTATCGGAATTATGGTCTTTACTATCGGTGAAATGACCACCCACCCCAAGTTCCTCTCCTACATAGGTATGATTTCCCCTCCCGACAAGAAAGCTCTATATATGGGTTATTCCTTCCTCTATGGAGTAATAGGCAGCTCCATCGGTTCTTTCCTCGGCTCTGCACTCTATGTAAAATTCGTGGATGAAATGGGCCGTCCCGGCCAATTATGGGCGCTTCTCTCCATCATCGGAGTTGTCAGTATCATCGGTCTGCTGATTTACAACAAAGTTGTAGTCAAGTCCAAAGCAACGGCATAAGAAGCAACAATAATCAAAAAAACAATCCCCTCAAAATCAAACGATTGAGAGGGGATTTATGTGCGGGCGAAGGGACTCGAACCCCCACGCCTTTCGGCACTAGATCCTAAGTCTAGCTTGGCTACCAGTTACAACACGCCCGCAAATGAGAGTTTAATGTAAGGCCTGCAAAAGTACTTAACTTTTTATATTTCTACAAAAAAAAGGGTGCGTTTGTATTCTTTTTGTAGAGAAAAGATTAAGTTTGTACTTTAATTACGAAATAGATTTATATTATGATTATAAAGAAATTGAAAACCATACTAACGGCAATTGTCGCGGTTACCCTCTATCTTACTCTTACAGCAGTTTCCTGCGATATTACACCCGGTAATGAAAATAAGGAGAATGAAGAAATAGAGGAACCCGAGCCCGAACCTGACGAGGGAGAAAAGGATAAACTCACCATTAACATCACTCCTCCGGCAGTGGATCCGACTGATCCTACCCTTGTGCCAAACAGTCAGACAGCTATACCCTCAGATGCTATTGTAATCACATTCAAGGATGGAAATGCTGAGATACATGATCCTGTAAAAACCATCGATATCACTAATAATAAAGGGCACATTGTCATCAAACCCCGAAGCGAAGGCAACTATTCCTATTACCTTCAGGGAATCACAGACAACGGTTCAGTTGAGATCCACGGTAAAAACCGTATAAAACTCACCTTAAACGGCACCGGTATTACCAATCCGAATGGAGCTGCTCTTTCCATTCTCACCGAAGAGGGTTGCTACATGAGAATTGAAGACAATACTTCCAACCGTCTTATTGACGGCACTAATACTACAAACACCGCAAAAGCTACTCTAATCTGTGAAGGACCTCTTGACATAGTCGGCAAAGGGACTTTGCAACTAAGGGGCAAAAAAGCAGATGCTATCCGCTGCGGTGGCTCCATCAATATTGACCAGACCACCATAATCATAAAAGAGGCAGCCGGACACTCCATACATTGCACTTCCGGAGATATAAAGATTGCAGGGGGACGCATAAGGACACTCTCATCGCAAAGCGGACTAAACGCAGCAGATGACGACAAAGGCTCTATCACCATCACCGGTGGCATTCACAGATTCTCAACCCTAGGGGACCAAGCCCCCGCCATCAAAGCCGCCGGAAGCCTTGCAATATCGAACAGGGACACCATCATCACAGACACCTACGGCGATGCATCCCACAGCATATACGTTTCTGACAAAACTTTAATAAACAATACCATCCTCTGTACCTACACACTAGGCTCTCAAACACCGGCCTGCATTTATGGCGAAGACGATATTGACATTACAGGAGGTAGTATCTCACATATAACCTCCAAAGGTTCCGGGATATTCTGCAAAGGCGACATTACCATTAATGGCGGTTCGATAAGCGCAATCAGCACTGAAGCAGGAGCAGCAATACTTAAAAGTGATGGCAGATTTAGCATCATTAACGGATCTATAGCCATCCATACTGAATCCTCCTATAACATGGCCATCTACTCCAAAGGGCCCATATCCATAAGAGGCGGTAAGGTAGAATTGACCTCATTCAACACATCCATGGGCACGGCATCCACGCTAGATATTAGTAGTGGCTTTGTTTACTGTTATAGTCTGGCCGGTTATGCAATGCACAGCGACGACGATATGACCTTCTCCGGAGGATTAATCCTTGCGCTGGGCACTGATGGAGCCGGTAAAGCACTGAATACCAAATCCTCAATACTGATGAAAGGGGGACGTTTGGTAGCAATGGGCGGAAAAAGCAGTATCCCTGATGAATCAGGCTCTACCCAGCAATCTGTGATTTACAACACCACGCTCTACGAACCTTCAATAGTAGCGGTTAAAAAAATATCCGGCAATTTCATAGCGGTATACAAGGCCACCAGAAGATACCAGCCAACTATCAGTTGCCTAATATCCGCTCCTGAAATTATTCCCAATACGACATACGAACTCTATCTCAAAGGTTCGGTTGCAGGCTCCGACCATTTTCACAACATCTATTACAACAACTTCAACTATACTATAGGATTTCTGGCAAAGACAGTGACAACAAATGGAGTTCCCGGCGGGGTCAATTATTTCTACGAATAAGAGCGTAACCTGACCATACTCCATCGATCACGTTCCCGACTCGAAACCATTTCAAGTGAATATTTGGATGCCTCTTCCAAGAGCATTGGGATGTCTTCGGTATAAAAACCGCTGATAAAGAGTTCACCACCCGGACGCAAAGATCTGGCATAGGTCTTCATATCCTCAAGAAGGATATTGCGGTTTATATTGGCTAAAATCAGGTCGTATTTCGAAGCCTGCAAAAGTGATGCGTCTCCGCAAAGCACGTGTATCATCTCCCCTACTCCATTTTCATAGGCATTCTCCTTTGCGGAATTGAAACAGATATGGTCGACATCTATTGCGTGAACAGGAGCTTTTGCTCCCATTTTTGCCGCCAGAATAGCTAAAATCCCTGTACCGCATCCCATATCCAGTACTTGGCGACCTTTTATTCCAGCACCAAGCTCCAGCAATCCCTCAATCATAAGATAAGTGGTCTGGTGGTGGCCTGTGCCAAAAGACATCTTAGGATCAATGGTGATGGTATATTTTGTTGAAGGCAGGTTTTTGTGGTGTGAAGCTTTGACAGTGCAGAGTCCATCGATCACGATTGGTTCAAAATTGGACTCCCAAAGTGCATTCCAGTTTTGATCCATAATGAGCTCCGTAGTATAGGAGACTCTGAACTCACCGGTAGCATAGGCGCTGAGAAGAGCCTTCAGAGCACTCTCTGAAAACGCTTCTTTAGGTATATATGCATGGAGAAAAGGCTCCTCGATGGAGAAACTTTCAAACCCAAGCTCCTCAACCTCCGCCAGCACTATCTCAGCCCTCTCTTCAATGAAGGGCTTTACCTCAATATGGACTACGATATAGTCCATAATCAATAGCTGGTAGCGATACCGATAAAGTCTTCTGCTTTAAGTGCAGCTCCCCCGATAAGTCCTCCATCTATATCTTTGCATGCAAAGAGCTCACGGGCATTTGAGGGTTTACAACTGCCCCCGTAAAGAATGGATGTGCCCTCTGCAATCTCGTTTCCAAATCTATCTGCAAGACATTTGCGGATAAAGGCGTGGATCTCCTGAGCCTGTTCTGAAGTGGCGGTCACACCTGTACCTATGGCCCATACCGGTTCATAGGCAATCACGATATTTTTCATTGACTCAGCAGTAAACTGAAACAGCACCTCCTGGATTTGAGCTCTCACCACATCAAAGTGTTTGCCGGCATTGCGCTCTTCGAGTTTTTCGCCTACGCAAAATATAGGGCTGATACCTGCTTCGAGCGCAAGACCAATCTTCTTTACCAGTTTCTCAGAGGTTTCAGCATAATATTCCCTTCTCTCTGAATGACCGAGGATGGTATAGGTGCAACCTGCATCTTTAAGCATCGAAACTGCTACCTCACCAGTATAGGCACCTTTTGGCTGGTCTGCGCAATTTTGCGCTGAAAGCGCTATTGAAGTTCCTTTGATAACCTCGGCTACTGTCACCAGATGAGTGAATGGAGGCGCTACTATAAGTTGCACATCTGAGGGCACTCTATCCAGAGCGGCAACAATCTCCTGTGCAAGAACTTTTCCTTCTGCAACTGTAGTGTTCATCTTCCAGTTGCCTGCTACGATTTTTTTTCTCATTGTATTAGTAATTCATTAAAAATTCCTTCATAAATGCATTAAGATCACCATCGAGGACGCCTTGTACATTGGAGGTCTCGTAATTGGTGCGAAGATCCTTAACCATCTTGTATGGATGAAGGACATAACTGCGAATCTGTGAACCCCATTCGATTTTCTTTTTCTGCCCCTCGAGCTCAGCCTGCTTTTCCTGGCGTTTCTTGAGTTCCATATCATAGAGATGGGATTTAAGGATACGCAGAGCGTTCTGACGGTTGTCCATCTGGGAGCGAGTCTCGGTATTCTCCACAACGATACCTGTAGGAATATGCTTTACACGAACTCCGGTCTCGACTTTATTCACATTCTGTCCACCGGCTCCGGAAGAGCGGTAGGTGTCCCACTCCAGATCGGATGGATTGATATCAATCTCTATGGTCTCATCGATCAAGGGGTAGACAAACACAGAGGAGAATGTGGTCTGACGTTTGCCCTGAGCATTAAACGGAGATATCCTCACAAGACGATGAACTCCTATCTCACTCTTCAGATAACCGAATGCATAGTCACCTTCAAACTCAATGGTAACCGACTTAATACCCGCCTCATCACCTTCCAGAAGATCAGATACATGTACTTTATAACCGTTGCGTTCACCCCAGCGGATATACATACGCATCAACATTGCTGACCAGTCATTGCTTTCGGTGCCACCTGCACCGGAATTGATCTTGAGAAATGCACCCAGATTATCGCCCTCTTCGCTGAGCATATTACGCAGTTCAAGTGCTTCAATTGCACTCTGCAGCGACTCGGCCGCAGCACAAATATCAACCGAAGCATCTTCACCAAACTCGAGGAGTATCTCAAGGTCGGCAATCTGCGACTCTATCTTATTGTAACTTTCAACCCAATAACGGAGTCCGGAAACCTCCTTTAGAAAAAGTTCAGCGGACTTGGGATCGTCCCAGAAATCGGGAGCGGTAGTTTTCAATTGTTTTGCCGAGAGTTCTTCACGCTTTGCAGCGATGTCAAAGAGACCTCCCCAACGCCATTACACGCTGTTTATATTCTTTAATCTGTTCTGTTGTTATCATATATCTCCACTATTTCGTCATAAGTATAACCGCGGCCCATGAGGTAACGCAGGAATTTGGCTTTGCGTACGTGAGGATCGCTTTCATTCTGCAATTGTCTGAGTTTCGCCAGAGCAAGCTTCTGAAGTTTTTTTTCCGCTGCAACGAAATCTATTTCAGAAAGCGCAGCTGTTATTACTGACTCATCTATACTTTTACGCTGCAAATCTACTCTTATTTTTACTTTTCCCCAACCTTGGAGCGAACTTTTGTCTCGCGCAAAGGCCTTTGCATACCTAACATCATCGATATAACCTTCGCTTACAAGCTGCTCTACCACCGATTCCGGCTCGGGAACTCCACAAGCGATCACTTTACGCAGTATATCGCTGCGACAACGTTCGCCACGGCTACAAAGCCGCCTCATCCTATTCAAAACCACATCTCTCTCCATAATAGATCAGAATGAATAACCCAGGCTCAGATAGGCTCCCAACCTGCGGGTGTAATTGGACCAGTGTAGATTGAAGGAAATCGGTCCTATCGGGGAGTTGTGGGAATAGCCCAGACGCACACCCACAATACCCGGTCCTGCAAAGAAATCTTTAATACCTTCACTATCCAAAGCATAACTGCCGGAAGCCAGTATATAGTGCGAACGCCCAATACGCAACCTTGCATCCAAAGAGGCGACGGTAAGGATATTTTTAAAGGCGTAGGTATAGTTAAATCCCATAAATGGAATCTGCTGCTCCATATATCTGCCCTCCTCATAGCCTCCCATCAAGTTCATAAATGCCACCGGAATATTGCCACCGATAAGCGTACGATTGTAAATAGTTGGAATCAGCGCCAATTCACTGAAAAGGGGAACGACAACAGAAAAATGCAGATTAGCTACGGAGAAGGGATATTCGTCAGGCTTAAGCCAGTTGAAATAGTGAGCAAAACCTGAATTCAGAACAAAGCCACTTGTTGGGAAATGCTCTCTGTCCATCCTGTCGAGTTTGAATTTAGCGTAAGCGCTGATAAAATTGGAGCGGCCGACATCGGGGTCATAAATCGAGGGCACCTCCGAAGCGGAGAGTACCGATCTAAAATTGAAGGAGTGGAATTTCATTCCAAGCGAAGTCTGACCGCTGACAAACCTCCTGGTCGAAAAATTAAGGTCTGCAATATGGTTATAGAATGAAATATTGTCAGCCCTGAGACCCTTGTTAAATATATTGAGATCTGACGTCCTGAAAGTATAGGAAGTGTTAAACTGCAAATTGGCCCGGAATGCATAGGAGTAGTCAGCCAAAAACATTGCATTGTAAGCCAGTTTGGCCGTTATAGATGCCTTGGAACCATACAGGGCCAGGTTATTTGCACTCACGTTGAGCATGACGGTGGCTACTTCCTCTGAATCAAATCTGAATCCGACTCCCAGCAAAGAACTGAGTCCCTTTACGAAATGTATCTCCAGATGATAGGGACTCTCTATACCTTTGAGCAGATAAGTCACCGACGAAAAAGATCCCGTATTGTAATACTTGGAGATCTCTTCATCGATATCTTGGCCGGTAACCACTGCTCCGGGCTGAAACTTGCTTTTTTTCAAGAGCCACTCTGCATCCCTTTGTGAAAGGCCCGTAAAAGAGACCTTACCTATGACTATGGAATCCTGGTCTATATGCACTGCCTTGGGATAAGTTTTCCGTAGCACAGGAGGACCTATAAGGGTTTTCTGTTCTTTCTGTTCCATCTCATCAAGATGTGCCTTGAGTCGTATCAGCTCTTTACTTTTCTCTCTGGCAGCCGTTTCGCCATTATCAATCAGGCTACGGAGACTCGGTATGTCAAAACTCATCGTGGAGAAGCCTTTGACACTGGGAGCAATAACAATATCAGTCATATCTATGGCCTCCTCAGTCTTTTCCTCCATATATAGAGCTAGAAGTTCGTTTATCATATCCCCGATATTGTCAATATCTGAGCTTTGGCTGTCATCAAAACCCAACTTGACACCTATTATGATATCCGCCCCCATCTCTTTGGCTACATCAACCGGATAATTATTGAGCATTCCACCATCCACCAGCACCATATCGTTCATTCTCACCGGAGCAAAAAAACCGGGGATAGCCATTGATGCCCTTATTGCATCCACAAAATAACCGCTACGGAAAACAACCTCCTGTTTGCTAACCAGGTCTACTGCCACGCAAGCAAACGGGATGGGCATATTGTCAAAATCAATAGAATCCTGATATCCTACGGAATATTTTGTAAAGAGATTGTAAACATTCTGACCGCTAACATAATACATCGGAATATTAGAGAGGAACGACGTTTCCTGCTGCCCCCGAAGAGGCGGAGGGCCAATTATATCGCGATCGCGCGATAACGATCTCTTTTCAGCCTTATCACCTCTATCCCTTCTAAAAGAAAACGGGATTTTGAGTACGTAGCGATCATCATATTTTTTGGCCTCAAAGGAAACCTGCTTGCGGGGAACCTTGTCGCTCATCACAAAATCCCAGTCCTGCGCCATCACAAGGGAATCCAACTCACTGGCAGAATAACCTATAGCGTAGAGTCCTCCCACGATAGCACCCATACTGGTACCCGCAATATAATCGATAGGGATATCATACTCTTCAAGCACCTTGAGCACTCCCACATGCGCTGCTCCCTTTGCTCCACCTCCACACAGAACTACTCCTACCTTCGGTCTTTGACCGAAAGCACTGATGCAGATCATAAGAAGAAATATTATCAATATCGACCGTTTCATACAAATTATATCTTTATGGTTTCGCCTCTCCCGCCAGAAGTCCGCAAGCCGCCATTATATCCTCACCGCGTGAGGCACGCAGGGTAGTAACGATGCCGGCATTATTGAGACGCGCCTTGAAATCATCTATCCTCGTACGCGGAGAGCTTTGCAGAGATGAGCCGGGTATAGAGTGGAATCTGATAAGATTGATACGGCACTCAAGCCCTGAAAGCAATCTTATCAGAGCATCGGCATGGCGTTTAGTATCGTTGACTCCTGAAAACATTATATACTCAAAACTCACCCTACGCTGACCGGTAAAGTCATAACTGCGGATAAGCGAAATTACATCCTCCAGCTTAAATACCTTCTGCACCGGCATCAGTGCAGCTCGCTCTTCGTCGAAAGGAGTATGCAAACTCACTGCCAAATGGCACTTGAAGTCATCCAGAAAACTCTTGAGATTTGGCAACACTCCCACTGTTGAGAGAGTAATACGTTTTGGACTCCAGCCGAAACCCCAGTCGGAAGTAAGTATCTGAAGAACCTTCGACACCTCTTCCCAGTTATCCAGCGGTTCGCCCATCCCCATGAAGACCGCATTGGTAAGCTCCTGCGCCTCATCTATATTCATAAACTGGGAAATAATCTCAGCTGCGGTGAGCTGGCCGTGGTACCTCGATCGACCAGTCATACAGAAGGAGCAATTCATCCTGCAGCCAACCTGAGAAGAGACGCAAATGGTGGCTCTTCCCATTTCCCTATCATGATCATCGTCATATTCCGGTATCATTACCGTTTCGATGTATCTACCTGCAATTGAGGTGGGAAAAATATATTTTTTGGTACCATCCGAGGAGATGAATTTTTCGATATAAGTCGTGTGACCTATTTGATAGCGCTTTTCTAGAGCCGTACGGGCCGAATTGGAAAGATTTGTCATGCCGGATATTTCTCTGATGCCTTTGGCATAAAGCCAGTCTGCTATCTGTCTGGCCGCAAATCTAGGCAGCGAGAGGTCTGCTGCGACCTCTTGGAGCTGTAATAACGACATTCCCAGCAACTTAGGTTTCATCTTTCGCAAATTTCGTTTTCCCGCCGCAAATTTAATACAAAAAGAGTGTTTTCACATAAAAATGGAGTATATTTGTGGCAGGAATAAGCAGATTTATTGCAGCTATTAACTAACATTCAAAAACAAAGATTATGGCAAAAGGAAAAGAAGAACCCGGACAGACAACTGCAGGGAAGAATCTGGAGAAGCTCAAAGCCCTCCAGGCGACTATTGACAAGATTGAGAAGGATTTCGGAAAGGGGACGATCATGAAGATGGGAGATCAGCCGAGTTTCGAAGTTTCTATTATTCCTACCGGTTCCATTGCCCTAGACAACGCCCTTGGTATTGGGGGATATCCTCGCGGCAGGGTAATCGAGATTTATGGTCCTGAGGCGAGTGGAAAGACAACTCTCGCCATCCACGCGATTGCAGAGGCCCAGAAAGCCGGCGGAATAGCAGCCATCATTGATGCCGAGCATGCATTTGACCGCACTTATGCGATCAATCTCGGTGTCGATATCGACACGCTTTTGATATCACAGCCCGACAACGGAGAGCAGGCACTCGAAATTGCCGACAACCTCATCCGTTCCGGTGCCATTGACATCGTGGTCATAGATTCCGTCGCCGCCCTCACACCCAAGGCTGAGATCGAAGGCGATATGGGCGACAACAAGGTAGGCCTACAAGCCCGCTTGATGAGTCAGGCACTCCGCAAACTCACAGCCAATATTGCCAAGACCAATACCTGCTGTATTTTCATCAACCAGCTTCGCGAAAAGATAGGCATCATGTTCGGCAATCCGGAGACTACCACAGGTGGAAACGCACTCAAATTCTACGCTTCGGTACGTGTTGACGTCCGCAAAATCACACAGATCAAAGATGGCGAAGAGGCCACAGGCAATCGCACACGCGCAAGGATTGTCAAAAACAAATTGGCTCCCCCCTTTCGCAAGGCGGAGTTTGACATCGTATTCGGAGAGGGCATCTCCCGTGTTGGCGAGATAGTTGACCTCGGTGTAGATTTCGATATAATCAAAAAGAGCGGATCGTGGTTCAGTTATGGCGACCAGCGTCTTGCACAGGGACGTGATGCGGTAAAACGCCTCCTTCAGGACAATCCCGAACTATGTGAAGAGATCGAAATCAAGATCAGGGAAAAACTCAAAGAAGTAAAAGATTAATTGAATACTTGATGGGAAAGATTATTTTGACAGGAGACCGCCCTACAGGTCGTCTCCATATAGGACACTATGTAGGTTCGCTCCGTCGCAGGGTAGAGCTTCAAAACTCCGGCGAATATGAGAAGATATTCATAATGATTGCAGATGCTCAGGCCCTCACGGACAATGCGGACAATCCCGATAAAATACGCGAAAACATCATAGAAGTAGCCCTTGATTATATGTCAGCAGGACTTGACCCCGAAAAGTCGGTCCTCTTCATACAGTCACAAATTAGCGAGCTTACCGAGCTCACATTCTACTATATGAATCTTGTGACGGTACAGCGTCTCCAGCGCAACCCTACTGTGAAACAAGAGATACATTTCCGCGGCTATAGCGATAATGCCGAAGAGGCAGACAACAAGGCGGGGATTCCGGTCGGTTTTTTCTGCTATCCCATCAGTCAGGCTTCCGATATTACTGCATTTAAAGCCAACATTGTGCCCGTAGGTGAAGACCAGATACCGATGATCGAGCAGGCACGCGAGATCGTGCGCAAGTTCAACTCCACCTATGGGGAGACTCTCGTGGAGCCACAAGCGCTTCTGCCGAATAATTCCGCCTGTATGCGCCTTCCTGGCACAGACGGCAAGGCCAAGATGAGCAAATCATTGGGCAACTGTATTTATCTCGCGGATTCCGCAGAAGAGGTATGGGAAAAGGTCAGGGGAATGTACACGGATCCTCTGCATATTCAGGTGTCGGATCCAGGCCACGTAGAGGGCAATACCGTGTTCACCTATCTGGATGCTTTCTGCAAGGATGAGCATTTCGAGAAGTTTGGTGACTGTTTTCATGGACGCAAGGTGAACTTTGATTTTCACAATCTGGAAGAGGTCAAGGAGCAGTACCGTAAAGGAGGCCTTGGAGATATGATGATTAAGACATTCCTCAACGCTGTGCTCAATGATGTTCTGGAACCGATAAGACAGCGCCGTAAAGAGCTTGAGCAGAACATTCCCTATGTTTACGAAGTGCTCAAAAAAGGCTCCGAAACAGCGCGTGCCGCAGCAGCAGAAACACTTGCAGATGTCAAACGCGCAATGCGGATCAATTATTTTGAAGACAAAGAGTTGATAGCAACTCAGGCTGAGAAATATCGTTTATAGTATCGAGTTCTGAGTTAGAAGTAAATTTAAAGTCCTGAGTTAATAGTAATTAGCCCAGGACTTTTTCTTTATACTCAATACTAATAATTAGCTTATGCAAGAGCCATTGAGCAGTTTCTCTTCCGGAGAGACGATGCGCATTTTGCCATCTTCCTGCTTGGCCATAAGGATCATTCCTTTTGACTCGATACCGCGGATCTTGCGGGGTTGCAGGTTGGCGAGGATACAGATTTGTTTGCCGACCATCTCTTCGGGAGTATAGTATTCCGCGATACCTGATACAATAGTGCGGGTGTCAAGACCGGTATCGATGGTTAGTTTGAGAAGTTTATCGGTTTTGGGCACTCTTTCGGCCTCAAGAACAGTGGCAGTGCGAATATCCATTGCCTGGAATTCATCAAAAGTGCATTCTGCCTTAGCCGGAGCAATCACGGGCTCTTCCTGAGCAGCTTTTTCTGCGGCAGCTGCTTCATTTGCAACCTTGGTTGCATTTAATTTTGCTATCTGATCTTCAACCTGCTCGTCCTCTATCTTGGCAAATAGCAACTCCGCGGGATTGAGTTTATGACCTACGGGAAGAAGTCCGTCTTTTCCAAGATCTTCCCATACCGGAGTTGAACCAAGAGATGCCACATTGAGAATATGGTTTAGCTTTTCAACCGAAAAAGGAAGGAAAGGTGCGAAAGCAATCGTCAGATTTGCACAGATCTGGAGCGATACATTGAGAATGGAGGCGGTACGATCAAGATCGTTTTTGGCCACCTTCCAGGGTTCTGTGTCAGCAAGATATTTGTTTCCCAAACGGGCAAGATTCATAGCTTCCTTAAGCGCTTCGCGGAATTTGTAATGTTCGAGATTATCCTCGATTGCTTTACGGATATCCGGGATCTGAGATAGAGTTTCCCTATCTATCTGCTCAGGTTTTGCATTTGACGGCACCTCACCATTGAAATATTTGTGTGTCAGCACGACGGCACGATTGACGAAATTGCCGAAAATGGCCACCAATTCGCTATTATTGCGTGTCTGAAATTCCTTCCAGGTAAAATCATTGTCCTTGGTCTCCGGAGCATTGGCACAAAGCGCATAACGCAACACATCCTGCTGTCCGGGGAAATCCTCGAGATATTCGTGGAGCCATACAGCCCAGTTTTGAGAGGTGGATATCTTCTCACCTTCAAGATTTAGAAACTCATTGGCGGGGACATTATCCGGAAGGATATAACCGTCACCGTATGCCTTGAGCATTGAGGGAAAGACAATGCAATGGAATACTATATTGTCTTTGCCTATAAAATGCACAAGTTTGGTTTCCTTACTTTTCCACCATTTCTCCCATTCATCGGGAAGAAATTCTATGGTATTGGAAATATATCCGATAGGGGCATCAAACCAGACATAGAGCACCTTACCTTCGGCTCCTTCCACAGGGACGGGTACACCCCAGTCGAGGTCACGGCTCACGGCACGCGGTTGAAGACCTCCATCCAACCAGGATTTGCATTGTCCGTAAACATTGCTCTTCCACTCTTTATGACCTTCGAGGATCCAATCCTTGAGCCATGGCTCATATTCGTCCAGCGGAAGATACCAGTGCTTTGTCATCTTCTTAACCGGTTTGGCACCGCTGATGGCCGAATGGGGGTCGATCAATTCATCCGGGCTTAGAGTGCTTCCACATTTCTCGCACTGGTCACCATAGGCTCCCTCAGCACCGCATTTTGAGCAGGTACCCACTATATATCTGTCCGCAAGGAAACATTTGGCCTCCTCATCATAATACTGTTCACTCTCCCTCTCCACAAACTTGCCCTCATTATAGAGTTTCTTAAAAAATTCAGAGGCAGTTTTATGGTGGATCTCTGAACTTGTACGGGAATATATGTCAAACTTGATACCGAAATCGGCAAAAGACTTTTTGATGATGCCGTGGTATTTGTCAACAATATCCTGGGGAGTGCAACCCTCCTTTCTAGCCTTAATGGTGATTGGAACTCCGTGCTCATCGGAACCGCATACAAAGAGAGTCTCCCTGCCGCGCATACGAAGGTACCTCACATATATGTCTGCGGGAACATAGACACCCGCAAGATGACCAATATGTATTGGGCCGTTAGCATAAGGCAAAGCACAGGTTACGAGATTTCTTTTGTAATTGGTATTCATCGTCTTGAAATTTTTAAAATTGAGCTGCAAATTTAGTTAAATATTTACAATCAGAGGCGGTTGAGCTCTCTGGCGAAGCGATTTTTCACCTGATTGAACATTTGGAGCTGCATCATCAGGGCTTTCTGGCGTTCTAAATCACCATTTTTTTCAGCATCTGCTATCTCCTTGGTAAGGTCTATACAGGCCTGTTCGGTAATACGCAGTTTGTAGAGAATCATAGATTTTGGTACAGTAACGCCGAGGATTGTCTCTTCGGGAGCAATAGCCTTGCGGTACTCTTTAACAGTTAATGGATGAGTCTCCATGAGCAAGCCCAGTACAGTTTCGCGAAGTGCATCATTCTTGTTAACAGATAAAAAGCGCACAACCTGCTTCTGTTGCTCCTCATAATCCTCACCTTTTGCAAGTGTACCATAGAGAGAATAAAACTCCTCGTAAATCGAGCGATAGAGAGGATTTTCAAGTTCTAGTTCATCCTCACTGAGAGCAGAACGGATATAGTCCGCAACCGTCACCCCTTCCCTCTTCTGCGCACCATAAAGCATATCCTCTACAAAATGGATCGGATAGCAACCGAATTTGACCAGATAATAGACAAGCTCACGCTCGGAAACATCCATAGGAGTATTACTACTGTAAACATCCCCGATCAATAGTTCCCCTGCCGGCTCATAATACTCTTCAGATGGGGGCGGTGGCTGCTGCTCATAAACCGGCCTAAGTTGCTCAGATGAGGCCTCAGCCGCCTTACGCTGCTCCAGACGCTGCTTCTCTTCTCGCCGCTTCCGACGCAGGGAAGAAATCTCCTTAAAAAGCATCTCCGGCTTCTGGTCATATTTTTTTGAGAGATTATCCACATATAGGTTCCTCAGGACCGGATCCGAGACATAAGCAACAGTCTCTATCACATCCCTTATAGCCCTGGATTTGCGAACAGGATCGCGCTCACTATCTACCAGCAGCCTGCATTTATAGAAAATACAATCCTCCTCGTTATTTGCGATGAAATCCCTTATCTCATCTCCCGTATGAGCCATTGCAAAACTGTCCGGATCTTCGCCTTCAGGCAATAGCAGCACCCGAACATTCATACCCTCTTCCAAAAGGAGATTGATATTTTTGAGAGAAGCGTTGATTCCTGCCTCATCATTGTCATATATAATCGTCACATCGGGCGAGAAGCGCTTCATAAGGCGAATCTGACCTGCCGTAAGTGCAGTACCACAAGGTGCCACCACATTTGTGATTCCTGCCTGATGCATAGAAATTACATCGGTGTATCCCTCCACCAAATAGCACTTTTTATCCCTGGCAATGGCAGATTTGGCAAAGAAGATACCATATACGGCATCACTCTTTTTGTATATTTCGCTGTTTTCGCTATTTACATATTTGGGAACATTCTTATCCTTTTTAAGGGTACGGCCGCCGAAAGCTATCACCCTGCCGCTTATAGAATGGATGGGAAACATCACCCTGTCATAAAATCTGTCGCTCACCTGACCGTTTTCTCTGGTAACGCAGAGAGTTGCTCCGATCAGATATTCCTCCTTATATCCCTCTTTACGGGCAGCGTCAATAAGGGTGTCAGGATGGTGCGAAGCAAAGCCAAGGCCGAATTTTCGGATGATATCATCATTATATCCTCTCTGCCTGAAATAAGAGAGCCCTACAGTCCTTCCGAAATCGTTGTCCCAGAGCAAATTATGGTAGAATTTCTGTGCAAAATCACTAACTACAAGGAGGTTATCATAGCGCTGGTTACGGGCTACCTCTTCCGGAGTAAGTTCCTTTTCCACCACCTCTATATTGTACTTTGCCGCAAGATAGCGTAGTGCCTCCGGATAGCTCATGTGCTCATGTTCCATCACGAATGAGAGAGCGTTGCCTCCCTTTCCGCAGGAAAAGCATTTAAAGAGGTTTTTGGCTGAAGAGACCGCCATTGAAGGATTTCTGTCAGGATGAAATGGACAGAGACCCCACCAATTGGAGCCTTTTCGTCTCAGGGAGACAAAATCGCCTATTACCTCCTCGATCTTTATAGCGTCGAAGATTCTGTTTATGGTATCTCTGTCAATCATATAAGTTATCTACCAAGTATTCTGAGTTCCTCTTTGGTATAAAGCAGCTTATCGAGTATAGGTGAGAGCCACTCCGAGTCTCTGAAGTAATAGATCAGCAGAGCCACTACTATCACCAGAGCAATAATTGTCACAATCACCCAAAGTCCCACACGTTTTTTGAAGGGTTCGAATACAAGATCAGAAGAGTCTTGTTCGTGTCCGAATTTAGGATCAGATAATGTTTCCGAAGCTGGTTCTGCGTCAGGCTCCGGTACAGGCTCCATTTCCGGTTCAGATTCTTTTTCTGCCTCAGGCTCCCCAACAAATTCGTTGTCTTCAATCGCTTCTGGGTCTATTACTGCAACCTCAACGGGCTCTGACTCTGTTTGAGGCTTTGATTCGAGTTCTTGTTCGGTTTGAGTTTCAATATCAGATTCTGCTAAAGGCTCTTGTTCAACCTCTGTCTCAGATTCTTTCTCAGTCTCTGGTGGAGCCACCGGTACAAATTCCGGATCCGGAACTTTGACGGAGACCGGTGTAAGACCTATACCATCGGGATAGATATCCAGATCTTCGTCTGCGACGAAAAAATACTCATTGTTGGACGTAGCGTGCATACGACCTAACGATGGCATATCTATAACTTTTTCACTCTCCAGATTTGAGATAAAGCCTTTTATGAAATTATCATACTTCTCGACTACCTCTGCAGTGGGTAAACCTGAAAGTTCTTCCAACTTGTTAAGAAAAAGATCCTTTTCAGCAGCCGTGACTTCATCTTTTTTACTAAAAGACATCCGTCTGTAAGGAGGATTAATCATAGTCCTGCGATCTGAGAAACTTGCAGGCATCATTTCGGCCACAAAATGACCTACTTCGGGCACACCTACCCTGTCATTCTCCAGGATAAGTTCCTTAATTGTTCGTGAGAAAATTGATACGTCCATAGCTTACAAAGTTAGTAACAATCGGTGATAAAAAAAACCGATCTTCTCGATCGGTTTCATTGCATTCTACTTCATGTTCCCCAAAAAACTTTTTATACCTCGCACCCTGAACCTACTACCCCGCATCACGCAACCCGTAATCCGCACCAAAACAATCTCAATTTCCACCCGACTTATTTGCAATTCTGCTTACACTTCTATAAATCAAGTCGATAGTTGATCTTTCTACCGGACTGCGATCACAGTCGTAAATAAAGGCCTTAAGGATAGAAGACTGACTTTCAGAGAGTTTATTATCATAATGAAATGATATGACGGCACCCAGCAAATATGGATAGAAAGCAGTATGGAAACTGTATGTCCCTGTCTGGTCAAGAGTAATTTCATCAATTTTATCGAGGACCGATTTGCTAAGTTCAACGACCTGCGCAGAGGTAAAGCATTCGTTGTCAACAGCCGAGGCCAAAACAAGAGAAAAAGAAGAAATCCCTCCTACGATACTCCCCTGTTTTCTATACTCCTTACTCTCCAATATAACGACAAAAGTGTCACTCCCATCACTGTATTTCACCTCTTTGTAGAGACGCAACATTTCTATCGGAGCATCTTTGCGATTATGAAGTTCACGATATCCGTTGAAAATGGTCATAACATTATGAATTCCATCCAGAAAAGAAAAGGATGGACCGCTATATGCTATTACATTTCCGTTATATGGATAAATATAGCAGCATCGTACAAGGTTTTGGGTTGACATTGCAGAGAGCAAACGATTATCGATCTGACACATTGCATATAACTCACTCGCACTCTTAGCCTCAAACCTATGCTCCCACCAATAGTAGAATGTACAGCCTTCCCCACTCAGCCCCTCTCCACTTTTTTTCATCTCCCATGCCGGATACTCGAGCCAGTTTTTTTCGAAATCGGTAAATAACGCCTCAAGGCCGGATGGGGTCTCTTTGTTTTCTTCGGGCTCGCAGCTTACAGCGCAGGCCATTGCTGCAACCGAAAAGATTAAGGTAAAGGCTCTCGTTAAAACATTCCTCATGATTGGCATGCTATAGCTTAATTATTACAAATATAGAGAAATATTTTAAAGTTTTAAGTTCTAAGTGTGTAGTATGTAGTGTTGCGAGGTGCGAGATATGGAAATTCGGAGCGAAGCGACCACGCAGCGCTTCTGCGCTGCTTTGGTTCCCCAAGGGAACCATTAAAAGGAGGGGTAGAAAAGGAGCGAAGCGACTGGCACTAAAAAGGAGAGCAATTATGCTCTCCTTTTTAGTGCCCGGAACAGGGGTCGAACCTGCACAGCCTTGCGGCCACTAGTCCCTGAAACTAGCGCGTCTACCAATTCCGCCATCCGGGCTTTATACGTTTCAGGCTGCAAATATAATCAAATCCGCCAAATCCACTACCAATATTTCATTTTTTACAATTATTACAACATTTCGAAATAATTATTTTGGTGATCAAAGAAAAATGTTCTACATTTGCAGTCCCAAAACACTCCTCAATAGCTCAGTTGGTTAGAGCACCTGACTGTTAATCAGGGGGTCCTAGGTTCAAGTCCTAGTTGAGGAGCAAGGCAAAAACAGGAGGCCGGCGATTGCCGGCCTCCTTCGTATTTGATATTTCTCATACGGAAAACAGGAAAATGCTATTTGGCTATAAATGCAAGAATCTCACCTTTTACTACTTTATCGCCGTGATTGGCACACACCATCACGATTTTGCCGTCAAAGTTGGCTTTAATCTCCTCAAGGCCATAGAAAGTTTGAACAAAGCATACGGGCTGACCTGTCTCCACTTTGTCTCCTATATTGGGGTTTGAAGAGGCTTGAGCCACATCATACTGCCAGATAAGCTGTCCATTGACTGTTGCTTGTACAGGCACAGCAGTAGGGAATTTCTCAAGAATTTTTTCAACGTCAAACTTGGGTATTTCGACAACCGGACGGGTAACGATAATAGGAGCACCCACTTTAGCTCTTGCAGACTCAAGATCTCTCTCGAAACGCTCTTTGGCTATGCCGCTTTTATAGTCACGATACTGTCTCTCATGCATTGCAAACTGGAAGAGTTCTTCGTCATCCTGACCGCGGTCCCAACCCTCTTCTTCCATCATCTTCTCAAACATAGGTAGTTCATCGGGGAACTCATCCTGAGGATTGCCGGTATAGAATTCGAGACCCT
Source organism: Bacteroidales bacterium (assembly GCA_012728975.1). Taxonomy (GTDB): domain Bacteria; phylum Bacteroidota; class Bacteroidia; order Bacteroidales; family UBA932; genus Cacconaster. The sequence goes on from JAAYDZ010000028.1 coordinate 30,222, forward strand.
TCTCTTTCACGATCTCAACAATTTCAGGCGCAAGCTCTCCCGGAAGGGTACCGGTCTTACCCAGAATCATATTCATAGTATCCTTATCGATGGTCTTCCACCTGGGCTCACCCTTGAGGGTGTGCATGAGGTTCATCAGAGCAGTATTCTTTACATACTGGCTGAAAGGAGTAACCAATGGAGGATAACCCAAACGTGGCCATACATACTCAACCTCCTGGAATAGAGCTACTGTGAGTTCGTCGAGGGTAGCCTCTTTCTTGCCCTGATTTTTAAGAGACATGTTGATGGCACCAAGGAAGCCCTGGAGGTCGGCCATCATGGATCCCATCATACCACCGGGCAGCCCGCAACCTACGAGGAGTGACGAGCTTTGGTAGTTGGTAGGCTCAATGAAGTATCCGAGAAAATCGTCAATAAAGGTCTGGGTGAGATGGCGTGCTTCCATGTAGGCATCCATATTGATATCCTTAACCAGGAATCCGGCATCTTTGAGCATCGCCTGAATGGTGATTACATCAGGATGAATCTTACCCCATGAAAGTGGCTCCATAGCCACGTCAATATACTCTGCACCGGCACGTGCAACTTCCAGCATAGAAGCCACAGAAAAGCCGGGGCCGGAGTGGCCGTGATATTGCACTAAAATTTTAGGGTATTTTTTCTTAATCTCTGAAACCAGACGGCCAAGAAATACGGGACGGCCAACACCTGCCATATCCTTCAGACAAATCTCATCACAACCGTATTCCACCACCTTGTCAACTACACCCATATAATATTCAACAGTATGTACTGGTGAATAGGTGATACTCAAGGCTACTTGCGAAATCATACCGGCCTTCTTTGCACCCAGAACTGACCCCTTGAGGTTACGATGGTCGTTAAGACCACAGAAAGAACGGGCAATATTGGTGCCCTGTTTTACCTTCACCTTATACATAAGCTCACGCACATCATTGGGCACCGGATTCATACGCAGGGCGTTTAGCCCTCTCTCAAGCATATGAGTCTGAATACCCGCTTTGTTGAAGGGGGCTGACCATTCGCGTACTGCGCGGTTTGGGTTTTCACCGAATAGGAGGTTTACCTGCTCAAAAGCACCGCCATTAGTCTCTATACGGTCAAAACACCCCATGTCAATGATAACGGGAGCGATTTGATTCAACTGGTCAACCTTGGGAACATACTTTCCTGCAGATTGCCACATATCTCTGTATAACAAAGAGAATTTGATTTCACGAGCCATATTATAATATTGATTTTAAATAATAATAACCAAATAAATTGCGATTTTTAAATAACTACGAATTTAATCATTATTTTTCTAATTCACACTTTCCGAAGCAAAAATCACAACTTTTTATATCTTTGCCCAACAATTCAAAAGGATATGGACAACTTCAATCTCTATTTTGAAATATTCGCTGCAGCGATGGGCATCACATATGTCACCCTGGAAGTGTTACAAAAGCGTTCTATGTGGGTGATGCTTTTTATTACATCGATATGCTATGGAATAGTATATTTCATCACCGGACTTTATGCCATGATGGCACTGCAGTTTTACTACATATATATGGCCATCAGCACCTTTATCGTATGGGGTAAAAGCTCCCGTGCGGGGATAAAGGAAGAACAGAGTGGAACCGGTATCGAGATACGCAAACTCAATCCTCGTGTTGCCCTGGCAAGCATCGGCGTCAGTGCAATTGCTTTCATAGCACTCGGATTCATATTCGGACTGACGGACAATCCCCGCCCCTGGGTGGATTCGGCTGCCGCAGTGCTAAGCATGCTCGCCACTTATTGGCTTTCGAAGAAATACATTGAGCAATGGTATGTATGGCTTGTATGCAATGCCATTTCTATCTGGCTCTATATTACGCAAGGAATGTGGCCGACAATGATTCTATATGTAGCCTACACTATAATGTCTATAATAGGCCTGATTTTGTGGAACAAGAAAGGAGTAAGGATTTCGGATTAAAATAAAATGGGAAAAGGATTAATTACAATATTGCTGCTGATAATATCCAACAGCTTTATGACTCTGGCCTGGTATGGTCACCTCAAATTTGGTAGCGGCAGTAAGCTGGTCTCCAACTGGGGACTCTTTGGAGTTATACTTCTGAGCTGGCTAATTGCATTTTTTGAATATTGCGCCCAGGTACCTGCCAATAGAATAGGTTTCCAGGGCACAGGAGGCCCCTTTTCTCTAATGCAACTCAAAGTTATCCAGGAGGTCATTACCCTTGTAATATTTGTAATATTCGCAACTATTTTCTTCAAGAACGAAACCTTGAAATCCAACCACCTGATTGCATTTATATTCCTGATACTGGCCGTCTATTTCGTCTTCAAGAAATGACATATTGCCTCTCTTGACTATTTTCGTTATTTTTGTCTTATAAAGAGAAACAATATGAGACGATTAATTGCATTCGCGATTTCTATCGCGACCCTATCTATTTCATTTTCCGCGGAAGCGGCAAAAGAGAAAAAAGTGACACTTAACTCCCCTGACGATCGCACAATTATCACTATCACAATCGGTGAACAGATAAAATGGTCGGTGGAGCACGAAGGCATTGAGGTCATCGCACCTTCAACCATTTCGATGGAAATCGAAAGCGCTGATGGCAGTAAAACCTTCATCTGGGGCGATGGCAGCAGACTAAAAAAAGTGAGCCGCACTACATTCGAACGCACAATCGCCTCACCGATATATAAGAGTTCAAGCGTACGGGAGCACTACAACCAGATGGAGCTCACCTTCCGCCAGGACTTCGGAATCATCTTTCGGGCTTATGACGACGGAGTAGCCTACCGCTTCTACGGGAATAAACTCAAAGAGGGTGATAAGGTAAAGGCAGAACTTGCAGAGTTCAATTTTGGGAAAGACCATAATGCATATATCCCCTACAGCACCGGCAATCCCAACTCCTATCAGACATCTTTTGAAAACAGATACGAAGTAACACCTCTCAGCAACTTCAATGATGATAAAATCGCTTTTTCACCGCTACTGGTATGCCTCGATGGCGATTCTAAAGCTGTAATCACCGAATCGGATCTTGAGAGTTATCCAGGGATGTTCCTTGAAAAAAGCGGAGAGCACTCACTCAGGGGTCGCTTTGCCCCCTTTCCCTCAGCAATAGAGGTGCATCCTACCAGATGTCAGGAGCGTCCTACTGCTTATAGTGAGAATCTGGCAATAATCCGCAGCAATAGCAGCAAAAAGGCTCCGAGGTATTTCCCCTGGAGGGTGATTGCAATTTCTGACAAGGACATAGAACTTCCGGAAAATCACTTGGTATGGCTGCTTGCCTCTGAGAGTCGTATAGGGGATCTTTCCTGGATCAAGCCCGGTAAGGTGGCCTGGGATTGGTGGAATAATTGGGGAGTGACCGGAGTGGACTTCGAGGTGGGGATCAACACCGCTACCTACAAGCACTATATAGACTTCGCCTCTGCCAACGGCATTGAGTATGTTATACTGGATGAGGGATGGTCACCTTCCAGAGATGGTGATATTATGAAGGTAATCCCGGAAATTGACCTCGAAGAACTTGTCCGTTATGGCAAGGAACGCAAGGTTGACCTGATTCTTTGGGCTGTAGCCTTCCCTCTCGACAAGAAATTGGAAGAGGCTTGCAAGTACTATTCAGCAATGGGTATCAAGGGGTTTAAGGTGGATTTTATGGATAGGGATGATCAGGATGTTGTGGAACTCAATTACCGCATTGCGGAAGTGGCGGCAAAATACAAGATGATTATCAATTTCCACGGTATGTATAAGCCGGCGGGCCTCAACCGCACCTGGCCCAATGTGATAAACTTCGAGGGAGTCTGGGGACTGGAGCAGATGAAGTGGAGCAAGGATGATATGGTCTCTTATGATGTTACTTTCCCCTATATCAGGATGCTCTCCGGTCCGGTGGACTACACCCAAGGGGCGATGCGCAATGCCATTCGCCGCGACTATGTTCCAAATTACAATAATCCTATGAGCCAAGGGACACGCGCCCGCCAGGTGGCCGAATATATAATCTTCGATTCACCGCTGGTAATGCTTTGCGACAACCCTACCATATACACCAAAGAGCAGGAAACCACAGATTTTATCACTTCGATCCCTACTGTGTGGGATGAAACCCGGGTGCTTCAGGGAGAGCTTGGCAAATACATAGTTACTGCCCGCCGAAGCGGTGGAATATGGTATATCGGTGGTATAAATGATTGGGATGCAAGGGATATTACTCTCGATATGAGCTTTCTCCTTAAAGGCGGCAAAAGTGCCGGAAAGGGCACCATAACTCTCTTCCGGGATGGCCCCAATGCCCATCGCTCAGCACACGATTATACTATCGAGAAACTCAATGTGGTTGACTATATAGCCCGCAAAAGTACTCCCCTTACCATACATCTAGCTCCGGGCGGCGGCTTTGCAATGGTGGTGGAGTAAGGCACAATAGGCCTCAGAATGGCGTTTTAGGGGAGTTTTTGGGAGAATTGTACTTTTTTTTGCAAAATATCACTTTTATCCATACCTTTGCACCTCCTGATTCGCTAGCTCAGCAGGTAGAGCACATCCCTTTTAAGGATGGGGTCCTGGGTTCGAGCCCCAGGCGGATCACAAAAGACTGAGCGACCTAAGGTCGCTTTTATCTTTTGTGATCAGTCGCTTCGCTCCTTGTCTACCCCTCCTTTTGATGGTTCCCTTGGGGAACCAAAGCAGCGCAGAAGCGCTGCCTTCAGCTTCGCTGAATTAGAATGCTGGCCATTGGTCGCCTCTATCGTGTTACGAGGTGCGAGTTCCGCGGTGCGTGGTTGTATAAATCTTTAAAATGTAACACAAAAATCTTATTTTTGTACATGAATCTGAAGATGAGATTAAAGTTCAAAAATGACCAAACATCAAACCATTACTCACCCACTTCGGCCCCTTTTTCAAGCCGATTCAAAAATTTTGATTTTGGGTTCTTTTCCCTCTGTCAAAACCAGAGAGTATGGTTTCTTTTATGGGCATCCACAGAATCGTTTTTGGCCCTTGCTTGAACGGATTTTTGGTGTAAAACTTAGCACGGATATTAAAGAAAGAAGAGCCTTTCTTTTACAGCATCATCTCGCCTTATACGATGTCATCTACCGGTGCGATATCATCGGCTCAATTGATGCCAGCATTCAAAACGCAGTTCCCTCGGATTTAAGTCATATTTTTAAAGAGGCGGATATCAAGCAAATTTTCTGCAACGGCGGGACTGCTTATCGCTATTATAAAAAGTATCATGAGCAGCAAACCGGATTTAAAGCCCTTCAACTACCCTCTACAAGTCCTGCCAATGCAAGATCTACTATGGATGATTTGTATAACCGCTGGAAAATAATTAAAGAAGATAATTATAAATAGTAGATGATGATAGAGAGTAATCGGGTGAAAAAGGCAATAATACTTTATAAATCAATATCAGAACCAAGATTTAGAACCATCGTTATATCTGAAAAAACAAAACAACCATATAAAACAACCATGAAAACAAAAAAGAAAATCTTTATCATGCTCGCGCTGTTTGCTATGACAGTAGCCGGAGCAACTTTCTGTGGCACTGCACAACAAAAAGTAAATGTTAAAACCCTGTTTGATATGCTTCCTGAAGAAGCACTCCCAGAATATGTGTCGTTGGGGGAATTAAGTCGGGATGAGTATATTTGCGAATGCGATTATGAAAACGGCTACCTGGAATTGGCCGGCGGCAACTTTGCATGGCAAATGTGTTATTGGAATTTGAAGGATGGCCGGACATTAGTTGCAACAAATGACCAAACTGACTTCGGCTCGACTATTCACATATTCTTTTATGAAAATGGACAACTCATAGAAGATGCAAACTACAAATTAGGCGGAGAACAAACCTATACATTGGAAGATCTTGTAGATATTTCGCAGCTTAGACCTGAGGTGCTTGAACAAGCAAAAGCTGCGTTTGAGACCGGAAATTATAAGCTCTATTTTGAGCTGCCACACAAAGGCACTTCGTTAACATTATGGTTGAACGTTTATTCGTTGATGGGAGAGCACTATGCAATTCCGGAAGAAACTTTAAAACGAGTTACAATAAAATGGGAAAATGAAAAATGGGTAAAACAATAAAGTACCTATGAAAACAAAACTGATTATTATGACATTAGCACTCCTTTCATCTCCCGGATGCACAAACGCACAGACAAAAGAATTGTCATCCGTGTCATACCACCGTTCCGGTATGCGTTTTGATGACTGCACCGATATTAGGGTTAACAAAACTGCGGACACCTATACCCTGGTTTTTGAAACAGG
>JAAYDZ010000029.1 GCA_012728975.1 Bacteroidales bacterium
ACTCGCAATGTACAGAAGCGAATATCGAGTTTTCAGCTTCACGTGCTGTTCTGAAAATGAGGATAAGCGACAATGGAAAAGGTTTTGATACTTCCCGAAATTTTAGTAGAAACGGATTGAAAAACATGAAATATCGGGCTGAAAAGATTGGGGGGAAACTGACCATCCATTCCGAGATTGATAAAGGAACAATTGTTACGTTGGTAGTGAGGGTCAGATAGGGTCAAAGTCCCAAATCCCGTACAATCATATAGTAGAAATAGTATCAATATTCTCTAACTTTGCGAAAGATTAGAGTAAAATAGAGACAGAACACACTATGCAGTCAGAGATAAAAGTTGCCATATACGAAGATAACGATGCCTTACGCAACAGCCTAACGCACTTAATAAAAGGCACAGGATCACTGACTTTTGTCGGGGCATATCCCGATTGTCGGGATATTATCGAAAATTGTGAGACCGACAAACCCGATGTTATATTGATGGATATCGATATGCCCTTTATCACAGGCATTGAAGCCACTCGCTTGGTAAAGGATAAATATCCGGAAATCAATGTGATGATGCTCACCGTGTTTGAAGAACGCGATAAGATTTTTGATGCACTCTGCGCGGGAGCCACCGGATACCTGCTCAAGAAATCATCGGCGATTCAGATTATCGAAGCTATTATCGAATTAGCAAATGGCGGCTCACCCATGACTCGGGAAATAGCTCGCAAAGTAATGGAGTTTTTTACCACTCCGCAAAGCACTATTGACAATAACTACGCCCTCTCTGAACGTGAACTCGATGTACTGAAGTGCCTTGTAGCCGGCGACAGCTATAAAATGGTTGCCGACAAATGCTACATCTCCATCAGCACCGTTCGTTTTCACATCAACAATATCTATCGAAAACTTGCCGTAAATTCCAAATCGGAAGCAGTGATAAAAGCCATTAAGGAGAGGTTGGTTTAGCAGAAAAAGTCATCTTTCCCCAACTTGAAAAACTGTATATTTATTCAGTTGACACATGTTGTTGACTGTTTTACTTTTGCTTGGGAAATATCTTATTAATGATTTTTAAATTCAATAGACTATGAAAGCAAAATTAACAAAAACAAGATGGTTTGCCGTGCTTATTACGGTAATAATGGTATTAGTTATATCATGCGAAGGTCCGATAGGGCCTACCGGACCTATTGGCCCCAAAGGCGATAAAGGCGAAATGGGAGCAATAGGCGAAAAAGGTGATAAAGGTGCTAAAGGTGATAAAGGCGAAAAAGGTGATAAAGGCGAAAAAGGTGATCAAGGTGCTAAAGGTGATAAAGGAGATATAGGCGAAAAAGGTGATCAAGGTGAAAAAGGTGATAAAGGAGACATAGGCGAAAAAGGTGATCAAGGTGATAAAGGCGAAAAAGGTGATAAAGGCGATAAAGGTGATATGGGAGAGAAAGGCGAAAAAGGCGATAAGGGTGATCAAGGCGAAAAAGGTGATCAAGGCGAAAAAGGTGATAAAGGTGATAAAGGTGATAAAGGCGATATAGGCGAAAAAGGTGAAAAAGGCGATAAAGGCGAAAAAGGTGATAAAGGTGATAAAGGTGATAAAGGTGAAAAAGGCGATAAGGGTGATCAAGGTGAAAAAGGTGATAAAGGTGATCAAGGTGAAAAAGGTGATAAAGGCGATAAAGGTGAAACGGGAAATGCCAATGTTAATTATACAGATTGGAAACGATTCGCCCCTGCTGCTGAGTGGACAAATACTAGACCTGATTTTGCTTATTTTTCGCACAACAACGACGTTTTTAATTTTTCATTGGGAACAATTGCAAGTATAATGACCGGAGAATATGTTACGCTCTGCTATATCAAAGAAACAAGTAGTAGATATATTTGGAATTTACCGGCATTTTTTGCGGCAAATGACCATATTGAATTCGGAGACGGACGTAAGATGGTGAATTACGTTATTTATGCTAGCACATTTTGGGGAGACACTCAATTCTATGTTGAAATAAACGTTACTTCTACCGACGGCTCAAATGTAAAAGGTGCTAAAGGAAACTGGCAGTATCGGCTTATATTTATAGGTGTGGACGGAGTCGTAATGAAAAGTTCGGATAATACGAAAAAATTGCAGCAAGAATTGGCACAATTAAGCTACGAAGAAGTGTGCAAACGCTACAATATCGAGCAGTAGGTTAACCTGATACTCCCGGTAGTTAACGGAAAATTCTATTGACCTTATAGTAGGTCTCTATAGAAAACAGTCGAGGATGTCGCTTAAAGTGACACCCTCGTTGTTTATTAGTAAGCATAAAAAACTTTGCTGTTGATTATTAGTCGTTCTTAAGTTCTAATTACCGGTAAGTCATTGCTAATCACGTCCAACTCTCAGTCGCACTAACTCAGGACTATATACCCGAAACTTATAAATATTAAAATTGTATCATTGAAAAAAACTTTATAATTTTACAAAGCAATATCTAAAGTATTGTCTCGTAGAAAAACCAACATTATGAAACAAAAATTAACGACACTAGCGCTGGTGGTGATGATCATTTTCACCGGTTGCGTTGACCTGGACGATATTTACCGTCGGTTGGATGAGCAAGAGAGGGAAATTGCCACCATGAAGGCCTTGATTAATGCCATAAATAAAAAGATTAGCGTAGAGTCGTACATGGAACTGGCTGACAAGAGTGGGTACGAGCTCACCATGAGTGATGGAAGCAAGATTACTCTCAAACATGGTGTCAATGGCGAGCAAGGTGTTCAAGGTCCTAAGGGTGAGCAAGGGGAGCAAGGCGAACCCGGTCAAGATGGCGATGCCTATCTCACCATCACCGAGACCGACGACACCGTTATTATTACTTACAAGGGCGTTGTATACGCTGTCCTCAAGAGTGTGCCACCTAATATCATAAACATGACACTTACCACTACCAAGTCTGTGGGAAGCACCATCTTACTCAGGATTGATGCTGCCGAGGCAGACCGTCATCATGTTTGGATTGACCTCAACAACAACGGTACCAAAGATGATGACGAGGGGGTGACCAATTTTGACTCGGAGAATGCATATACCCTCGGTGCGCAGGTCGTAACTGTTTACGGTAAGGTATCCCATATAAACTGTGGCGACAACCAACTTACATCGCTTGACTTGAGTAATAATGCAGCATTGAAGGTACTATACTGCAATAGCAATCAACTCACTTCGCTGGATTTGAGTAAAAATATCGCCTTGATGACTCTGGTCTGTGACCACAACCAACTCGCCTCGCTTGATGTGAGCAAAAACACTGCATTGGAAAGCTTGTTCTGCGACAACAACTACCTCACCTTTCTTGATTTAAGCCAGAATACTGCGTTAGCGAATCTGTTCTGCGACAACAACCAACTCTCCATACTTGATTTATTCAAGAATACTGCATTGGAGTTTCTGTCCTGCCGATCCAACCAAATCACCTTGCTCGGTGTAACCAAAAATTTCAGGTTGGTGAGTCTGTTCTGCGATAACAACCAACTCACCGGCCTTGATGTAAGCAATAATCCTGCATTGAAGAATCTACACTGCTACGGAAACCAACTCATGTCACTTGATCTAAGCAGGAATGATGTGCTGAGAGAGTTATACTGCTACGACAACAAAATATCCGGTACCAATATGACCGCGTTGGTCAACAGCCTGCCCGCTCGTAACAGTCAGCCACCAGGATTGTTCCGAGTATTTGCCGAGGGATCTGCTATTGAGCAAAACATAATCAATACCACCCAAGCAGCGACAGCGGAGAGTAGGAACTGGCCTCCGCGGAATAGTAATGGGAACCCCTTTACTCCCGCTGATTAATGGGAAACCCTTAGTGACCTTATAATAGGTTTTTATATAAAACAGTCGAGGGTGTCGCTTCAAACGACACCCTCAGTATGTTTATTGATAATAACAAAGAACCTAGCTATTGGCTATTTGCCGTTGGACAAAGGCATTTTGGCTGGCTATTAGTTCTTAATAGCTAATTGCTAATAGCATCTCCCTATTCCACCTTAACAAACTTTCTGTGTTTTTTGTCGTAATTGTAAATGCGGCCCTCTGCGATATCATAATACCACCCATATAAGTGTAATTTACCTGCTCTAACGCGTGACCGAATATAAGGATAATGCATCAAATGTCGCATCTGAAGTACTACATTCATTTTTTCCGTATATTCTTCACGTTTCTCCAAAGGAATCTTCTTTTTGGCTATTTTTTCTTCCACAATCTCTTTTACAGGCATTGCGAGTTCAAGCCATTTTTTCGTATGATGCAATTTGTTCAGATCTTCCCCCATATAGAGGGCTCCGCAACCACCACAGTTTGAATGTCCGCAAACCACAATGTTTTCGACCTGCAACTCTAGCACGGCATATTCAATTACTGCAGAAGTGGCTACGAATTCTTTTGTCTCCGTTTCATAAAAGGGGACAAGATTGGCTATGTTGCGTACTACAAAAAGATCCCCGGCCAAACTGTTCGTCAACATATGCGGAACCACGCGCGAATCGGAACAACCGATAAATAGGGTGTGGGGTTTTTGCTCCCCTTTCAAGCCTTCAAATAGTTCCTGTCTGGGAATATATTCCCTCTCGTTGAAATCGCGAACAGAGTCAAGCAACAATTCGCGTTCTTCCATCTTGTTAATTTTTTCTGATGTCATATTCTGATCTCATTTAAGTTTGTTCTCATAAAGATACAACAAAATCAAAAAAATCGCAATGATTAGTTCAATTGAAGAAAGAAAAAGTATCTTTGTATTATTACATTACTGTTACAGTCAGAAAAAAACTTTTATATTGTAACTAAATGCTAAGGAATAATTGCAAAATGAAACTTATAGCCTCCATTAGATATGATAGATTTTGTAATTACTTGGGTTGATATGGAGGACCCAAACTGGAAAGCCGATTTTACCATGTACTCAGGTAAGATTGACAATGCAACTGACGCAATGTCTGAAGCACGGTTTCGTGACTATGGGTTACTCAAATATTGGTTTCGGGGTGTAGAAAAATTTGCTCCATGGGTACGTAAAATTCATTTTGTGACATGTGGACAAAAACCCGAATGGTTGAAAGAGGACCATCCAAAACTCCATCTGGTAAACCATACGGATTATATTCCTAACCAATTTTTGCCGGTTTTCAATTCATCGGTAATAGAGATCTACCTTCACAGGATTCCAGATTTGGCAGAACAATTTGTATATTTTAATGACGATAATTTTATCATCAATCAACTACCCAAGGAAAGATTTTTTAAGAATGGCTTGCCTAACGACATTGCTGCTTTTACTTTCAACAGCGGAATGGGATTATGGTACAAATGTTTGAAAAACAACATACGCATAATTAATAGCAGATTCAATAAGAAGGAAATACTGAAACGCGACTACGATAAATGGTTTCATCCATCTTACGGGAGTAAGTTGAGATACACGCGTTTGATGCAACCCTTCAGGAAGTTTGTAACTTTGCGCACACCACACAACGCTCATCCTTACTTGAAATCAACTTTTGAAGAGGTGTGGGATTATGCAGAGCCGGAACTGACAAAAATGTCGGAAAATCGATTCAGAAACCCCGAAGACTACACTCAAGAACTATTTCGGACATGGCAGATTTGTCGCTCAAATTTCAATCCCTACAATACTTATCAAGATACAAAAATGTTCCCGCTTATTATAAAACCCAAACAAGCGGTAGAGGCTATTCGCAATCAGTCATACAAGTTGGTGTGCATTAATGATAACGCCCATATTTCCAATTATGAGCAAGTGATGTCGGAGATTGAGTGCGCATTTGAAAGTATCCTTCCTGACAAGTCGAGTTTTGAAAGATAAAGATGTCTGTTATAGTATTTTGCTAAAATGGCGAAAAATATATGGAACGCTGTTTCTAGCATCAGGCTAATCAAACTCACGAGAAATTGAAATTATCAGCATTAACGATATTTTTCAGATCTCTCGCAAGATAGTCTGCATCTTCTCTCAATAATAAGAACTCCATACTATTTTTTGTCACTTTTATTTTCAATGTTCACATTCACATCAAATGCAGGACCTTTATAGCCTTTTGGTATATATTCAGGATTCATAACCATATGCTGTGCAGTGCGATGTGCCAAGTAGTGTGGCAAAATAAGCTCTATGCCATTTTCGTTGCAAATATCTTGAATGTGTCCGTGGAGTTCTGATAATACTTTTAATTGAAGTTTGGCATCATTTATATAAACATGTATCTTATATGATGCATAAAATTCATTTAGTGCTGATTGAATAACATATGGTTTTGGTTCCCGAAGCACATCTTTACAACGCAAACCGGCTTCGATTAACATAGCATGTGCTTGCTTCCATGGTACGTCGTAGGCTATAGTCGCGATAGTGCTGAGAATTAGTCCAGGGTCTTTTTCAAACCTACTATAATTGATTGTATTTCCCGTCAATATGGCAGAGTTTGGAATGGTTATCTCTTCATTGGTAATTGTTTTTAACCTGGTCACCAAGATCGTTTTCTCTATCACATCACCCGAAATGTCATTTATCTTAATTCTGTCACCGATTGCAAATGGACGCATATATGTTATTACTAACCCTGCTACCATATTGGCTATTGCCGATGATGATCCCAAAGAAACGAGGAGACCTAGAAATACTGAAACTCCTTTAAAAATGGGAGAATCAGAGCCAGGCAGATAGGGGAATATAATAATGAAGGCAAAAGCATAAAGCAGCACACGAATAATAGTAAAGGTAGGCAAAGCCCATTCTTTATGAAACCCGTTAATTTTTAGCTTTCCTGATTCAATCTCTCTAAAGAAATAACGAATAAAACGAACTAAATACTTAAAAATTATATATATTATAAGTATTGTAAATAGATTGGGAAGATAATTCCAAAGAGAGAGCAGCATTTTCCTAAGCGGTTTCCATATCATCCCAAATAGCCAATCTGCCCAGCCTCTGGTAAAGGGAAAAATGCTGAATATGATAGGAATAACGAGGAAAAGCATCGTTATTATTGTCACCCACCGCAAAATAGTAAATAATTTGCTTACCAGCTTGATCTCCTGCTCAGCAGAGAGATAGGTGTAATCTCGATATTTTAGATTTTTAAACCAATGCCTTTTCTTTTCTTGTACATATTTGTTCAAAAATCTGAATAACTTATTCACACCGATTATCATCAACACCAGAACCACTATGGTCAGAATAACCAATCCTATCCTGGTGAGCAATCGAGGCAAACTCTTCTCCACCCGTGCATTTTTAATCGAATGCTGTATTAATCCCAGGTACTTTTGAGCAAGCTCATCAATTGTCGTGTTATTCCAAATTGCATCAGTTTCCGTCACACTCATCAAGATTTTGTCCTGATACATAATATCCCGAAAAGTATCTGAATTTGCTACATAAAGAGAATCGGGATTCATAAAGTCATCATCGTACAAAACTTCTATCCTCGCACTAACATTTTGTGCTCTTTCCTTTGGGGTAAATGAACCTAAACGCGCATATAGTGAGAAAATGGTATCCTTTAGCACACCAATTACAGGATATGCTGTGGCTATACTGCGGAGAGAGTCAACCCTTTCTTTCTCCCTCGCCAATCTATCTGTCTCTCGTTGTTGAATATCAGCAAGTTGCCTTTGAATGTCCTCTATTTTAAGATTGTCTGTAGTTTTGAGAGAAGCCAATTGTTCTTCAAGTTTTACCTGTCTTATCGAATCCAATCTGCGAAGAGAGTCCATTTCCAGGAGACGACTTTTATAATCATGTAGTAGTTCTCTATTTAAAGAATCATTCTGATGCGCTAAACTATCGGATGCATAATTCTGAGTTTGTGGTCCCTGAGCCATTAAACATGAGAAAGCAGAGATGAGAAAAACTACAAAAAAAGATAAGATACGTTTATTTTGGTTCATAGTACATGTGTTGTTTGCTAATAAGTAAAATACAAAGATAGAAAAACAAACCTTATTAAGCAGCTGATGCAGATTTAAAAGATTATCAAAATCTATCGGCGCGAAGCTAGATATTTTCTTAGCCCTACATTTATTTCTTAAAAAAAATGACATTTATTCATTTTTATTTGGTTTATAAAATAAACCGATTTATATTTGCATCAGATTTCAATGATGAACTAAATAAATAACACTTTTAATAAATATCACAATGGAAGAAAAACAACTAAATGAGAAGGAGAGCTTGGAACTCATCACTCAAATGATCCGCAACACGCAACAGCGCATTGAAAGAGGGAATGGGATACCATTTCTTATTTGGGGCTACACGACCGTGCTGGTTTCGCTCTTGGTTTGGTTTACACTCAAGTCAACCCAAAATTATTACTGGAATTTATTATGGTTTCTAATTCCTGTAATTGGTTTTACGGCAATGACAATCAGTATGAAGAAAGAGAAAAAAGGAGTAACAACCTACATCGATAAAGTAATTATGTATGTATGGATTGTAATTGGAATAGCTGCCTTTATTCCTGCACCGGCCGCCACTATAATGGAGGGATTTCCAATATTGTTTATAGTAACCTTGCTCATCAGTATAGGAACGGCAATTACCGGGCTGGTTATTAGGTTTGTGCCCTTAATTGTTGCAGGATTTATAGGAATGTTCTTGTCAATTTTTTGCCTGATATTGGGCAATACTCTCGATTCAGTTCTTGTATTTGCAGCCCTTTTCCTAATTGTACAAGTTATTCCGGGGCATATTTTAAATTGGAAAGGCAGAAATCATGTTTAAACAACTCGATCCCCTACTTCATTCAGAACTTCGGTTGGCAATAATGTCCATATTGCTATCTGCCGAAGAGGCCGATTTTGTCTATTTGAAAGAACAAACCAAGTCCACCTCGGGAAACCTGAGTGTGCAAATAGATAAGTTGAGTGAAGCGGGTTACATTGAAGTTGAAAGGGGATTTGTAGGAAAACGAACCCGCACCGTATGTAAAATCACAAAAGTTGGTATAAAAGCCTTCGAAGAATATGTTGAATCCTTAAAAGAATATTTGAATTTATAACTTATCAAATTAAAACGATGAAACGCTTATTATTACTCACCTGTACAATTGTGCTCTTTGTCACTCAGATGCATGCCGCAAACGGAACATTAATCGTTCGCTTTGAAAATCTGAAAAGCAACGATGGAAAAGTGATGGTGGCTCTTTTCGACGGAAAGGAGAACTTTTCCAAACATGAGGCAACTCAAACAGTGACTCTATCTATTGAAAACTATTCTGCTGTTTGGAATCTGGATTCTCTTCCTGAAGGTCAGTACATCATTATAGCTTATCACGATGAAAATGAGAATCAAAAGATTGATTTGGGAATAATGGGGATACCTGTCGAAGGGTACGCTTTCTCCAACAATACAGTTGCAGAAATGGGACCACCCAATCCTGACGATATGCTTTTTGAAGTAAAGGGAAATCAGGAGACAATCCATGAATTAAAAATGGTATATTTTGACTTTTCTCTGTTTCAAAATAATTAAAACCGGAAACTATAAATTCAACTTAATCCAACTAATACTATTATCTTATGACTACCATACAAAGAAACCCATTAAGACGATGGCGTAAGGCCATTATAAAGCTGATGCTATTATTTATTGGCTGTGTAACTATATCGGTTGTTTCCTCTTGCGACAAACCCGAACCGGATATTCCCGATGAACCTGACGACGTCAAGACCGATCTTGTGGTTTCTGCCACGATTGCCAATTGGGCATCGGTCAAGACTATGCCAGAGGGTGCAGGAGGAAATTATAATTTTACCCCCAGGTGGGAGAAAGGGGATAAGATCATAGGCTATTATAACAATGGCACCGGCGATGTCCTGATGACCTATGAAATTAATGATGTTGCAGAGGATGGCACCGCCCGTTTTAAGAAAGTTGGCACATTTGAAGAACCTAAAAATGGAGAGACTGTATATTTTGTCTATGCCGATGGATATGAAGCCTCCTCGATCACAAATGGAAAACTTCAAATCAACATACAGAACCAATCCAGGCGGACCATGCCGATGTTGATGAGTGCTTCCGGAAAAGCAATATCCGGAAAGTTAGCACTTTCATTCAGTAGCAAGATGGCGGTCTTAGGGCTTAAAAACCCTTCGTTGGATGGTTCGCATAGTATGAAGATTTCTCAATTGACTGTTAGCGGTAATACTATTATTGTTGACGGTACATTTGACCTTAAAGCCGGTTCCTTTACGCTTGGGGAGGAGCCCTCCTATATCAATGTAGTATGCGACCAGGAAGCAGGCAGCGAGGAGATGATCTTTGTTTCGCTCTTTCCACAAGCCGCAACTAATCTTGAGTTTACCATTACCCAACAGGAAGCGTTTGTCTATTCGTTGTCCTGTAAATCAATGACTCCTCAGGCAAATTATTTGTATTATTTCAATGAGCCCGATCTTACAAGAAGGGCCGGATATGTTGCCATCGACTGGGAGCAGAATGTGACATCTCAAACGTTCAATGCAGCTTCCGGGGATATCGAAATTGTTTTCAAATCGAATGTTCCGCCCATTAAGAAGAATGACGTGCTTATTGTTCCCGATGAATCAGGTGATTATCACATTCGGATTGTTTCTTCCGTAACCCAAACGAAAGAGGGCGGCACCTTGTCGGTGAAAACCACTGAGGGTAAGATGGGGCACCTATTCAAAAACTGTAAATTTACCCTTTCCACGGAATCCGGAGTAACGACCAGATCTCCGTTTGAACGTATCTACACACCAAGTCGGGTAGAGATATTCAACGGACATAAATATATTCCCGTTTACGACTTAACTAAAGCTTCCCAGGAGATGTCCAAAGAACTCTTTAATTGGGAGAAGAATATGGATGGAACTACATTGTTGGAACAAGGGCCTCTAAGCCTGACCTGGGAGCAATGCAACTTTGACGTGGGACTTAAGGGTACTTTTGAATTCGATTTCGGAGAGGTGCCATGGGAAGAGGTCGGCATAGGCGATCTGCAGCATTTGAGTATATGCCTTGAAGGGGGATTTGATATAAACCTGGCGCTGAAAATTGCAGCTACTGCAGGTGCGGAGATCAGTAAGGAGCTCACGCTCAAGGAAGAGATTGTAAAGACGCGATTTACCTTCATGGTGGGAGCTGTTCCAGTATATATATCTGTTTCATCAGATCTTATGGCAGAATTGAGTGCTGAAGCAGAAGGTGAGGTATCAGTTACAGGTGGTGTTAGTGCCGGAATGACGGCAAAACTCGGTGTCGAATGGGACCATGAGACCGGCGGTAAACCCATCTATGAAGTAGAAAGAAAATTAGAACTTATTTACCCCTCCGTTGATGCACACGCGCATATAGAGGGAAGTGTATCTACCTATCCTTCCATTGAGATAGGAATCTACAGCGTTCTTTGCCCAACTATCAATCCAAAGCCCTACATAAAAGCAGCTGCGGATGCGCGTTTAATTGAGAACCGTTATTTCGGGTGGAATGCCGGACTCTCTGCCGGACTTGACCTCGATCTCGCCCTCAATTTGGATCTTTTCTTTATTGAAGAGAAATTGGTGGAAATTGAACCGATTAATATATTTGATCTTCCCATTGTAGCCCTTCCTGACGAATTGACTCTCAATACAGAGACACCGACTCAGATGACCACCGGCGAAACCAAACTGATCAAATACCACGCTCTCAATAAAAATCACCTCACCGGCACTGCTTACAATGGGTCGCGTCTGCTGGTTCATTTCGAGGCGGAGGGAGGCACTTTGGATAAAGAGTATGCTTTTACCGATAGCGAGGGGAATACAGAGGTAACCTTTACACTTACCAGCACGGATGAAGGCAATGTCAAGGCAGAGATCGTGCTTGGAGATGAAGAGGAAGACCCGGTTGAAGCTGAACTATGGGAGGCTGAAATCATCAACTTCCGCTTGACTGCCAATCCTACATCACAGATTATAGGTGAGGAGGGAAAAGCGCCGATTTCATTCAAACTCGAAACCTTCTCTTCCTTAACAGGCGAATGGTCTCCTGTACAAGGTCAAACCCTTACATTTACAGCTGTCGGCGGCACCTGCCCTGCTTCAGGTGTAACTGCACCGGATGGTACGGTAGATATTGTCTTTACGGCAGAAGAAGATTTCACCGAAGGTAGCGTAACCGCAGAGTTTAAGACCAATGTGCCTGTCAAATGGGGTGGTTCTGTCAAAGCTGAAATAACTGCACCGGAGGAGGAAGACGATAGCCCTGGCGGTCAATTGGCAAAGGCCAAAAAGATGAAAGAAAATGTAGTTCGTATCGGATCACAGGAAGTTGAGGTTGTGAAAGGGGAACTCGATTATGTGGAGGTGGTGAAAAGGGATGATGGGACCTATTATGTGGAATGGTGTAAGGAGAAATATCCCGAATTGGCTACCATACATTATGGACGCATAACCGGTTTTACAGAAAGTATGTTAGGTCAGATGATTGATATAAATAGTCCGGCGTGGAAAAACCTGTTTGTCGGCTTTATGCATATCATGAATCCCGAAGCCTCATCGTGGAATGATTGGGTTAGTGTTAATTTTTCGAGTGACAATATCGTGAATGGTGCAATTCAACTCAACAGGTCTTCCACGACTCCGTCCACAAAGAGTCCGGGAGGCGATCAATACACACTGCAGTTTTATCTTAAGAAAGATGATGGAACTGAGGCTTGGGCTAATTTAAAAACCACAAAATAAAATATAGAACAATTTAAAAACGCGCCGCAAACAACTGTTTGCGGCGTGTTTTTGTGGTATAGCACAAACTATGTCAGAACACTAAAACTCAGCAACCAAGGATGTCTCGGTGAGTGAATGCTATTCTGACATGACTTTTTTGCTGGTAAAACTCTCTCTATTTCTTATCCCAGTCCGTCGATGATATATGGAATTCTTGTTTTTAATTCTCCATTCTCTCCATTTTCAAGTATTTCGAAAATTTCAACCGTTACCAGACTAGGGTAATAGGTGTAGGAGCGGCCGTCATTGAGTTCGATAAGAATAATGTGATTGGCAAATCCGTCTTCGGGAGTGTAGCGGTAGGTTGCTGTTTTTATGTCGCCCAGGTTTGCAGGTTTTATGGGGCCTTGCTCATTTTCGCCTGCAATTAAGTCGCATATAAATTCTTCTATATTTCCCTCAAAAAAATCCATACATTGATATGCAACATAACTTGGCTCAACATATTGTAAACAACGGTCTGCATCTGTACTGATAAGCGCAGAAGCAAATCCTTCTACAAGTCCCTGGTGAGTGTTGTTTTGGGTGGGATAATCTCTTATTTGTACAAACTGCTCATTTTCCCATTTATAAATCAAGAAATCCTGACGATTGATAGAGATGTAAACAGAAGTCCCGTGCCGAGGAACATAGAAGTCAATCCAATTGTAGTAAGGATTCATTGCGATGCTGTTTTCAACTGAACGGCGCATCTCTTCTACTCCAAAATCTGTTGTGGAAGTTATTATGCCATTGCTGTAAATATAATAACTGAATCCCCCGACATAGCCAATAGCAATCAGTTTGTTTCCGTCTTTCAGGTCCCAATAGCACATTTCCCAACTGACCTGGTCTTCAAACTCCAATCTGAGGTATCTGTTCTCATGGTCGCATACCGCCATATATTCTTCCAACTCGGCAGGTGTCTCCCAGTCTGTCATACTAAAAGCCTCAGCAGGCATCAAATCGAAGAGTGCTTTTATATCTACTTCTTTCTGTGAATTTGCACATGATGTTGCTCCAATCATCGTCATAAAGAACAGCGCAAGCATGGTCAAGGTTTTCCTGGCAGTTTTCATGGTCTTATAATTTTTAAATGATTTTAATTGTTTATTCTACTTCAAAAAAGAGATCAAATCTTGTCTTGTGAGCCGAAGCCGCACGGTATATCCAAATAGTCTCATCCGATATGGTGTCCAATTTTATATCCACATTATTTTCGCTGTATTTAACAATAGAGCCATCTCTAAAATAAAAGCGTTTGGCTATATTGTTGTCGTACTCGTTTTTTTCAAAAACAAACAATACTTCACTCTCCTTGCTGTAAAGGGCTTCAAAGTAAATTGTTTTCCCTGCCGAATTCACTTTCTCTATAACCATACGCAAAATTGGCGGACAGCCCCCCTCTGCTTCGTAGTAAAAAAATAATTCTCCCTGATAGACTCCAACTCCCGGATAGGATTTTCCATACTTATTGTCAATAGTGTGCAGGCAAAATAGTTCACCTGCATAGCCATCCTTGTCCAAGGTAGCTATTTGTGACTTAACGAGATTATACTCTTTCCTTATGTCTCGTATGGTTTTCTCTACACTTGCTGGTTGATCATTATTGTCAGTCTGCCCATACGTAAGAGGGCATAGGCTTATGACGGCAATAACTAAAAATAACTTTTTGATTTTCATATTGTTATCAAATAAATATTAACGTTGTTTCTGCTTTTCTGCCTTAGGTTATAGTTGTAAATCAGCGATACATTGCCAATTCCAAACTGTCCATATACTCTCCAAGCGACAAGTTGAATTGCTGATAATCAGCCTTCTCAAACTCCCCTGTCATACACGGCACAGCAACATTTACGGTTTTAAGCTGATTGAAAAATGTTATCATCATCGGGACTTTAATAATTGTCGATTTTCCTCGAATAGTTATATTTCCCGCTTCTTCGATTTTCAAAATATCATCTGCTGAGGAAATGTCGATTACTTCGTTATCTACTAAAACTTCTACCTTATCGTAATACCCGTAAGCCATACTTACAGCTTTGCAGATCTTGTCCCATCCGACCGGATAGGTCAGATTAAATGTTGACATAAGCCAACCTCGTTCTTCTACTACTCCTAATAAAAGCATTACTCTGTTCTCCTATTGTATTTTTGTTGCTTTTTAAATCTTTCCTGCGCTGCTAGCGTTTCCTCTTTAGAATAACGCACATGCAGGTTTTCGTCGATGATATAGCAGGCAGAAGGTTCGTAGTCTTTTGTAAAATTACTGACGACATCGTCTCCTAAACTCACTTCATGGAGCCAAACGGTAACTATACCGGGTTTTAAGGCACGCCATCGATGGGAATAGTCATTTCTTCCTCCACATTGAATATCGCTATCAGGGTCAAGGCGTTCTGTGAAGACGCCCAGATCTTCCACCAGATCGGCAGGTTCAGCATGAGCGACGATTTCCGTAGGCGTAGCAATACCCTTGCTGTAATTAAAGCGAATTTCGAATTGTTTCTTGTACCTGTCAATCCACTTATACATCAAATCAACTGCTTGTTTCTCCAATTCCGCAGTTTTTTTGTCTTTGCGTTGATTGATAGAATAATTTAGATAAACAGTTTTGCCGTTTTTAATAAATGATACCTGAAGGGATTTCATTAAATCACGTACATAACCGTGGCGTTCTTTGCGCGGTTTACTCATACCGAAAACAATAGTTGACAACTCATCAAAGTCGCTTTTCTCTATCTCAAAACTTATCGTATTGTTCTCGTCGCGACCTGTTTCAAAAACCAGGGTATAGGTGTCCGCAGTTTTGTTAACCCTAATATCGGTGCAGTCATCAAAACGCATACCGGAACGGTGGTATGACACGGATGACAATTCTTTTGTCTGTGCGTTTGTGC